>CAZGWV010000014.1:22393-38470 GCA_964529555.1 uncultured Rhizobium sp.
GCGGCGCCTGCTGCTGCGCCTGCAGGTCCGCGCGTCCGCCTTTCGCGGGAAGCGGCTGTGGTTGATGCGCCGTCCATCGGGCCCAAGACGGCCGGGCGGCTCAGCGTCATCGGCGTGAACACCGTGGGCGATCTCCTGTCGCTGGCGCCCGAGGATGCAGCCCAGCGCATCAAGGCCAGCCACATCAATGCCGGCGTCATCAAGGACTGGCAGGCGCAGGCGTTGCTGGCCTGCTCGGTTCCCGATCTCAATGGAACCAACGCGCAGATCCTCGTCGGCGCGGGCATCTACAGCATCGACGATCTTGCGGGGACCGATCTCGACTCGTTGATGGACGCCATCGAACTCTTCGCAACGTCGAACGAGGGCGAGCGGTTGCTGCGCGATGGCAAGCCGCCGGCGCGCGAGCGCGTGAAGGGCTGGATCGAGTCCGCCGCTGCGACCTGTCAGAACCGCACGGCGGCCTGATCTGTGTTCAGCTAGCCGGTCTCGATGAACGCCGCCTCGGAGTGGCGCACACGGCAACTGCAGAAAATCTCATCGACTCGCATGCGCTATACCGTTGAATTTGCGCTCGTTTAATATGAACGACGGCGCGCCGAGGTATATGAACGGATGAGTCTATGTCTGTTCATCCGCCATGCGTTTTCATCGGAGCGTCGAGACTGAAAGGAGTGCTCCATGCGTCTCATTGCTACTTCGCTGGCGGCCGGCCTCATCGCGGTAACCGCCGTTGCGCCCGCCTTTGCGGACCAGCGCCGTGGCCGCGATCACGATCGTGGCCGCGACCGGGGTTACGACCGTGACCACCGTGGCGACAGGCGCGACCATCGTCGCGACGACCATCGCTATCGCGGCGGCTGGCATGATGCTCGCGGCAATCACCACAACTGGCGTCGCGGCGACTACTTTTCATACCGTCCGCACTACAGCTCATACGTGGTGATCAACGACTACAATCGCTATCGCCTGCCGCCGCCGCGCCACGGGCAGCATTATTACCGGGACAGCCGTACAGGCGACATTCTGTTGATCGCGGCTGCGACCGGCCTGGTGATCTGGGCGCTGGGTCAGTAGGCGCCCACAAATCCCCCCCGAGGCCGGTCTGTGAGTGGCCGGCCCCACCCCGCGGCCGCTTCTTCCCCCCAAGAGGCGGCCGCGGCTTTTTCAGTATGACGCATGGACAACTTGACACTGCCAGCGCACGTCCGAGAGTCCCTCCGAAATCGGAATGTCTCGGGAGGACTTCATGCGCTCTCTGATCGCAGCTGTTTCTGTTCTGACGCTTGCTGCCGCGTGTGACGCCGGCAAGCCTGCGCCCATCGCGCCTGGAGCGGAGGCCTACACACAGCTGCAGACGCGGCTGCAGGACGCCAAGTCGGGCGATGTGATCGAGTTGGCCGAAGGCACGTTCAACTTCACCGAGGGCCTGTCGCTCGATGTCGACAACGTAACCTTCCGTGGCGCCGGCATCGACAAGACCATCATCTCCTTCAAGGAGCAGAAGGGCGCGGGCGAGGGCCTGCTGGTCACATCCGACGGCGTGACGCTGAGCGGCTTCACGATGCAGGACACCAAGGGTGACGGCATCAAGTCGAAGGACGCCGACAACATCACCTACAAGGACCTGAAAGTGATCTGGACGGGCGGTCCGCTGGCGACGAACGGCGCCTATGGCGTCTATCCGGTGGAATCGGAGAATGTGCTGATCGACGGCGTGATCGTGTCGGGCGCATCCGACGCCGGCATCTATGTCGGCCAGTCGAAGAACATTATCGTCCGCAACAGCCGCGCCGAGTTCAACGTGGCCGGCATCGAGATCGAGAACTCGATGAATGCCGACGTCTACGACAACGTCGCCACGCGCAATGCGGGAGGCATCCTGGTGTTCGACCTGCCGAACCTGCCGGTTATGGGCGGCCATTCCACGCGCATCTTCAACAACGAGATCGTGCAGAACGACACGCAGAACTTCGCTCCGCCGGGCAACATCGTCGCCGGCGTGCCGACGGGTACGGGCGTGCTGCTGATGGCGAACCGCAATGTCCATGTCTTCAACAACAAGTTCGACCAGAACAAGACCACGCACGTCATGGTCGTCGCCTATTCGGATACGTTCGACGATGCGAACTACAACCCGCTGCCGCGTGACTTCGTGATCCGCGATAACGAGTATGGCGCGGGCGGCAATGATCCGCAGGGCAGGCTGGCGCCGCTGGCGCCGGTGCTGGGCGGAAGCCTGCCGGCCATCGTCTGGGACGGCGTCACCAGCTATGGCGGGAAGTCGGAAGACGTCCGCATCGTCGTTCGCGAGAAGCCGGAAGTGGGCTTCATCAGCCTCGGCCTTGGCGCGACGCCGCCGGACCTGACGAAGGCAAACCCCACGCACACGCGCCAGGCTGACGCCGCGATTGAAGAGCCCAAGCCCGTCGTGCTCGCACATGACAAGAAGGCGGAAGGCGACTCCTGATCCGAAGCCGGCATCAGGGCGCTCGACCGGAGATGACCACGCACACGAAGATCGCAGTAGCAGCATGGCTGGCAGCACTGGCGACGCTGTTCCTCGCCGCCTGCGGCCAGCCCGCAGGCGTGCGCGATAGCGTCATCCTCGCAGCCGATCCTGCGCCGAAGCTGTCGGACTATGGCCTCTTCGCCGATGCCGGCGCGCGCACGCTGGCTGAGGGCGTCGTCGCGTTCGATCTCGTCAATCCGCTGTTCAGCGACTACGCGGCCAAGCATCGCGCGGTCTATGTGCCCAAGGGCAAGGCTGCGGCCTATGATGCGTCGGACGTGTTCGACTTTCCGGTCGGCTCTGTCCTGATCAAGACGTTTGCGTTCGCGCCCGACATGCGCAAGCCGGAAGATGGCGAGCACTATATCGAGACGCGCCTGCTGATCCGCAGGCAGGATGGCTGGATCGCCTATCCCTATGTCTGGAATGCCGGGCAGACCGAAGCGACCTACGCGCCCGTGGGCGGCCGTCAGGTGATCGAGACGATCGCTCCCGACGGTCAGGCTCTGTCGATCGACTACGCCGTGCCGAACCGCAACCAGTGCAAGCTGTGCCATCTGAAGGATGGCGTGCTTTCGCCCATCGGCCCGTCGGCGCGCAGCCTCAATCATGTCGGTCCGCATGGCGTGAACCAGCTTGCCGACTGGACGGCGCGCGGCGTTCTTGCCGGTGCGCCGGAGACTGCCCCCGCTGCGCCTGCAGCGATGGGCGATGCGGCCATCGAAGAACGGGCGCGGGCCTGGCTCGACATCAACTGTGCGCATTGCCACCGCGCGGGCGGCGGCGCGTCCAATTCCGGGCTGTTTCTCGCGTGGGACGAAACCAATCCGACCGGCTGGGGTATTCACAAGCGGCCGACCGCCGCCGGGCGCGGATCGGGCGACAGCCTCTTCGTCATAGAGCCCGGCCGGCCCGATCAGTCGATTCTCGTGCATCGGCTGTTGTCGGTCGAACCCGGCGTGCTGATGCCCGAACTTGGCCGCACGGTGGTGGATAAGGAGGGGCTCGCCCTTATCCGCGAATGGATCGCGGGAATGCCTCCGGCAACGCCCTGACGCTTCAGGGCGCCGTGACCGCGACGGACGCTGCCGGCGCCACGATATTCACGAGGCCGGCGACGGCGAGGGTTCCGAGCACGACGGTCGCGCTCGCGCCGATCAGCCAGTTCCGCAGGAGGCCCTGTCGCGAGACCATCTTGCTGAGGCGAGGCGCACCGGCGGGCGCGAGCCTGCGCTCCAGCATCGTCACGACCAGCATGTGTGCGCCGATGGCGCCGCCCAGCGACAGCAGCATCACGCCCAGCATGGCGGAGAAGCGCGCAGCGGGATCGAGTCCGCGCAGCATCAGCTCCACCGGAACCTGCAGCAGCGGCATGGCGAGAATGGCGACCGGCCCGCGCACCATCGCCGCCCAGTAGGCGCGGGTCATCGCCTTGCTCATTGCCGCCGATGTCCGGCGCACATGATCTTCCGTCAGCAGGCCGCGAAATTCCTGCAGCACTGCTGCAAGCCCTTTGACGCCCGGCTTCTCCGCAATCGCGACGTTTGCTTCCGACGCAAGCGCGGCAGCGAGCGCGGCCTCCAGCTCTACCGTCGCGCGCGGCGGGACGAGGCGCGTTGCGGGCAGGGCGGATTCCAGCGCGTCGAGATCGTCCGAAAGCAGAATACCGGCGATGTTGGCGAAGTCGCGGATATCCTGCGACGGGCCGAAGCCATGCACATGCGCGCGGCGCGACCCCACCGCCACGACGATGGACGTCACCGGGATGGACGCCACGGTCTCGCGCCGGAAGGTGGAGGCGTCCGTCTCCGCCGTGGTGCGGTGAGCCTCGGCGTAGTTCAGCACCTGCTCGATGGTGGCCAGCGATTCGAGCGTGGGCGCCGCTTCGGCGTCGGCGGTGCGTGGCGCGACTTCGAACGTCTCGACGATGGCGCAGGTAAGCTGGCTGGTGAAATGGCGTTTGCCGGTCGCGCCGCAGGTCTCGCAGCCGAGCGCGCCCGCGCCCTTGCAGGTCTCGCAGGTTACCTTGCGCTGGCCGGCGCATCGCGAGCATGTTTCCCGCCGCGCGCCGCCGCATCGCGCGCAGGCGACGCTGCCCGACCCGCCGCAGCCGCCGCAAGTGCGCCGCTCGGGGACGTTCTGTGTACGGCCGGTATTGGTCCTGGCGTCCCACACGGTTTCCTGCCGATGCACGATCTCATAGCCCTGGCCGAGGCAGCGGCTGCAGCGTTCCGTGCCGGTCTCCTTGCAGGCGGAACAGGGACGTGACCCTCGTCCGGCGCATGTCGGGCATTCGACTGTTCCGGCGGCGCTGCATGTCTTGCAGCCGATCTTGCCGCGCCCCCGGCAGGAGCCGCAGGCTTCGACAAGGCCGATAATGGGCGGCGGCGTGAAGCAGTCGGCAATCGTTGGACGGCGCAGCGCGTCCTCGCCATGCCGTGCAGCCCATTCCGCGAGCCTGGCGGGCGTGCCGGTGCGGGCGGCGGCCAGTTGGCCGTCGGTCTCGGCCGCCATCGCCTGCGCGCCGGAGGTCGCGACGACGCCTGCGGGCAAGGCGCCCTTTCCCTCACTGCGCTTGAACTCCAGCGCGACGCGGAAGGTCTGGCGGGCGGCTACTTCGACGATGCGGCGCCGGCTCGCTTCAAGCGCGAGGTGGCCACGGTCGAAGCGGGTGAGAGGCTCGACGAAGTCGGCCACGCGCGTGAGCAGGCGAAGGCTCGGGTCCTGCGGGGACGTCGCGTCGTGGTCGTCCGAAGCCACGTTAACCCTCGAAGTCCTTGTGCGCCGTCCGTGTGCGCCGGCGGGCCTTGTCGATGATAGCGTTGGGCCCGGTCAGTATCATGCCGGGGTAGCATCGCAGCGGAAGCGGTCAAGCATGTTCCATTGATTATGCTTTATGCTGGCGCGCATGGTCTTGTCTGGCAATATGGTGACCTAGATCAAGGACTGGACAGGCGAGCCTCGCGCAGCCTTCGGGAGAGACGGTGGCATTCGGCGGTTTTCCTCAAGTGGGACGGCGCGGCGGCGTGCGCGCAGCCATTGGGCTCATCTTCCTGATTCCGGTTCTTGTGCCGCTGTTCGCAGTGCTGCTGATCTGGCTCTCGCAGCGCGATATGGCTGCAGCGGCGAACGATCGTGTCACTGCGGCCGTCAGGGTTGTGAGCGCGAATGCGCGGTTGCTGGTGGAATCTACACTGGAGCGGCTGCGCGTTTACGACACCCAGCTTGGAGCCGATCCGGCGCGCTTCGAACCGCAGCCGGGCGCGGTGGCGAACACGCTGACCGCCGTTTACGACACGGAAGGCCGTAGCATCCAGCGCGGAGGGGCGCGTGGGGCCAGCGTGTCGGCGGACATCGCGTTCGACGCGCTGAAGGACGGCGCGCCGTGGACCATCACCAGCATGCTCGGGGATGCGACCACGTTGCGCTTTTTCGGGATTGCCCGACGGATTGAGCGGGATGGCAAGTTCGCTGGCGTCGTCGCGACCTATATGGCGGCGGACACGCTGTCGAACGTCTGGAACGAGCTTGCGCTCGGGACGGGATCGAGCGTCAACATCGTGCGCAAGGATGGCTGGCTGGTCACCCGCTTCCCGGTGCCTGACAAGGCGGTCAACATATCCGACCAGGAGATGTTCTCCAACCAGTTGCCCAAGACGCCCGAGGGCGTGTTCATCTCGCGCCCTTCACCGATCGACAAGCATGTGCGGCTTGTCGCGTACACAACGCTTGCCGATCTCGGGCTGATCGTCACCGCAACGATGTCGCAAACGGCGACGTCGGATGTGTTCTGGGAGCGCGTCGGGTACACCGCGCTGGTGGCCGCGCCGATTTTCCTTGCGCTGGTGGTGTTGTGCGGGTGGGTCACCCTGCTACTGCTGCGGCATGAGCGCAACAGGCGCGAGCTCGAGACGGCGCTGGGGCAGAACCGCGTGCTGTTCCAGGAAATCCACCACCGGGTGAAGAACAATCTGCAGCAGGTGATGTCGCTGATCCGCCTGCAACAGGCGCCGCCGGCGATGAAGGAAGACCTCACGCGCCGCATTGCCGCAATGAGCGCGGTTCACCAGCATATCTATGAGAGCGACCAGTTCGGCGTGCTGGATGCGGAGGCGTATCTCGCGCGCGTGCTGACCGGGCTGCGCGATTCGGCGCCGCCGGGCGTCGAACTGTCATGGCGGCTGGCGGCCTTGCAGCTTTCGCCGGAGCAGGCGTTGCCGCTCGGCCTGATCGTCAACGAGATCGTCTCCAACGCCTTCAAGCACGGATTTCCAAATGGCCGGCCGGGGAAGGTGGAGATTGCGCTCGAGCGGCCGCTCGAAGGCAATGAGGCCGTGCTCGTCGTGCGGGATAACGGCGTCGGTATGTCGGAAACGCCGGCGGGCGGCATGGGTCTTGGCACGCGGCTGATATCGGGGCTGGCTCAGCAGCTTGGCGGAGAGGTGACGGTGTCTCGCGAGAAGGGCGTTGGCGTCGAGCTGCGCTTTCCGGTCGATGCGGCAGGCAGGATGCCGGCCTGACCGTCTAGCGGCGAGCGGGCAGATCGAGCGCTGGCAAGCCGTACTGGCGGCGCAGGTCGGCCAGCAGGCGCGATGGTTCGGTCGATATCGTGGGCATCAGCTTCCAGGGATCGTGCGCGATGTGGGGCCCTATGCGCTCAAGATGAGGCTTTACCCGCTGGCCCATCTTGAACAGGTGCATCAGGAACGCGAAATGGTTGTGCGCAAACGACGCCTCGGCGCCCGATAGCGGTTCGCGATCGAGCGCCGCCCAGAACATGTCATCGAGCTTTGCGATGTGGCGATGGAAGCCATCGTCCTGCATCAGGTCGATCATGGCCGCACGCTCGGGCGCGTTCGGCGGGCTGAGCACCACGGCGTGGCGCCATTCTTCGGCGTGAGCGCGGGCGGGAATGGCGAGCCATGCGGCGTTGGGGCCTTCGCTGGCCCATTCGTTCGCGACCTTCCACATCCAGCTGGTTGTGCCGCGTAGCCGGGGCGTATTGGCGAGCAGGTGATTGAGCGCCGCGTAGACGTTGTCCTCGCCGGACGCCTGGATGCGGCCGATGAGGCTGTTGATCTGCGCGCCATCGCCTGTGGTGAAAGTTTCGAGGCGGATCTGCAGAGCGAGGTTGGTGCTGTCGTTCGGATAGCGTGTCGAAGCTTCCCGGAGCATGGCCGCCGAGGCCTTCAGATTCTCCATCATGCGCGGCGTGTTTGCCTTCACTATGGACGTCGCCGGGCCTGACCCTCTGAGTGTCATGCCCTGGAACATCAGGATGCCGCCGATGATCGTGAGGATGGAGCTATCGGCATCGACCGGCGCTTCGGGCGGCGTCGCGCGATGCAGCGCCGCGAGGCTTTCGATCAGGTGGTAGCGGTCGCTTGGCGAGATGCGGCCATAGAGTTGCGTCAGCGCCGGCCAGTTCTGCTGCTGAAGGAGTTGCAGCGCCTCATGCGCTTCAGGCTGCCCTTCGGCAGGATCAAGGCGAGGATCAGGCTTGTCTTCCACCTCGCCGTGCCGCGTGCGCCACATGCGCCAGACGGCAAGCAGCATCAGGACCGCGAAGATGAGATAGACGATCTGCATGCAAAGACTTCCGTGCGTCTGCCCATCCTAGCCGCGCGCCAGACTTCAAAGCAAACGGCCGCCCCGGAAGGGGCGGCCGCTGTATTTCTCTCGAAAGGAGTGCGGAGATTATTCCGCGCCCTCCTTCGGTCCATCGTTGCGTTCGCGGCGCGGGCCACGGCCGCCGCCGCGACCGCCGCGATCTCCATCGCGGCGCGGACGATCGCCGCGCGGCGGGCGATCGCCGGACGGACCATCATCCACGACGCCTTCGATGGCTTCGCCCGTTTCCTGGTTCACGGCTTTCATCGACAGACGAACCTTGCCGCGATCGTCGAAGCCGAGAAGCTTCACCTTCACGGTGTCGCCCTCCTTGACGATGGCCGACGGGGATTCAACGCGCTCGGCGGCGAGTTGCGAGACGTGGACGAGGCCGTCCTTCGCGCCGAAGAAGTTCACGAACGCGCCGAACTCCATGACCTTTACGACCTTGCCTTCGTAGATCGCGCCGATTTCCGGGTCAGCCGTGAGGCCGTGGATCCATTTCTGGGCGGCTTCGAGCGACTCTTTCTCGACCGCGGCGATCTTCACCGTGCCGTCGTCCTCGACATTGATCTTCGCGCCCGTCTTCTCGACGATCTCACGGATGACCTTGCCGCCCGTGCCGATGACGTCGCGGATCTTGTCGACCGGGATCTTCATCGAGATCATTTTCGGCGCGTTCTCGGAGACTTCGGTGCGCGCGCCGTCCATCGCCTTGTTCATTTCGCCAAGAATGTGGAGGCGGCCGGCGTTCGCCTGGGCGAGCGCCGTCTTCATGATGTCGAAAGTGACCGAGTCGATCTTCAGGTCCATCTGGAGCGAGGTGACGCCCGCTTCCGTGCCGGCGACCTTGAAGTCCATGTCGCCGAGATGGTCTTCATCGCCGAGAATGTCGGACAGGATGGCGATGCCTTCCGCGTCCTTGATGAGACCCATGGCGATGCCCGACACCGGACGGCTGATCGGCACGCCGGCGTCCATCATCGCGAGCGAGGAGCCGCAGACGGTCGCCATCGAGGATGAGCCGTTCGATTCCATGATCTCGGAGACGATGCGCAGCGTGTAGGGGAAGTCTTCCGGCTTCGGCAGCACGGCTTTCACCGCGCGCCAGGCCAGCTTGCCGTGGCCGATTTCGCGGCGGCCGGGCGAGCCCATGCGGCCGGTTTCGCCGACGGAGTAGGGAGGGAAGTTGTAGTGGAGAAGGAATTTCTCCTTCTTCGTTCCTTCCAGGCCGTCGATGTACTGCTCGTCTTCGGCGGTGCCGAGCGTGGCGACGCAGAGCGCCTGCGTTTCGCCGCGCGTGAACAGCGCCGAGCCGTGCGTACGCGGCAGGACGGAGACGTGGCTTTCGATGGCGCGGATGTCGGTCGTCTTGCGGCCGTCGATGCGAACGCCGGTGCGGATGATGTCTCCGCGCACGACCTTGGCTTCTGCTTCCTTGAACTGTTCCTTGAACACCAGCGGGTCAGCGCCCGTGGGGTTCGCGTCCGATTTCACGAGTACGGCCTTGGCCTTCTCGCGAGCCGCGTTCACGGCGTCGTGGCGCTCGCCCTTGTCCTTGATCTTGTAGGCGGCGGAAAGGTCGTCGCCGGCGACTTCCTGGATCGATTTCAGCAGCGCGGAATGATCCGGGCTTTCGAATTCGAACGGGTCCTTGGCCGCTTTCTCGGCCAGCTGGATGATCGCCTCGATCACGGCCTGGAAGCTCTCGTGGCCGGCTTTCACGGCGCCGAGCATGACGTCTTCCGGCAGTTCCTTGGCTTCGGATTCGACCATCATCACGCCTTCGGTCGTGCCGGCGACAACGAGGTCGAGCTGGAAGTTCTCCATCTGCTCGGCGGTCGGGTTGATGATGTATTCGCCGTCCTTGTAGCCGACGCGGGCAGCCGCGATCGGGCCGGCGAACGGTGCGCCCGAGAGGACGAGCGCTGCGGAGGCGGCGACCATGCCGACGATATCCGCATCGTTTTCCTGGTCATAGGACAGCACGGTGACCGTGACCTGGACTTCGTTCTTGAAGCCGTCAGCGAACAGCGGGCGGATCGGGCGGTCGATGAGGCGGGACGTCAGCGTGTCCTTCTCGGTCGGACGGCCTTCGCGCTTGAAGAAGCCGCCGGGAATGCGGCCGGCAGCGTAATAGCGCTCCTGATAGTTCACGGTGAGGGGGAAGAAGTCCTGGCCCTCTTTGGCTTTGCGCGCATAAACGACGGCGGCAAGAACGCTCGTCTCGCCATAGGTCGCCAGCACAGCGCCGTCGGCCTGGCGCGCGATGCGGCCGGTTTCCAGCGTAAGCGGACGGCCCGCCCAGTCGATCGTAACGCGTTTGATGTCAAACATCTCGATTGTCTCTTTCCATACGAAAACCGCCGGCCCCGGTGGGCCGGCGGGGGATTTCAGAACCGCGATCTAGCGGCGGAGCTCCAGCTCCTTGATGATGGCCTGGTAGCGGCCTTCATCCCTCGACTTGAGGTAGTCGAGCAGTCGGCGGCGCTGCGAGACCATCTTGAGAAGGCCGCGGCGCGAGTGGTTGTCTTTCTTGTGTTCCTTGAAGTGCCCGGTCAGGTAAGTGATCCGGTGCGTGAGGATAGCAACCTGCACTTCGGGGGAGCCCGTATCGCCTTCGGTGCGGGCATGCTTCTTGATCAGGGCGGCTTTCGCCTCCGGCGTGATCGACATCGGGTTTCTCCTTAGGCCCGTGGGCCAAGCTATTGGTTGAACACGCGAACCGGCATGAACCTGCCGGCCCGGACTTCACCCAGAGCGACGCCGAGTTGTTCTTCGCCCACCTTTTCAGTGGCCAGACAAATGCGGGAGGCATCCTCCCCGTTAATGCGCAATGGCACTTGACGAGGACGGCGCATCTCCCGAAACGCCTCGACCTGATGGGGCAGAAGTACGATCTCTCGGCCCTGCCTGAGCCTGGACGCCTCTTCCCCGCTGATGGCCAGCGCCGGGATGTCGTCCAGCGCGGTCTCGAGGGGGACAAGGGTTTTGTCCAGCGCGGGCTTATCGCCCATTTGCTGCAGAATTGAAAGCTGAATTGCCGCGCCCTCGGCAAATGCGCCAACCCGCGTCCGGCGCAGGGCGGCGACATGGCCCTCAGCCCCCAGCGCGGCGGCGATATCACGGACCAGGGCCCTGATATAAAAACCTTTTCCGCACTTCACCTTGATGACAGCGAGGTCGGCAGACGGGCAATCGACCAGCTCGGCCGAGTAAAGGTTTACCTTACGTGAGGGCAGCTCGACCGTCTCGCCTTCGCGGGCGAGGTCGTAGGCGCGCTCGCCATTGACCTTGATGGCCGAGAACTGGGGCGGCACCTGGTCGATCTCGCCGATGAAGGTCGGGAGCAGGGTTTCGATGGCGGCGCGGGTTGGGCGGACGTCGGAGGTGGCGGTGACCTCGCCCTCGCGGTCCTGGGTGGTGGTGGACTGGCCCCAGCGGATGGTGAAGACGTAGTCCTTGTCCGCCTCCATGACATAGCCGACGGTTTTCGTGGCTTCGCCGAAAGCGAGCGGCAGGATGCCCGACGCCAGCGGGTCCAGCGTGCCGCCATGGCCGGCCTTCTGCGCGTTGAAAATGCGGCGGCAGATGCCGACCGCCTGCGTCGAGGTCACGCCTTCGGGTTTGTCGAGGATCAGCCAGCCGTGAACCGGCTCGCCCTTCTTCTTGCGGGCCATCGCGTGTCTCTCCAGGCGCCGTGGCGGGATCGAACCGCCCTACGGGTCGAGTGTCTTGTTGGTTGGCCTCCAGGTCCGAGGACTTGGAAACAGGCGCGCGGAGTAGGGGCGATGGGGGTGGCGGTCAAGCCATGCGCGCTTGCCAGCGGAGCGTCGCGCCGCCAGAAATGAAGAGGCTGCAGGGCCGTGTGAGGGCGTCATGTTCGAATGGGAGGAATCGCGCCGCGAGCGTAATCTCGCCCGGAACGGCGTCGATTTCGTCCGTGCGGCGATGATGTTCGACGGTCCCGTGCTCGAGCGGGAAGACCCGCGCCGGTTTCATGGCGAGCGGCGCATCTATGCGCTGGGCCACGTCGACGGATACTTCATGGTGGTGGCGTGGACGCCGCGCAATTCGCGCCGGCGCCTGGTGGAAGCATGGAAGGCTGATCGCGATGACGAGGCAATCTACCGCGCAACGGTCCCGTGGGCAGGTCCGCAAGATGGAGGATTTCACGCTGGAGCAAGCCAGCCCGCGCGAAAGCCTCGGGCCGGCCTTCTGGCGGGAGGCCGTGCCGCTCTATCCCTCCCGCGGCCGCAAGGTGGTCCGTCTTCGTCTCGATCCTGAGATCGCCGACTGGTTCGCCGGCCGGAAGGAAGACCCGCACGCAGGCCTCAACGCGGTGCTGCGCGCCTATATCGAGCGCCGCCGTGCCGATGGACAGAAGCGCGCCTGAGGCCTTGTCCTGTCACTTGGCTTTTCCGGGCGGACGCTGCTAGCGTCCCCCACGACAGCATCAGGGACGCATTATGAAACGCACATTGCTTGCCGGCTTCGGACTTGCGGTTGCAACGCTTGTTCCGATCGGATTGCCAGCGATCTCACAGACGGGACCGGCTCCAGCTCTGCCCGTCGTCTCGGACGATGAGCGCGTCCTCACCGATTACTCCAAGTGGAGCGATGCCGCTCTCAATGCGGAGCTTGCGAAACGCGCGGTGGTCGAGCGCAAGGCGCTGATGCCGATGCGCGACGGCGTGCATCTCTCCACCGACATCTACCGCCCGAAGGATGCGACGGGGCCGGTGCCCACCATCTTCGTGCGCACGCCCTACAACATGAATACGCTGGCGGGCGGATCGCTGCGCCAGACCGTCGAAGGCATCGACCGCGGTTATGCGGTGATCTACCAGAACGAACGCGGCCGCTATTTCTCCGAAGGCGAGTTCGAAATCCTCGGCTATCCGCGCACGGACGGATATGACGCGCTGACGTGGATCGCGGACCAGCCCTGGTCCAACAAGAAGGTCGGCACGCTCGGCTGCTCGTCCACGGCTGAATGGCAACTGCAGCTTGCCGCTACCAACCACCCGGCCCACGCGGCCATGGTTCCGATGGCGTCGGGCGCAGGCATTGGCCGCGTCGGTGAATTCCACGAGCAGGGCAACTGGTATCGCGGCGGCGTGCCGCGCACGCTGTTTTCGATCTGGCTCTATGGCGTCGACAATCCGTTACGCGCGCAGATCCCCGAAGGTCTGGAGCCGGAGGTGCGGCAACACCTGTCGCAATATTCCGACCTCAATCCGAAGAAGCCGGAGGTGACCTGGGCGAAGCATGTCTGGCATCTGCCCTATGCAGAGCTGCTGAGTTCGCTGGG
Source organism: uncultured Rhizobium sp. (assembly GCA_964529555.1). Classification (GTDB taxonomy): domain Bacteria; phylum Pseudomonadota; class Alphaproteobacteria; order Caulobacterales; family Hyphomonadaceae; genus UBA7672. The sequence continues at coordinate 35,830 of CAZGWV010000014.1, forward strand.
AGAGCCGCCGGGCACGAACGAGAAGCTGATCGCCCGCGACCTTCCCGACGACCCCGAATGGTTCAAGGGCGGGCTCTACCACGACAATGAAAGCTGGGGCGTGCCATCTCTCTGGTACAATTCCTGGTACGATGTCTCCATCGGCCCCAACATGGCGCTCTATACGCACGCCACGAAATCCGGCGTCGATGCCGAGACGCGCGACAACCAGTACGCCATCGTCGGGCCCAGCGTTCACTGCGCCTACGCCAGCCTTGGCCCGAACTTCAAGTCCGGCGACCGCCAGCTTGGCGATGCCTCGCTCAACGTGATGGACGACGTCTGGTCGTTCTTCGACCGCTTCCTCAAGAGCGACGCGCAGGCGTTCCAGGACAAGCCGAAAATCCGCTACTTCCAGATGGGCGAGAATGCCTGGCGCACTGCAGACCAGTGGCCGCCCAAGCAGGCGCAGGAGGTGAAGCTCTATCTGCGCTCCGGCGGCAAGGCGAACTCGATGTTCGGCGACGGCAAGCTGTCCTTCTCGGCGCCCACCGGCAACGAGCCCGCCGACACGTTCGTCTACGATCCCAGGACGCCGGTGCAGACCATCGGCGGCGGCGACTGCTGCAATGGCGGCGTGGTGGTTCCCGGCGCATTCGACCAGCGCCCTGTCGAGGTGCGCCACGATGTTCTGGTCTACACGTCCGATCCGCTGAAGGAGCCGATCGCGGTCGCGGGTTTCGTCGATGCGATCCTGCATGTGTCATCGGATGCGAAGGACACGGACTTCGCGGTGAAGCTGGTCGATGTGGCGCCCGACGGCACAGCCTACATCATCGACGACACCATCCTGCGCGCCCGCTTCCGCGAAGGTTATGACCGCGAGGTGTTCATGGAGAAGGGCAAGACCTACAAGCTGGACCTGACGCCGATGACCACGGCAAACACGTTCCTGCCGGGGCATCGCATCCGCGTGGAGATCACGTCGTCGTCCTTCCCGAAATATGCGCGCAACCTCAACACGGGCGGCCGCAACGCATTCGAAAAGGACGGCGTGGTCGCGACCAACCAGGTGAAGCACTCGCGATCCGAGCCGAGCTATATCGTTCTCCCGATCCTGAAGTAGCGGCGGCGCGGCTTTCCCGCTAGCGTCCCGGACGACAGGGGCTGGAGAATGGACGCATGCTGAAATGGCTTAGCCTGCTGACGCTGTTCGCGCTGGCGGCGGGCGTCCTGGTGGGCGCGCTGGCGGCCAACAGCAACGATCCGGGCATGGTCTACGCGACGCGGGAGGTCAGCCATGTCGGCGATCTCTGGCTGAACCTGTTGCGGATGACGGTGATCCCGCTGGTGTTCTGTCTGCTGGTGTCGGGTGTCGCCTCGGTGGCCGATGCCGCGTCCAGCGGCAGGTTGGCGGCACGATCGGTGTTCGTGTTCGGCGTGCTGCTGGTCTCGGCAACGGCTTTTGCCTGCGTGGTCTTTCCGCTGGCTCTCTCCATCTGGCCGGTCGATGGGCTTGCAGCTGAAAGATTGATCGCGGATGCAGGAGGTCGGCCGACGCAGCCTGCAGCCCCGCCCACGCTGGGCGAATGGCTGGCGGCGCTGGCGCCGGGCAATACGGTCGCCGCCGCTGCCGAGGGCGCGGTGCTGCCGCTGGTCGTGTTCGCGATGTTCTTCGGCTTTGCCGCGACCCAGCTGCCGCAGGCGCAACGTGCGCCGATGATCGGTTTCTTCCGGTCTGTTGCGGACACGATGATCGTCATCGTGCGCTGGGTTCTTTATGTGGCGCCCATCGGCGTGTTCGCGCTGGCGCTCGGCGTCGGCCTGATCGCCGGCATCGAAATCGTGGGCACGATCGCGCACTATCTCGTCATCGTCTCGGTGGTGACGGCGCTGATCGTGCCTATTGCGTTCATCTTCGCCGTGGTGTGGGGCAAGGTCGGTATCGCGCGTTTCGCCAACGCGATCGCGCCTGTGCTGGCGGTGGCGATTTCCAGCCGGTCTTCGCTGGCGTCCATGCCGCTGATGGTGGAGCGCTCGCGCGATGCGCTGGACGTGCCCGAGCGCACCGCGAACATCGTTCTGCCGCTCGCCGTGGCTGTCTTCAGGATGACAAGCCCGGTCGCGAATCTTGGCGTGGTGTTCTTCTGCGCGGCTGTGATGGGCGTGCCGCTCACGCCGGGCGCCATCATCACGGGCGGGTTCGTCGCCATTGCGATCAGCATCGGATCGGTGGGCTTGCCGGGGGAGATTTCCTTCGTCGCGAGTGTTGCGCCGATCTCGATGGCGATGGGCGTGCCCATCGAACTGCTGGGCATTCTTGTCGCGGTCGAATCCGTGCCCGATATTTTCCGCACGGTGGGCAATGTATCGGGCGACATGGCGGCGACGGTGGTCGCGGCCAGGAACAAGTCTAGCCAGCCGGAGGCGGCCGCCGTCTCACCACCCGGATAGCGGCGAGCACTTCATCGATTGCGTCGGCGACGACGTCCGGGCGATGGAAGAAGAAGGCGTGGTTGGACTCAGGCACGATCTGCAACCGCCCACGGCTTGACCAGGTGGCGAGATCGGCCTGCAGGCGGCGCCACACGACTTCGCTCTCGGGCGTGTCCGAGCCTGCCACGAGGCCGTCGGTTGAAAGCAGGTAGGCGTCGTGCGCGTC
>CAZGWV010000014.1:38570-50494 GCA_964529555.1 uncultured Rhizobium sp.
TGAACTCCTGGCCGGGCGAAACGTAGTCGCCAACCGGCAGAGCCGCTTCTGCAAAGCGCATTTCCTGATCGGGGTGGGAGGAGTCCGCGAACACCATGCCGGCGACATCCTCGCGATAGAGGCCGGCGAAGATCATGGAGTAGAGCCCGCCGCGCGAATGCGAGACGAGGATGAACGGTCCCGCCTCGCCTGCGGCTTCGAGGGCCGCGTGAAGATCCTCGGCGACTTCCTCGGGTCTGAATGCGCTGCGCGCCGGGTCGCTCCAGAGAATGCCGGCGCGGCTGTAGGCGCAGGCGCGCGTGTTCTGGGCGACGCGCTCATGCACGGGCTTCCAGGCAAGAGATCCCAGCATGTCCCCGCCCGACTGGAACACCACGGTCGGTCCGCCTGTACCGCGGCAATCGATCTGGATGCGGCGGCCTTCGCCGATATCAACCAGCCGGCCTTCGGGCGGATATGTCCTGCGGGCGTCGGCCTCGAACATGGATTCGCAGGCGGCAAGAAGCGGCAGGCAGGCGAGCAGGGCCGCCGCCAGACCATGCACCGGCTTCAACCTCCGCGCATCGTTTCGCATGCCCCGGAGTCTTAGGCGCCTTGGCGCAGGTTCGCCACATCACATTCGCTCGAAGGGAGCGTATCTTGCACATCCGCAAACGAAAACGCCGCCCCGGTCAGGAGCGGCGCTCGCGTTCAGGCGGTTAGCCTGGACTATTTGAAGGTGACTTCGATCTCGCCCGCCAGCGGGTGGGTGAACTTGAATGTGTCGCCGGACTTGAGGCCGTCGGGATATTCGACGCAGTTATTGTCCTCGCCGACGCTCGGCGCGGTCGAGCACAGCGTCCCGCCATCGACCTTGTAGGTTCCGGTGTAGACGCCATCGAGGCCGGTAAAGGTGCCGTCGGCGCTATAGGTGATGTCGCCCTTGAGACCCGCGCCCGGCGCGTCCAGCACGGCGCCGTTGGCGATCAACAGCTGGATCGTGTCGTTCGGCGCGGTTTGCGCCAGAGCCGGAGCAGCCGCAGCGGCGATGGCGACGGCGGCGATAAGCTTTGCGAACTTCATGATGTCTCTCCCAGACCCTTCGACTTGATGATGTCAAGTTGCATTGAACCGAACCGGGATCGACTCCGCAAGAGGGCAGACGCAGAGGGGCCAGAGGCATGCGCCAGCCAGACGCACAGGCGCCGCCCCGGAAGCTCGGAGCGGCGCTGCGCAGGCGTCATACGTGACGGTCCTAGCGGATCGTGACGTCCACCATGCCGAGCGGCCCGAGTTCGATCGGGAATTTGTCGCCCGATTTCTTGCCAGCCGGATAGACCGAGCAGGCTTCGCCCTGGTCGCTGCTGATGCAGAGATTGTCGCCTTCGACGGTGTAGTTGCCGGCCATGCCGCCGAAGCCTTCCCATGTGCCGTCCGGTTTGAAATCTATCGTGAAGTCGCTGCCCATGGCGTTCATCGAAATGCCGTTGGCGACCACGACGGTAAGCGTGTCGTTCGGCGCGGTCTGGGCCAGCGCCGGCGCCGCCAGCAACGCGGCGGCGGTCATCATCGTCACAATTTTCATGGCTTGGATCCTCCCAGCTCTTTTTTCCATCTCGCGGAAACGAGACGGTTTCCATACCATCGACGCACGGGCCAAGGAAGAGAGTGCTGGCAGTCCCGCCCTGCGCTTCTGGCAAAACCGGGCGCGTGGATGATAACAGCTGCGCCATGACCTTCCGCGCCACCTGCCTGACCCTGCTGCCGGATGCCTTCCCCGGCGTGCTGGGCGTCTCGATCGTCGGCAACGCCCTGCGCGACAGCCTTTGGGCGCTGGACGTCGTGGACATCCGCACGTTCGGGATCGGCAAGCATCGCAATGTCGATGATACCCCCTCGGGAGGCGGCGCTGGCATGGTGATGCGGGCCGATGTGGCCGCCGCCGCGATCGACAGCATCGAGCGGGCCGGCCGGCCTCTGATCTACCTGTCGCCGCGGGGCAAGCCGCTGACGCAGGCGCGGGTCCGCGAACTGGCCGCCGGCCCCGGCGTCATCCTGCTGTGCGGCCGGTTCGAGGGGCTGGACGAGCGGGTGATCGAAGGCCGGCAGATGGAAGAAGTCTCGCTCGGGGATTTCGTGCTGGCCGGCGGGGAGGTGGCCGCCCAGGCCTTGCTGGAGGCCTGTGTGCGTCTAATTCCCGGTGTCGCCGGAAATGCGGAGTCCCTGTCCGAGGAGAGCTTCGAGGCCGGCCTGCTGGAACATCCCCACTATACAAGGCCCCAGACGTGGGAAGGCCGCGAGATTCCAGCCGTGTTAACCTCTGGAGATCACGCGAAAATCCGGGCGTGGCGGAGAAATCAGGCCGAGGAGTTGACTAAAGCCAGAAGACCCGATTTATACGCCGCTTCCAAAGATGCCCCCCTTACGCGGGCCAAGCCGCCCGACGGAAAGACCTGACCATGGCCTCCCACCTCATCCAGACCCTCGAGCGCGAGGAAATCGCCCGCGTCACCGAAGGCAAGAAAATCCCCGATTTCGCCCCCGGCGACACGCTGCGCGTCAACGTGAAGATCAAGGAAGGCGAACGCGAGCGCGTTCAGGCCTTCGAAGGTCTCTGCATCGCGCGCGCCGGCCAGGGCCTCAACGAGAACTTCACGGTCCGCAAACTCTCGTTCGGCGAAGGCGTCGAGCGCGTGTTCCCGGTGAACTCCCCGGTGCTCGAGAGCATCGAAGTGCGCCGCCGCGGTAAAGTCCGTCGCGCCAAGCTGTATTACCTGCGCGGCCGCACCGGCAAACGCGCCCGCATCGCCGAGAAGACCGGCACGCGCGAAGAAGCCTGAAGCTCATCCCTTTCTGCCTGAGCAAAAATCAAGCGGCGGTCCGGTTTCCGGGCCGCCGCTGTCTTTTTCCGTCAAGCCCGCGCTGTCATTCGCGACACGCAAACGGCCCGCTCGTGAGGGCAGGCCGTCCACCTGAAGTCATGCGAGGCGTCAGACGTCGCGCAGGCTCCACTCGTAATAGACGCTGTGTCCGCACACGTCCTGTGCCGAACCGTTGATACGCGCGGGCTGGAAGCGTTCGCCGCGGATCCATTTGGCCGCCGCATCGTCGAGACGTTTTGAGCCGCTGGAGCGGGCGACCGCCACGGACGTCACGCGGCCACCGGCGTTGACGCACACCTCAAGCTGGGTCGTGCCTTGCTCGCCGGCGCGGATCGCGGCCGACGGATAGTCAGGCTTCTGGCTCGCCAGCAGCTTGGGCGCCGAGCGGGTCTGAGGCGCAGGCGGCGCCATGACAGGCGCGGGGTCCGGCTGCGGAATCGGGTCCGACACCGGGGCCACGATTGCCGGAAGCTCTTCCGGGAAGACCTCGATATCGGCCACGACGATCTCGGGCGGCGCGGGGGGAGCTTCAACCTCCTTCACGACTTCCACCTTCGGCGGCTCGGGAATCTCGACGGGCGGTGGAGGCGGCGGCGTGATGAGCGCCAGCTCCGTACGTGTCTCCTCCGCAGCTATGAATTTGTTCACGCTGGTCGCGACCACGTAGCCGAGGCCTGCAATGGCGGCGACAGCAACTGCCATGCCTGCGATGCGCGTGCCCTTCTGGGGCTTTGCGGTGCGAATATACATGTGTTCGCCTCCGTTCGACGCGCCGTCAGGCGAAATGCCCGATGCGCGTCAGCTGAAATATGGGATCGCTCAAGACGCACCCCACGAAACTCAGCTGCAAAACGCATGGTTTTTGCAGCTTGTTCCGCGCTATCTGCGCCCGATTGCGGCGATGCGGTGATCGATTGCGGCGATGGCGTGATCGCGCACGATGATACGTGGACTGACGAACGCATTGTGAAGTGTTCGTTATTTTATTGCGTGCGTGTCAGGCTTGCGGCGTGGTGTCCGTTCCGCCGTTCAGTGCGCGTTGCATCAGTTTCATAGCTCGTCGTGCCGTGGAGACCGGCGTGCGCGTAGATGTCGGCGATCGCTGGCAGATCCGTGACGCGAGCGGGCGAAGCGTGAGCCTGAGCGTGTTGTTGCGCCGCTATTTGGGCGTTGCAAGTGGGAGGCTCGATTGCGGGATCAGACCCGCTTGCCATCCGCGTCGATCAGCAGGGAGCCGTCTTCCTTCGCGAGTGGGCCTTTCGGCCAGCGCTCCAGAAGATCAAGCACCATGCCGCTGTCGGGCCTGCAGAGCTTCACGCCCTTCGGCGTCGCCACGAACGGACGGCTCACGAGGATCGGGTATTTGATCATCGCCGCGATCAGTGCCTCGTCGCTGACGGCGGGGTCGAGCAGGCCGAGTTCGGCGGCGGGCGTCTTCTTTTCGCGCAGAGCTTCACGCGCGGTGACGCCGGCGGCTGCAAACAGGGCGAGCAGGTGCGGGCGCGTCCAGCCTTCCCTCACATAGTCGATGATGACGGGCGCATACCCCGCAGCCTCGATGATGGCGAGGACGTTGCGGGACGTGCCGCATTCCGGGTTGTGGTGGATGACGACCGGGAAATGATTCATGGCGTTGTCTGTCCGCATTCACTTGGCCCGCCCCGCATGGCGGCAGTCTATCGGTCGATGAGCCGGAGGGAAGCGCGACACGCTCGCACAAGGATCACGCCTTGGCGGTTGCGGCGATCAGCGCGGCTTCAAGGGCGGCGAGATCGATGGTCAGGTCGGCATCGACATCGAGGCGCCATTTGGCCATGGCCAGAGGCTTCTCCGAGCCGCGCAGGATCGTGTAGTCGAGCCCACCGATCTTGCCGACGGTCCAGAAGCAGGGCTGCAAGTGGTTTTTCGGCAGGAGCTCGACCACCTTCATGCCTGGCTTGCTGAAAGCGAGATTGGCGAGGGCCGCACCGTGCACGGCGACCATGATCTCTGTCTCGCGGAAGATGGCCGCCTGTTCCGCCACGCTCCGGCCGCTCATCGTCACGTGCTCGAAACCATGGCGTTCTAGAACGGCCATGACGGCGTCATGGTTCAGCAGCCGGCGTTTGGGCGCATCGAGACGCGAGATGAAGATACGCTTGTTTGCGAGCGGCGAGGGAACGACCGGCATTATGCGGCGCAGATAGTCGTTGGCCCAGCTGGGCGGCACATGGTGCGGGCCGGGATTGCTGGTGGCGATCATCCGGTCGCAGCGAATGACGTCCATGTCCATGGGGACGATCTTGGCGTCGTCGATGCCGCAATGCGCCAGCAGCTGGCGCATGAAGCCGGTGGTGTTGCGCGGCGTGACGAAGTGGTCGATGGCGGCGAGGTCGATGTACTTCTCGGCGATCGCAAGGCGCGGCAGGCACTGGTTCACGAAGTGATAGAAGTTGCCGGCGACGAGCTGGTTGAGGACAAGCGTCGCGCCAGGCAGGTGATGCGCCGTGGCGAGGCGTTCGGGCGTGACCTCTCCAGCGGCGTAGATGCGCTGGGGTTCGCTCATCCGGCCCTGCTGGTCCCACAGGCCGAGCACCGCGACGCGGCCTGCCGTGAAGACCCAGGAATCCTCGCTGACGAGATAACCGTCCTTAAGGTCGATCAGGCGGCCCGCCGGCACTGTTGTCTTCATGCCGCTCTGGAAGATCGCCCAGTCGGCGCCCTCGAATCCCGGCGGGCGCGGCATGTCATAGTGTTCGGCCGGGAAGATTTCACGGAAACCCGCGCCATTGATGTTTTCGGCGCGGACCATCGGTGTCGGGTTCAGCAGACGCCGGGTGACCCAGTTGATGTCACGACTGACGCGGCGGGCGGCGCGTTGGAGCAGCCTGGAACCCGTGGCCATGGCGCAGTCCTCTCCGAAAGCCGTTCAGCCCATGCAGATGGACGCCTTTGGGAGTTTGTCCCGGGCGCATCAGGCGATTCAGGGGAGGGGATGCAAGCCGCGCGCCGGGGGCGGCCAAACATGGTTACCGGAGGCCGGCGGACGCCAAGTCGTCAGGTCGCGCGTTCGACCATCAGCTTCTTGATCTCCGCGATGGCCTTGGCCGGGTTGAGACCCTTCGGGCAGACCTGCGCGCAGTTCATGATGGTGTGGCAGCGATAGAGCTTGAACGGGTCCTCAAGATCGTCGAGGCGCTCGCCGGTGGCTTCATCGCGGCTGTCGACGATCCAGCGATAGGCCTGCAGCAGCGCGGCCGGCCCGAGGAACTTGTCGCCATTCCACCAATAGCTGGGGCAAGCGGTCGAGCACGAGGCGCACATGATGCACTCGTAGAGACCGTCGAGCTTCGAGCGGTCTTCCTCGGTCTGCTTCCATTCCTTCTGCGGCTCGGGCGTCTGCGTCTTCAGATAGGGCTGAACATACGCATGCTGGGCGTAGAAGTTGGTGAGGTCGGGCACGAGGTCCTTCACCACCGCCTGGTGCGGCAGCGGGGCGATCGTGATGTCGCCGGAGAACTCGTCCCAGCCCTTGGTGCAGGCGATGGTGTTGTGGCCGCCGATGTTCATCGAGCACGAGCCGCACACACCCTCGCGGCACGAACGGCGGAAGGTCAGCGTCGGGTCGATCTCGTTCTTGATGTAGATGAGCACGTCGAGGACCATCGGCCCGACCTTGCTCATGTCGATCTGGTAGTAGTCCCAGCGCGGGTTGCCGCCGGTTTCCGGGTCATAGCGGTAAATCTTGAACGTGCGCAGCTTCGTGGCGGCGGCGGGCTTCGGCCAGCGCTTGCCCGGCTTGATTTTCGAATTGCGCGGCAGCGTAAGTTCGACCATCGCGTGTGCTTCCCCGGCGGTTCCGAAACGTGGCGGCAATCTAGCCGGGGATTCGTTAAGTACAAGCGCCCGAAGGTCGCATTTTCCCTTCAGTTTTCCGAAAGATAGCCAGTTGTAAGCCGCTGTGGCGCTAGCGTTTGCGGAAGAAGTCCTTGATGCGCGACACCCATGTGCGGCGCAGGCCGAAGGCGGCGCGCGCGACCGTCGGGCGGTCGAGGTGGAGCATTTCGGTGATCCCCGCTTTCTCGAGCCCGCGCGCCAGCCGTTCGGCGCCGTGGGCGGCGGCCGCTTCCAGTTCCTCGCGGTAGATCGGCACGGGCGACCAGAAGTCGACGTTATCGCCCTCGCCAATGCGCATCCGCCGGAAGGCATCCGCCGGCAGGCGCGGGCGGATGAAGGCGAAGGCCACCTGTTTCGAGTTCTCGAACATCGGGCCGGGCTCGCGCGCGAACTGCACGGTCTCGCCGGGGCTCACACGGACGGACTGGATGTGAACCAGCTTGGCGAACTGACGCACGGCATTGGCGGCGAGGTTCAGCATGGCGAGGTCGGCTGCGGCGTCGCCCTTCTGCGGAACGGCGAGGGCGAACTCCATGCGGGACTTGTTGCCGGGCGAGACAACGTCGCCGCCCTTTTTCATCCCGGAGCCGAAGCTGCACACATACGCAAAGCGCCGCTCGCCCTCGGGCGGAACCACCAGCACGTCGATAGGCGGGCCGGGTTCCCTCGATTTTCCGGCCCAGCCATCATTGTCGGAAAAAGCGATGTGCGGCTCGCCAAGATTGCGCGTGAGGTGAAGTTGAAGCTCCTCGCGGAGTTCCGCGACCGAGTGGCCCGATTCTGTACGGCTACCCCAGATGTCCTGCATGGGTCCGAAATGGCTTCTCGTCGCGCGGGCGTCAACCGCGCCGGGCATATTCGACGCAGGTGTGAGGCTAACCGCCAGGTCCTGAACCAGTCGTGAACCGCCCGCAGGGCTACTTGATCGGCTCGTCGAACATCAGTGCGCGAACGAAACGGGCAGGCGGAGAGCCGTGGGAGAGCGCCGTGTCGTGGTATCTCTTCAGCTGGAAGTCAGTGCCCCATGTCGCCTCCGCGTGCTTGCGCAGCGCATGGTGTTCGCCCCAGCCGACATAGTAGGTGGCAAGCTGGCCGGAACTCATGCGTGCGCGGTCCCATTTGCCGGCGGCTTCGCGTTCTTCCTGGAAGGCCTCGCCGGTCATGAAGGCCATGGCGGTGGCCTCGTCCCACTCTTCGGCATGCACGCCCTGGTCGAGAATGGCGTTGGTCACCGAACGCAGCCGCATCTTGAGGTTGGTGAGGCGGCGCAGCGGATCGTCGGCGCCGAAGCCCATCTCGATCATCAGGTCCTCGGCATAGCACGCCCAGCCTTCGACGAACGTGCCGGAAGAAAGCACGGCGCGGGTCGTGCTGGCGTTCTTGTTGGAATGCCAGATCTGCAGGTAATGCCCCGGCATCGCCTCGTGGATCGAGAGTTCGTAGATCATATGGGTGTTGTATTCCGACAAATAGCTGTCGATGCGCGCCTTGTCCCACGAGGTGGGGATCGGAGAGATCGCGTAGAATGTCTCGAGATGCCGATCGAGCGGGCCGGGGCTATCGCAATAGGCGACGGAGAAGCCGCGCTGGAATTCGGGCATCTCGATGATCTTCACGGGCGCGTCGGGCATCGAGATGAAGTCGCCCTTGCGGCAGAAGGCGGTGGCTTCATCCAGCGTGCGGTTGCCTTCGGCGAACAGCTTTTCGGGCGCTGGCTTGTCCCTTGCCGCGATGGCCATGCCGGCGCGGATGGTGGCCAGCTTGTCGGCGCCCGGTCTGGCGTTGGTCAGCTTTGCCGAAATCTCGAACATCTCGTCGCGGATCGCGTCGGCGTCTCCCCTGGCTTTCGCCAGCAGCTCGGTGCGCGGTATGTCGGACGAGATCGAGAATTTCAACTGCTCGTCATAGAGCGGGCCATAACGGAAATTGCCCTTGGCGCCGGGAACAAGCGCGCCGTCGATCCATGTCTGGTGTTCGGCGATGGCGGCCTTCGCCGTGTCCGCCGCCCTCTTCAGGCGCGCCTGGTCGTCAGGGCCGAGGGCGGCGAGATTGGAAAGGATCATGCCGTCGACGGTGGAAATCGTGCCGCCATTCTGCTGCGAGTATTTTTGTGCAAGGATCGGGGGCACACGCTCGGCCACCAGCTGCCTGCGGGTTTCGGCGAGCAGGGCGGGGAATTTCTCCATCCGTGATGCCGCGTTCAACAGGCGCTCCGGCAGCGGCGCAAACTCGCGCGCGACCAGCCCATAGAGCGAGCCGCCTGCATTGCTTTGGTAGGTGAGCGGATCCCATGCCCAGTCCTGTACTTTGTCAGTGCGGAATGTTTCCGCCGCCAGCGATTCAGACAGCATGGCCGCATCGACCTGATTGTCGCGCGAGAGCGCGCCGTGATCGATGGCGGCAAGCTTGTCCTGCGTGGCCTTCACCTGGGCTGCGCGCGCCTTGCGGCCCGCCTCGCTCACATCGGGAAGCTCACCGTCGAAGCGGTGATCGCCCAGCTGCGTCGCATAGGTCGGCGAGGACTTCGCCAACTCGTCGAGCCATGCCTTCGACAGAGCGTCAAACGTGGCATTGGCGTCCGCCGCCGGGAGCTTTGCCGTTTCGCCGCAACCCGCCAGCACAGCCAGCGCGCCACCCGTCATCAATGCCCCGCGCCGCGTGAAGTTCGCCGCCATTGTCGCCTCCCTGGCCATGGCGTCAGGGTGGGCTCAGCCCAGGCTGCAGGTCAAGCTACGCCTTGGCGCTCGGCCGGGCCGATACACGTTCATGCCAGCTGCGCAGATTGACGAGCGTGTCGGGGAGTTTGAGGCCGATCCAGTCGGCGAAATCCACCATCGAGAGCAGGCAGATATCGGCGATGGTGTAGTCGGCGCCGGCCACGAATTCCCGGCCTTCCAGTTCGCGGTCGATCCAGCCAAGTCCGCGCTCATAGTGCGCGCGGTTGGATTCGCCGAATTCCTTGTATTGCGGGACGACAACGCGCGCCGTGAGCGGATGCGCATGGCGCCAGAACATGCCGGCCGGCGTTCCGATCTGGAACTCGATGCGCCGCGTCAGCATGTCGATGCGCGCCGTCTCCAGCGCGTTGCGGCCGAACATGGGCGGGGCGGGGTGGAGGCTTTCGAGATAGCGGCAGATGGCGACCGTCTCGGAGAGGAATGTGCCGTCGTCCAGTTCCAGCGTCGGCAGCTGGCCCAGCGGATCACGCGCGAGGTGCGCGGGCTGCTTCAGCTCGCCGGCCAGGATGGAGACTTCCACGGTGGGAAGCGTGACGCCCTTCTCTGCAAGAAACATCCGCACACGCCGCGGGTTCGGCGCCGGCATGGGCGCGTTGTAGAATTTCATGGGGGCGTTCCGTCGTGATGTGTTTTGACGGATGGTGGATGTTGGAAGCGCAATACGTCAAGATTGCGAATCGACGGCAAGCCGCTTTTGGCGGTCGACCCGCGCTAGGCTATGTGATCCTTGAGAATATTTGGAAGTGCGCCGCCTGCTTCGAGTCGGAGCTTTCCTTTTCGGCCCTGAGACAGCAAGGCGGCCCAAAATTCGCTCACCTCCCCAAGATGCCGATCGCGCAATCTCCACAAGCCCGTCCTCTGCGAGCGAACTGATGCGCGCGCAAGCATCACGCAGGAGAGTTCGATCTCGTCGTTTGCACCAACCTTTCCAAGAACAGTCTGCCGACCGATCGGAGTCGAAGCGGGCGGATTAAACGAGCAGTCATGATCGCGCGATGCGTTGGTCCACACTGTTTGGGTTTGCGCGTCTCCGACGCTGAAGGTCATCCACGTCCGATCATCGTCGTCCGCAAGTAGTAGCCGGATTTCCAACGGCTGCGGCGCGTTTCCTGTCAGGTCCGCGGCGCCAGTTCGATGTGAAGTTCTCGCCCAGTGCAGCGCGCTTGGATCGCGCATTAGCGCGACCCCTACCATTCCCGCATCGCTGGCGGCAAAGCCGAGCCATTCCCTGCGACCCTTGATCGGGGAAGGTTTCCAGTCGCCCGATATCTGCACGTCAAGCTGGTCCATGCTTGCTCCACGACAGGGCGCGAGCAACTCTACCCAACCCTGTCTAGTAAACCCGCGGCTTCGGCTTGATGTACTCGACGTCGCCCGACATCGTGTAGGCGTGCACAGGGCGGTAATCGAGGGTGATCGCGCCCTTGTCGTCGATCCATGACAGCGTGTGTTTCATCCAGTTCACGTCGTCGCGCTCGGCATAGTCCTCGCGGGCGTGAGCGCCGCGGCTTTCCTTGCGGTTGAGCGCCGAGTTCACGGTCGCCGCCGCCTGCACGATCAGATTGTCGAACTCCAGCGTCTCGATCAGATCGGTGTTCCAGATCATGCCGCGATCCTGGATCGAGACATCCGGCACGCCCGCGAGAACCTCGGCGATACGCTTGACGCCCGACTGCAGCGTCTCGCCCGTGCGGAACACGGCGCAGTCTTCCTGCATCGCTTTCTGCATCGTGGCGCGCAGCTTCGCAGTGGGCGTACCGCCCTTGGCGTTCCGAAAGCGGTCAAATCGCGCGAGGTGATCGTCCCCCGCGCCCTTGGGCAGGTCGGGCTGGTTGGCGTTGGCTTCCAGCTTCTCGCCGCAGCGCAGGCCCGCCGCGCGCCCGAACACCACGAGGTCGATCAGCGAGTTGGAGCCGAGACGGTTCGCGCCATGCACCGACACGCACGCCGCTTCGCCCACGGCCATCAGACCCGGCACGATGCTGTCGGGGTCGTCGCCCTTCTTGGTCAGGACTTCGCCGTGATAGTTCGTCGGGATGCCGCCCATGTTGTAATGCACGGTCGGCAGCACCGGGATCGGCTGCTTGGTCACGTCGACGCCCGCGAAAATCTTCGCGCTCTCCGAAATGCCGGGCAGGCGCTGGTGCAGCACTTTCGGATCGAGGTGATCCAGGTGCAGGTGGATGTGGTCGCCGTGCTCGCCCACGCCGCGGCCTTCGCGGATTTCGATCGTCATCGACCGCGAGACGACATCGCGGCTGGCGAGATCCTTCGCGGAGGGCGCATACCGCTCCATGAAGCGCTCGCCCTTGGAATTGGTGAGATAGCCGCCTTCGCCGCGCGCGCCCTCGGTGATCAGGCAGCCTGCGCCATAGATCCCGGTCGGGTGGAACTGCACGAACTCCATGTCCTGCAGCGGCAGGCCGGCGCGCAGCACCATGCCGCCGCC
>CAZGWV010000015.1:0-3542 GCA_964529555.1 uncultured Rhizobium sp.
GGACGGTGAGTTGCACCTTGCCCGGCGCGAGGCCGGCGATGTCGGACGGCACAAGCGTCTCGACAAGCGCCGAGACCTTGCGGTGGGCTTCATCGCCGCCGCCGAGTTGGGGCAGGGACAGGAAGCTCGGCCCCATGTGCGAGACGTCGAACAGGCCGGCATTCGTGCGGGTCCAGTTGTGCTCGGCCATGATGCCGTCGGCATACTGGATCGGCATGTCATAGCCGCCGAACTCGGCCATGCGCGCGCCAAGCCGCGTGTGCAGCCCGTGCAGCGGGGTCTTCTTCAGGGGACCAGTCCTGTTAGTTTCTTGGGCTTCCGACATGACCACTCCGACAGTTGCGCGACATCGCCTATGCGATCCGCGCCCCCGCTGTCGGATGTGCCTGAGAGATTCACGCCTTTTCCAAAGCGCTTACTCCGTCGGCGGCAGGGCGTCCCGTCTGAGCGGGTCCTGCGCTTTCCAGCGTCGTCGTGATCCAGGCGGTCCTTTTGCCTGAGCGTTTCCGGGGCGGTTGCGCCTTCGGCGGCCGGACACGTCCCGGCTCTCTCCCGCGTGGATCTATCGACCTTGCCGCATGATTGCGCCTCCCGGCGGAACCAGACGTCGGGGCCATCTGCCCTTGTGGATAGCGGCGCGTCAATGGCGGCAATGTGACGGCCCGAAACGATCCACATGGATCGCAGCGTCAACGACGGCGCGCGATCTCTTCGGTTCGCTGCGGCAAGGGAGCGTGTCCTTCGTGCCACCTTGGTGTTTCCATCTCTCCCCCCGACGCTACAGCGACTTCAGCCAGTCGATCAGCAGCCTGTTCGTCTCGACCGGCTTTTCCTGCTGGTTCCAGTGCCCCGCGCCGGGAATCATATGGAAGCCGCGCAGATCGTCGAAATGCTGGCGCATGCGCGTCTCGACATCGCGGCCGAACATGCGGATGCCGACGTCCTTGTCGCCCGCCATGAACAGGGCAGGCTGCGTGATCTTCGTGCCGGCGCGCGCCGAGGAGGCTGCGAAGTCGCGATGGAAGTTGCGATAGCGGTTCAGCGGTCCCCTGAAGCCCGACCCTTCGAACTCCTTCACGAGATAGTCCACGTCGGCTTCGTTGAGCCATGCGGGCAAGCTGCCTGGATCGACAAGGCCGGGCAGGAACGGATCGCCATGCTTCTTGCCGAACGGCCACGCGCCCTCCGGCGCATCCCCCGACCAGCCGAAATAGATGCGGCGGATGGCGTCGCGCACGTCGGCCTCGAACTCGGCCTCGGCGACGCCTTCGTCCTGGAAATACACCATGTAGAAGAACAGACCGTTCTCGGTGAACATCTTGCGCGCGACATCGATCATCGGGGCCGAGCCGTGGCCCATGTGCGGGATCGACATGCCGCAGACGGCGGTGAAGCGCTGCGGATCGGCCCAGGCGGTGTTCCAGACGATGGGCGCCCCCCAGTCATGCCCGACGAGGATCGCCCGGCCGCCGCCCAGCGCGTCGGCCACGGCCTGGTTGTCGGCGACGATGCTGGCCATGTCGTAGGCTTCGACAGGATGCGGCTTGGACGAGCCGCCGTATCCGCGCACGTCAATCGCGGCAGCGGTGTAGCCAGCCGCAGCCAGCGCTCCCAGCTGATGTCGCCACGAATACCAGCTCTCCGGCCAGCCATGCACCATCAGCACCAATGGCCCCGAGCCTTCGACCGCCACGCGGATCGTGCAGTCCCCGGACTGGACGTAACGGAACTCATGGGCCATATAAGACGCTCCCTACGGCGACCGTATGTATCGGTTGCGCTTCGAGGACTATGCCGGGCCGCCAGGCGAATTGGAATTGGCAGGCCGGGGCCGTCCTCATCCTTAACCAAGCCGGCGCGTGGGCCAAGGCGAAAGCGCTTGTCCCGGAGCGAGCCGGTGAAAAGGCAGCGCGATACTTTACGGCAGGGAAATCCTCTTCCGCTAACGCATCGCGCGATGATCCGCCTCGCCAGTGACTGGCAGGGGCGGGCGCAAGGAGGGAATTTCATGCTCCTCACCATGATGAAGGGCAAGCTGCACCGCGCCGCCGTCACGCAGTGCGATCTTCACTATGAAGGCTCGTGCTCCATCGACATGGACCTGCTCGAAGCGGCCAACATCCTGCCGCACGAGCGCGTCGATATCTGGAACGTCACCAATGGCGCGCGCATCTCGACCTACGCCATCGAGGCGCCGCGCGGCTCGAAAACGATCGGCATCAACGGCGCCGCCGCCCGCTATTTCCAGACCGCCGACCGCGTGATCATCGCTGCCTTCGCGCAGATGGACGAGACCGAAGCGAAACAGTGGGCGCCGTCCGTCGTGCGCCTGAACGACAGGAACGAAGTCGTCACGGGCATCGCGTAACAGAAACCACGAGACTTCCTCCCCGGAAGCAGAAACGCCGCCCGCAATGTACGGGCGGCGTTTTTCGTTTTGGGGAGGGGCGTAGGGAGTAGGGAGTAGGAAGTAGGAATGGGCAGCGGATCGATCGCTACTCCCTATTCCCGATTTCCCTACTCCCTCTTCCAGACCTACTTCGTCAGTTCGAACACCACATTGACGGTCTGCTCCAGCGAGACTTCGCCCGCCGCGATCTGCGTTTCGGGCGCGCCACCGGCGTCCTGCATACGCATCGCCATCATCGGCACGGGCTGCGGATAGTAGTCCTGCTCGCTGATCGTAACGACGCGCTTGACTTTGTAGCCGAGGGCCTGGGCGTAGAGTTCGGCTTTGGCGGCAGCGTCTTTCACGGCGGCGATGCGGGCGTCGTTCTGGAATTTCTCCGGCTGGTCGATCGAGAACGACACGCCGTTGATGGTATTGCCGCCGCCCTTCACGATGGCGTCCAGCGTCTTGCCCAGCGTGTCGAGCTTGCGGACCTTGATCGTGATCTGGTTGCTGGCCTTGTATCCCGTGAGGCGCGGACGTGCATTGTTGGGATATTCGTACACCGGATTGAGCGAGATATTGCCCGTCTGCATATCGCGGTCGGCGATGCCTGCGGCTTTCACGGCGTCGAATACGCCGGCCATCTGGGTCGCCTGCTGCTGCATGGCCTCGGCGGCGGTCTTCGCCTCGACGGTCACGCCGACGCTGATGATGGCGATATCCGGCGCGTGGGCGACGGAGCCCTTGCCGGTGAGTGTGATGGTGGTTTCGGGCTGGATCGAACTCATGGGCGGCATATGCATGTTGGGTCCATAGGTGGGAGGCGTCTGGGCCATCGCCATCGGCGCAGTCGCGCATCCGGCCATCGCGGTGACGGCGATAAGGGCGGGGGCAAGGCGTTTCATCGTTCTGACCTTTCCTGGTCTCTGGTCCGGCAACGGGGACAATGCGCGAACCTGGGCTGAGTCCTCCCTCAAATTGGGGCGGGCCTGTGGCATGGCCAGCCCCAACTGGCGGCGCGGCATGGCAGGCTGGCGACGGGCTCGCGGCGTTGCGCGAAGGACGCACGAATCCATCGCGCCGGCCCCTCCGGCGCCGTCCCAGGTCCCACAGGAGCGCCCTTGTCAGCATAACTGCGGACGGCAGCGTC
>CAZGWV010000015.1:3642-49720 GCA_964529555.1 uncultured Rhizobium sp.
CCGTCCCAGGTCCCACAGGAGCGCCCTTGTCAGCATAACTGCGGACGGCAGCGTCCTTGGCCGAGCGACGTGCCCATGAACATGGGCGCGAGGCGTAGCGGTCGCGGCCAGCCCCGTCGCTCAACGCTGGAAGACATTCGATCAGCCGTGACGCGCCTGTGTGAGTAGCGGGCCGTAAAGTCCGGCGCTGAACACGCCGCTCGACTGCGAGAGGCGTTTTCAGCGTTGCGCCCGCACCGCTCGCTGAATAGGTTGGCGAGCCGGTGGGGGGAGACGTCGATGGCGCTGTATCCAGAGCTCGCAAAGTTCGATATCGGGCAGGTCATCGCGCGGACGCTTTCCACGCTTGGCGGAAATCTGGTTTCCTTCTTTCTGCTGAGTTTCCTGTTCGCCGGCGTACCCACCATCCTGATGCAGTATGGGATCCAGCAGCTTGCGATGTCGGGCTGGATTGCGGATTGGGACCCCGCCCTGATCAGGTTGTTCCCCCTGATGATGGGGGTTGGCGCATTTTTCCTTATGCTGCTGCCTGCCTATATTCTGATCGGCGCCATCACACATGGAGCTGTCGTCTACCTGAATGGCAGGCGGGCAGGCTTCGCCGAATGCCTGACCACCGGCTTGAAACGAATGTTGCCGCTGGTGGCGCTGGGGCTCATTTCGACATTGGCGATCGGTCTTGGATTTCTGTTGCTGATCGTTCCAGGGGTCATGCTCGCCACGCGGTGGGCTGTTGCCGCCCCCGCGCTTGTCGCCGAGCGGGTAAGCATCATGGGCGCGCTGGGAAGGTCCGCGGAACTCGGCCGCAATAACCGCTGGCGCATTTTCTGGCTGTTCGTCGTCTGGCTCATCCTGAACGCGATGATTGAAGGGGCGTTCACGGGTATTATGGCGCTGCTGGCCGGGGCGTTCATGCAGTTCGGAGAGGCCGCCATCTGGATCTATCTATGCATCTATGGCGTCTACGCGGCCATCGCCGCCATGATCCCTGCGGCCGGCGCAGCCGCACTGTACACCGAACTCCGCACGATCAAGGAAGGCGCCTCGACCGAGGATCTGGCGAAGCTGTTCGACTGATCGCGGGGAGGCGGCTGGAGCGCGGCAGGGCGCGAGATCGAAAGCTCTACCGCCATCGCCCTCAGGAAGTCCGCCCGGGTCTGTCGTGCTTGTCCGCCCGGCGCTTGCCCATGAGCAGATCGGATTCGAGGTGTCGTCTCAGCTCGCCATAGTAGGCGCTGAGAAATTCGCGATCCGAGTCATTGTGCGACCTCGTCCATCCGATCTTGTTGCGGATGCGGTCAGCAACAGTCGCAATCGCGTCGCGGTTGTTCGCCCGCAGCACGTCTTCAAGCACCTGTAGTTCCTTGATCCCGTAAACGCCCAGCTGCTTGGGCGTGAACTGACGTGCGGGCGCGCGTCTGTCAGGCGGCGACATCGCCAGATCGGTCAGAAGGCTGCGGCGCGGCGCCTGCACGACCCATGTGCCGGCGATCACGTCTCCCGCCCGCAGCCGATCCCTGTTGAATAGCGGAAAGAACACGAAGACGCCGGTCCAGGTCACGCCCATCAGCGTGATGACCGCATCTATCGAAGCGCCGCCGGAAAACAGGAAGCCGGCCGGCAGGAACAGTTCCAGCTCGCGCATCGCGTTGCGCGCAAAGATCGCGTCAGGCCGCAGGGCCCCGCCCGAGCGGTTCGCCACCCGTATGCGCAGCACCCGTTTCCCCGGCGTCGCGCCGCGCGCACCAAGTTCGAAGATCAGGAAGTAGAAGTTGCGAACGACGAAAAAGCCGATCAGCCAGACAATCGCCACGACATCGCCGGACTGTGTACTCTGCCCCGCAAAAACCGCGCCAAGAGTCAGTAGAATCATCACGAGCGCGATGATCAGCGTGTCGATCGCGAACGCGCTGGCGCGCTCCCCGGCCGAAGCCAGCCGCACGCCGATATCGACCCCTTCAGGCGTAACCAGCGAGCGCGCAAATCGCATGGAGCTGTCGATGTTGCGTGCTTTAGCCATCGGAGTGATTCCGGCGCGGAAGGAAAAGATAGGCCGCCCAGAGCAGCGCCGTCGCGCCGGCGATGACAAAGCGGATGTTGGTGTCGTTGATCGTTTGGCGGCCGACGCCTTCCAGTACGCCTGCAAGAAGCAGCATGACGATCACGCCGCCCATGGCCTGAGCCGCATTACGCCCGGCGTTTGCCGCGCTTTCCAGCCGCGTCCGGTCGCCGGGAAAGATCATCGCGCGGCCGATGTGCAGGCCCGCGCCGCCCGCAATGGAAATCGCGAGAATTTCCGTGACGCCGTGGATCAGCAACCAGCCCGCAAGCTCGACGCCAAGTCCATGCGCTGCGAAGACGGCAATGAACGCACCGATCGTACAGCCATTGTAGGCCATGAGCAGCAGGCTCGGCAGGCCGAATGCAAATCCCACGGCGAAAGCGAGCAGCGACACGCCCGCATTGTGTGTGAACAACGAGACTGCAAAGACGGACAACTCGTTGCTGAACTCGCCGCCGAACAGGGTCGAGCGCAGGTAATCGGCGGAGGCGGTCGGATTGCGTCCGCCGGCCAGTTCTGCGGGAACCATCGAATAGAACCAGTCGGGGTCCTGACTCACGAGGATGTAGGCTGCGACTGCGGCAAGCAGCATGACGGCAAAGGCTATCGCGATATCCGGCATCATCCGCTGCACCGAACCGGGCCAGCCCTCGCGGAAGAAGCGCGAAATCTGCTGAAGTCTGCTGGATCGCGATCCGTAGACGAAGAAGTAGGCGCGCCCCGCCAGATCCTCCAGGTAAGCGATAAGGGCCCGATCGAGCGTGATGGCCCGTGCGACGGAGAGCGAAGCCAGCGCGGAACGATAGAGGCCGGGCAGGGCGAGCAGTTCGGCATCGTTCAGCGCGGATGGCCCACGCGCCTCCACGCGCTCGAGCAACGTCTCCAGCTTTCGCCAGTCTGACTGGCGTTCCGCGCGGAAGCGGCCACTTCGCAGAACAAGGTCGCCATCGTTTGTCACAGCCGGCTCGCGTGCTTGACTTCAAGGTAGCGGTTCAGAAGGTCCGGCCCCAGCGATGAGGCGGAGGCGTCGATGAGGTCCACGCCAAGCCGTTCCAGGCGCGCGAGCACAACCTCTCTTTCCTGCAGCAGCGAATGGGCGATCACGGCGCGCGTGGCGTCCAGCATGCCTTCAGGCTCTGTTGCGGTCAGCTCGTCGAGTTCCCGGTCCCTGATGGCGACAAACAGGACAAGGTGCTTCTTGGTCAGCCGTCCGATATTCTCGACCATGAGCTCGGCGCTCGTCGGGTCGGCAAAATCGGTGAACACGACGATGAGCGAGCGGCGCTGGATGTCGGCGGACAATTTCGAGAGCCCAAGCGTAAAATTCGTCTCCTCGGTGGAGTAGTCGAGCTGCGCGGCCAGGCGCTGCAGCGCAGGAAACGCCCCCACGCCCGAGGACGGCGCGGATGACAGCCGGGGGCGCGAGTCAAAAGCGAACATGCCGACGCGGTCGCCCATCTTGAGCCCGACATAGGACAATAGCATCGCCGCTGCGATCGCATGGTCGATCTTCGGCATGCCGGCCACCGGCTCGCACATCAACCTGCCTGTATCGATCGCCAGGATGATCGTCTGATCCTGTTCGGCGCGAAACTCTCGCGCAAGCAGCTTCGTATGCCGGGCCGATTGCTTCCAGTCGATCATCCGGCGGTCCATGCCGGGAAGGAAGTCGCGTAGCGCCTCGAACTCGGATCCCTGACCTTTCAGCTTGAAGTCACGGGATCCTGTGAGGGTGTCTCTTGCGAAAATCTTCAGCGCCTCGGTCTTCAGCGATTTCAGGTTCGGCGAAACCGTGATCGGGCGCCGGGCATCGAGCACGCGCCGTTTCGTCACCAGCCCAAGCGGCCCGCGCCACTCCAGCCAGATGCGCTGGATCTCGCCTGCGCCGCGGCGAAGCGCGTCGAGTTGCACAGCCAGCGCGATCTGGTTTCCAGCCCTGCGAGATTGCCACTTCCAGAAGCGCGGCCGCAGAAGCGCATTGGTCTCAAGTCGTGCGGTCGCCGACGACGGAGCCGGTCCACGGCGAAAGACAAGGCTGATCTCGGCTTCCGCTGTCTCGCCCACCTCGACATTGGCCGGCGCCGTCAGTCGCCAGTCGAGCGCGCGGCGGTCGGCGCCGAGGATCGCATCCGCCAGCATCAGGGCGGCGAGAACGACGATCCAGGCAAGGCCCAGCGGCCAGACCTGCGGCGCCAAGGTCGCCAGAAGCAACGCGACCGGCGCTCCGGCAACAGCGACATGGATGGCGCGGGCCGTCGGAAAAATCACCGTGGCGCCTCGGTGCGTTCGAGAACGGCGGCGATAGCCGACTCGATGGTGCGGCCGTCGATTTCCGCAGCGGGCGACAGCACGCAGCGATGGCGCAGGGCAGGAAGCGCCAGCGCCTTGATGTCGTCTGGAATGACAAAGTCCCGCCCATCGAGACATGCGCGCGCACGCGCGGCGGCTGCGAGCATGGCGCTGGCGCGCGGGCTCGCCCCCGTCGCAATGTCCGGGCTTGTGCGTGTCTCCCTGACGAGGCGCACGACATAGCCGACGACCTCTTCCGTCATCCTGATTCCGGCAACGCAGGCCGCAGCCGCATCCAGCACGGCGCCGTTGGCCACGCTCTGCACGCCCGCGTCTTCAACGGACACAGCGCCAGAACGGGCGCCATGACTGGCGACGATCCGCATCTCCTCCGCTTCGCTCGGATAGTCGAGTACGTGCTTGAAGAGAAAGCGATCGAGCTGCGCCTCGGGCAGGGCGTATGTCCCCTGATGCTCGATCGGGTTCTGGGTTGCGACCACCATGAACCACGGATTGAGCGCATGCCTCACGCCGTCGATCGTGATGGCCCGTTCCTGCATGGCTTCCAGCAGGGCGGCCTGGGTTTTTGGCGGCGTCCTGTTGATCTCGTCCGCGAGAACCAGATCGTTGAACAGCGGCCCCTTGACGAGGTTGAACGTGTTGGTCCGAAAATCGAACAGGTTGGCGCCGATGATGTCGCCCGGCAGCAGGTCGGGCGTGAATTGGATACGGCCCGAGCCAAGTCCCACAGCCTTCGCGAATGAACGCGCGAGGAGCGTTTTGGCGACGCCGGGCACGCCTTCCAGCAAGACGTGGCCACGGGCAAACAACGCGCACAACAGCGCAGACACCGCGGCGTCCTGGCCCACCACGACCTTTGAAACCTCGCCGTGAATGCGGCCTGCAAGCTCTTTAACGTCGGCTACGTTCACGTCCCAACTCCTGCTTCCATTTGTATATGCGCTTCATCGCCTGCAGCATTGCCGTAACATGCGTGGCTTTCGCTACATCGCTCGCAAGTTCGGAAAAGCGCGGCATATCCGGCTCCGCCCGTCGCAGCGCATCGAGCGTTGCGGCCTGTTGCGCATCGCTCGCTGTCGGGGAGAGTCCGAGCGAGCTTATGGCCTGCCTGCGCACCATCGCGACATACCGCGCAGCCACACCTGCATTGCGTCCCGCCTGCACGATGAGCTTGGCCGTGTTGTCCACCAGCGCAATCTTGCCGAAGGGAATGCCGCGTCCGGCCGGCTTCCCCGGCGGACCGGCCAGCGCAACCACGGCAACCAGAGCGCCCGCGAACACGAGGCACAGCACAGCCGGCAGGAAAGGCGGGGACAATGCAAGCTGCAGCATGTTGCGCGAACGCGACATGCCATGAAGCGTGACATCGAATGTGATCGGCGCGTCACCGTGGGTGAGCTTGTCGAAAATGGCGATGGCCGTGCGCGCGGTCAGCGGCGAACTCAAACCGTGGGTGTTGAGCAAGTCCGGGTCCGACAGGACATAGGCAATAATTTCATACTCGCCTTCATCCCACACCGCCGCCAGAACGATGTTGCCGGAGCGGTCGGTGACAATCGGATCGAGGGACTCGCCGCTAATCGTCTGGAGGCGCTCGACAGGTCCGATCGCCAGCGGTTCTTCCGTCTCGACATCCACCAGACCGTCCGAGGCTGCGCCAGCAGCCCGGCTCACTGACACATCGTAAGCCACCGTGCTTATCGTCGCCTCGATTGCTTCCAGCGCCACAAGGCCGGTCTTGTCGACCCACATGGGATTGTCAGTTCGTGGTCGCGTCCGCCATTTCGGCAGGATGATGAGATTGTTGGCATAGACGGCGCCTAAGTCTTGCCACGTAATCTCACGTCCTGCGGGCGGTGACAGAACAACGAATGCGCCATCGTTCATCGTCTCTTCAAGCGCGCCTCGGCTGATACGAACGGCATGTCCCGAAGCCTCCAGCAGCCGCGCAATGCCGGCGAAACCCACGGCTGATTGTGACTGGGCGTGTTCGTGGCTGTGATCCGGGCTGCGAAGATCGTCGGCAAAAGCAAGCAGCACAAGAAAAGCGGAGAAGGCGACTATCCCCACCACGATCATGGCAAGAACGGCCTTGACCGAAAACGGGCTGGACGTTTGCGACGGCCGAGCGTTCATCTCCACGCCTCGGGCAGCGCGAAGTCCGCGTAGGCTTTGCGACATGCAGTGTAGTCGCTCTCGTCCAGCCGCGCGCCGCCAAACCAGGATCGCTCCACGGCGCGAACGAGCGGCGCAAACGCTTCGCTTGCGGCCGCCGAAAGCACGGGCAATTGGGCGATCTCCCGTCCGGTCTGGGCCTGGCGGATGGAACGTGGAGAGCGCAACCGGATGTCGTCAATGGATCGGTGAAGCAACGCGCGGACTGCATCGTCGAAACGCCCTTCCGCCGCAAGTTCATCCGCATTCCTGAGCAGCGCACGCGCTTTCTCCGGCTCGGGGCGATAGACGCTTTGTTGAACGGGGGGCTTGTCGGGGGCCTTCTGGCGGCCGTAACGCGCCTGCCAGATCTCGCGCCCGATAAAGAAAAGGATCGCCACGATTACGGCAGCCAGCCCGCTCCAGAAGATGAGCGTGAATACCGGCTCCAGAAAACGCAGGAACTCGACGAATGCAGTGTTCGGTTGCGGCTGAACCTGCTCGGGCGGGGCGGTGAACGTGAACTGGAGGCTCTTGTCCTGCAGGATACGGCGATGCGCCTCGTCCAGCTCGTCGGCGAGCGCTGCGGGCGCGACCACCCATCCTGAAATGAAGACCCCAAACCGCAAGAACATTCCCCGATCGCCTGCCAGCTTACCGGGGCGAGGCGTCCTGGGAATAGGGCAGACCGATAGCCGCTTGGCAAGAAAGGAGGTCGGACCGACCCGGCATTCGGATTTCGTCGGACTCTATCGCCCATCACCATAGTTTCGAGCCAGCTCGTCAGCGCCCGAGGGTTGGGCTGGCGCCTTGGCGCCTTCTTCGCCGTTCAATAGAGTTGCGGCGTGGGGCGAGGGAGTCTTTAAAGGGGGCGCCGTTGAGAATAGCTCTGGCAATCGCGTGCTGGCTGGCGGTCGCATCGGCGGCCATCGCTCAAACGCCGCCGGCAGGTGACGCAGAAGCCCAGGACAAAATCGTCATTACAGGCGCGTCCGACGTGGATCGCGCGTACGATCTCTTTCGCCAGCTCGATCAATCCGGCCTCTGCCAGGTCGGTGTCGAGACGCCGCGGGGCGTTTCCTGCGCCCAGGCGACCTATGAAGTTTATAATGCGGACGGCGACTTTATCCGCCGATGCAGCTTGCCCATATTTTCCGTGGTCGATGGGATGAGAGAATTTCCGGTCGACGAGGAGAACCCGCAACCGGCAGGATCGACCGGAGCCCTGGTTCGCCAGGGTCAATTCTTTCAGGAAGACAACGGCGGATTCGTCAAACCCGAGCGGGAAGGGTACTTCGCCTACTCATTCGACCGCACAACATGCGGGAAAGACCGGAAGCATGATGTTGCACTGGTTCCGCTTGATCAGCTGATCGACCCGAGAACCTCGGATGGCAGCTCCTTCGTCCTTGTTTCGATCATCGGGTATCGGCAGGCCAAGGAAATCTGTGCGCGCTCGAAAGAGCATTGCGTATTGGAGCTCTTCGACCAGGCGCGCGCGCTCAAGCGCGGGGCGCTGGACCAGCTTTGGCCGCTCTACTAATGGCGCAATAGGGCGTCTCGCACATTGGCTTCGTTCGATAGCTGGATGCGTAGGGAAGCGGCCGCTTTGCCCTCCCGCCCGTCGCGGCGCGGGCGGCGCGAAAGGCGACATCGACACCTCGGGCCCGATCATTCGAGTGGGAGCAGGATCGGGCAGGCGCGGCGGGCCCTCCAGCAACGGCTGTTCGGCGTGTGAAGGTCATCGCGCCGATCCGGTAAGTACGGCCTGCTACGCGACCCCTTCAGTCAAGCCACTGACTCAAAGTTGGCTCGATTGCGTCCGCCCAGATTTCATATCCGGGCGTCGCCGGATGTACGCCGTCCGCCATCGAGCCTTCGACGAACGAACCCTCCGGGGTGAGAAAGCGGTCGCCGATATCGAGAAAGAAGATGTGCTCACCGTCAGCGAGCCGGGAAAGGTGGTCGTTGATCTCCCGGACGATCGCACGGTCTGCGGAGTTCGCACCGCCCCGTGGGAAGATTCCGAGCAGCAGGATTTTCGCCGCTGGCTGGCGCTGCCGGATTTCCGCGATAATGGCCGCATCGCCCGCCGCAATGTCAGCGTTGTCGTTGCGCCGGATATTGTTGGTGCCCAGCATGAGCACAACAGCCCTGGCGGTGAAGCCCTCCAGCTCGCCGTTCTGCACGCGCCAGAGCACATCCTGCGTCGTGTCGCCGGATATGCCGAAGTTCGCCGCGCGGCGATGGCCGTAATAGCTGTTCCAGACGGTCTGGCCGCGATCGCCGCGACCGAAGAAGTCGGTGATGGAATCCCCCAGGAAGAGGAGATCGATCTCTCCGCGCCGGGCGACTTCCAGAAAGCAGCGATGTTTCGGCATCGCCCCATCCCGGATCGGCCGCGCAACGGCCGCGCCTGGCAAAGGCGGAATCGGTCGAGACGCGCGGGCTTCCTGTTGCGCGCGGTATTCGGAGAGCAGCCGCTCGCGCATTTCCGGCGTCACCGTCGCATTCGCGCAGGCCGGCTGTGAAAGCGGATTCGGATTTCCGGGGCCCGTCGGCGGCGGCGCCGCCGATGCGCAAGCCGAGACGGCGAGGGCGACGATCGCACCGGACACCACCCGCATGCGGGCTGAGGCGCAATGAGCAGGCCGGCCGTTGAATGTTGGTCCGGGCATCGGCGGACGGCTCCTTCATCGAGACTGCTGGGTTCGACGGCTCTTGTTTTGCAGTCCACTTTGATTGTAAATGAGCGCCAATAGATACCGGTGTCAACACTGGAGGCTCAGGGGTGGAAGCAAATCGGGCGGCGTGGACACGTCGAAGTCTCCTCGCCGGAGCTGTTGCTGTCGGCGCATCAGGCTGCAGTCACGCGCGGCTCCGGTCGGCCGACGCAGTTGTCGGACCTGGGGCGTTTGCGTCGGTCGGCGCCGCGCTCGATGCCGCGCCGGCGGCCGCAACGACGCCTTATCGTATTCTCGTGCGCTCGGGGCGCTGGCGCGAGAAGCTGACGGTCGACAAGCCCAACATCCACATCGTCGGCGAGGATGGCGCCGGAACGGTGCTGGATTTCGACGCCGCCGCCGGCCTCAGGGATCCCGAAGGCAATGCCTGGGGGACGTCGCGCTCTGCGAGCCTGACGATCGCGGCGCCGGGGTGCGCGCTGCGGAACCTCACCGTCACAAACAGCTTCGACTATGTCGGCGCGCGCGCGTATCCTGAGAACAATCCGGCCGGCAACGGGCTGCAGGCGGTTGCGCTGGCGGTCGCGCGACAGGCCGACCGTACGCTCATCGACAACGTGACCATAACGGGATGGCAGGACACGCTGCTGGTCAACGCCGGCCGGTCCCTGTTTCGCAACTGCCGGATCGAAGGCGCTGTCGACTATATCTTCGGTGCGGGGACCGCGTATTTCGAGACGTGCGAGATCCTCACGCGCGGGCGGCCAGACATGGCGTCGGCGCGGCAAGGCTACATCACTGCGCCGAGCACGCTGCTTTCAACGCCGTATGGACTCGTCTTCGAAGCATGCCGGCTGACGCGCACGCCCGGTCTCAAGCCAGGATCCATTGCGCTTGGCCGGCCCTGGCGCCCGACCGCGACGTTTGAGGATGGGCGTTATGGAAATCCCGAAGCGGTGGGGCAGTCGGTATTCCTGCGTTGCTGGATGGACGAGCACATCGATCCCGATGGATGGGATCGCATGGCGTTCGGGGCGAAGGGTGGCGGCCGCGGCTGGACCGAACCCGAGGAGGCCCGCTTCTTCGAGTTCGAATCCATCGGGCCGGGCGCCGTTGCATCGCCAAAGCGGCGACGCCTCGCAACTCCGGTTGCGGCGCGCTTCAGCCGCTCCGCCGTCCTTGGGGATTGGGCCCTTCTTGGCGACGGGAAAGCGTGATGGCTATGAGAAGACTCGGGCTCATCCTTGCCGTCTGCCTGAGTTGCGCCGCGCCGGCGCAGACGCAGGACGCACCGCCGAAATACCGCGTCTTCCTGGCGGGCGATTCCACCATGCAGGCAAACAGCGGCTACGGCGGAGCCCTGTGCGCCCGCTTTGGCAAGGACGTAACCTGTTCAAATCGCGCCGTCGGAGGGCGCAGTTCCAAGAGCTATCGCGTCGATGGCTACTGGGGACGCCTCATGGCGTCGGTGCTGCAGTATGCGGGGGAAGAAGAGACCTTCGTCCTGATCCAGCTTGGGCACAATGACGGCTCGAGCATTCCGGCGCGTCACACGGAGCTTCCGCAATACGAGGCAAACATGCGCGCCTTCGTCGACGATGTGCTCGCAGCGGGCGGCGTCCCGGTGCTGATCACACCCGTGACGGACAGGTGGTTCGACGACTGGACGTTGAAACCGGGCCTTGCGCCCTGGGCGGACATCACGAGACGCATCGCCGAAGAGAAGGGCGTGATCCTGATCGATCTCTACGCGCAAAGCCGCGCAGCCGTGGAGGCCATGGGCCCCTCGCAGGCCGCGCTGCTCGCGCCCGAGGACCCGCCGCCCGAGGTTCGCGTCGCCGCGCGAAACGGGAACACGATCTGGCCGGAAAAGCGTGAACCCGGATCGAAATGGGATCATGTTCATCTCGGAAAGCGTGGCGCCGACCTGTTCTCCGCCATGGTCGCGGATGGCCTGCGCCAGAAGATTCCAGAACTCGCGGCATATCTGACCGATGGTGAGTGATATTCCCATCTGGCCGGGACCGGCGCCGGGCGCTCCGAACCCGCCGCCGCCTCATATCGTCTTGCCTCGCGAAGACGGAGGCGGCACGAATGCCATGTCCGTCGCCGTGCCGGGTTTCGCGGTCCATCGCCCATCGGCGCCCAATGGCCATGCCCTTCTGCTGTGTCAGGGGGGAGGCTATCAGCGCGTCGGCCGGGTCAATCTCATACCCGAATGGTTCGCCGCGCAGGGTTTTGTCGTCTTCGACCTTGCCTATCGATTGGCGGCGCAGAACTGGGCAGCCGGGCCGGATGTCGCCTTGCAGGATGCGCAACAGGCAATCCGCGAGATTCGCCGTCGCGCCTCCGAGTTCGGCGTTCGGGGCGTGGTTGGCGTTGCAGGGTTCTCGTCCGGCGGGCACGTCGCGGCGTCGCTTGCAACCCGGTTCGGCGAGCCGCTGGGCGACGATCCGCGTACGATGGGAATTCCCGCGCGTCCCGACTTCGCACTGCTGATGTGTCCCGTGATCGTCATGGTCGGGGCGGGCGTGCACGAGGCGTCGCGTCAGAATCTTTTCGGCGATGCGCGCGACCCGGCAGAGCTTGAACGCCGATCGCCCGAGAAGCGCGTCACGGCCGAAACGCCGCCAACGCTTCTCGTTCATGCCGCCGACGATCCTGTCGTCCCCGCGGATAACAGTCTCGCCATGTACACATCGCTGAGAGCGGCCGGCGTGCCCGCTCAGCTGCACATATTCGCGGAAGGCGGCCACCTGATGTCGCAGGGTTTCCGTCCCGACACCCCGCTCACGGCCTATCCGGCCCTCATCCTCGACTGGTTCCACGCCCGGTTCTCGCCGGAGCAGAAGGAGGAGGGCGCATGATCCCGCATCGTCGCCAGGTCATGGGTGGACTCGTTGCGGCGGGCGCGGCGGGTATTGCAGGATGCACGGCGACGCCTGCGCCCGGCGCTGCGCCCGAAGGCAGGCCGCCATCGGAGCCGGATTTCTACATCTGGCCAAACGGGCCGCCGGGCCATCCCCCGTTTTCCGTGAAGCCTGACGACAAATACCACGTCGCCAATCCCGGCATCTTCGTCTTTCGGCCGGCAAGGCCGAACGGTGTCGGCATTCTCATGTTCCAGGGCGGCGGCTATCAACTCGTCGGCCGGGGGGCCGGGGTTCCGGCCTGGTTTGCGAAGCGTGGGTTCACCGTCTTCGACATGCGCTATCGCCTTCCGCACGCCGGTTGGGAGGCGGGCCCGGACGTGACGTTGCAGGACGCCCAGCGCGGCATGCGAATCTTCCGGGCAACCGCTGCGGACTATGGCGTCGATGCGGGCCGTATCGGCGTTATCGGCTTTTCCTCCGGTGGGCACATGGCGTCGTTTGCCGCCACAGCCTGGCATCGGGAACTGGCGCCCGTCGGGTCGGATCTCACCGGCGTGTCCGCGCGGCCTGATTTCGCATGCCTCGGCTGTCCGGTCGTCACGATGACCGATCCGTTCGCGCACCGTCCTTCGCGCCAGAGTCTGTTCGGCGAAACGACGACTCCGGGAGAACTCGCGCTGCGATCGCCCGAGAAGCTCGTCACATCGCAGACGCCGCCGATGTTCATGGTGCATGCTGGCGATGATCGCGTCGTATCGCCCCACAATTCCATCATGCTCTTCACATCGCTGCGTGCGGCCGGGGTGAAGGCCGAGATGCACATCTTCGAGAAGGGCGGGCACAATATGGGTGCAGGCTTTTCTCCCGGATCGCCCTTGTCCGCATTTCCCGGCCTCATGCTCGGCTGGATGTCGCGGCAAGGTTTTCCGGCAACGGAAATCTGAAGGAGGGGCCCCGCTTGGCATCTGGCATTCCTGATCTGGCGGCCGTCGATGACGCAATCGCGCGGCTAACCGGCAATCTCGTCGATATCAGGGACGAGAGCGGTCAGTTCCTGCTGCTTCTCGATGACGGCCGCATCATCGACACGAAGGGCTGGGCGGGTTGGGAATGGACGCACGGGATCGGCCTGTACGGCCTCTATCGTCATTACGAACAGACGGGCGAGCAAGCGACGCTCGACATCATCCTTGCGTGGTTTCGCGATCGGTTTGCCGAAGGACAGACCACCAAGAACATCAACACCGTGGCGCCATTCCTGACTCTGGCATATCTCTACGAACGCTCGGCCAGGCAGGAATGGCTGCCCTACCTCGATGAGTGGGCCGAGTGGCTTATGAACGGAATCCCGCGCACGGAAGAGGGCGGCTTCCAGCACATCGTCTACAACAGCGAGAACCCCCAGCAACTCTGGGACGACACGTTGATGATGAGCGTGCTGCCGCTCGCCAAGATCGGCCTGGTTCTCGGCCGGCCGCACTATGTCGAGGAGGCCAAACGCCAGTTCCTCGTGCATGTGAAATATCTCTCCGATCGCAGGACAGGGTTGTGGTTCCACGGATGGACTTTCCTTGGCCGGCACAACTTCGCCAACGCGCTGTGGGCCCGCGGCAATTGCTGGGTGACGATGGCGATTCCCGAATTTATCGAACTGCTCGACCTGCCCGAAGGCGATGCCCTGCGGGTCTTCCTCGTGGATACGCTCGAAGCCCAGATCAGGGCGTTGGCCGATACCCAGCACGAGAGCGGCCTCTGGCGCACGCTCATTCCAGATGACGATTCATACCTCGAAGCATCCGCCACGGCCGGCTTCGCCTACGGGATTATGAAGGCGGTTCGGAAGGGTTATGTTTCGCCGCGATACCGGGCGATGGCGGAACTCGCCATCGAGGGCGTGATGGCGAACATCAGCGCGGATGGCGAATTGCAGCAGGTGTCGTTCGGCACGCCGGTGTTCAACACGCTGCAAGGCTACAAGGGCATTCCGCTGACCTCCATGCCCTATGGACAGGCGATGGCCATCCTTGCGCTCGGCGAATTCCGCCGCCGCTTTCTCTGAACGCGGGAGGCGGCGATGCGTCGGCAATTCGTCTCGCGTGAACCGGGACAGCTCAACTACTGGGCCTGGGGCTCGGCGGATCTGCTCGGCGCCGGCGCCATGGCCGTGGTGTCCGGCTGGCTGATCTACTTCCTCACCACCTTCTGCGGATTGTCCGCCGCAGAGGCAGGCTTGATCCTTGGCATACCGCGACTGGTCGACGCCATCTCTTGCCCGCTGATCGGCTACCTGTCCGACAAGCTGCGTCATACGTGGATCGGCCGGAAGATCGGCCGCCGGAAGGTGTTCCTGCTTGCAGCGATACCCCTCTTGCCGAGCTTCGCGCTGATGTGGGTGACGGGGCAGAACTTCACCTACTATCTCGTCACCTTCATCTTCTTCGAGGTCATCTACGCCTCTGTCCTCATCCCCTGGGAAACGCTGCCGGCGGAGATGACGAAGGACTATTCCGCGAAGGCCAGGTTTTCCGGCGCGCGCATCCTTGTCGGGCAGGCGTCCGCGATCCTTGCGTCCTATCTGCCCACCCCGATCATCGCCATGCTTGGCGGAAGCGACAGCGCAGAGACGTTTCTGGTCATGGGCTCGATCTTTGGCGTCAGCTTCTCGCTGGTTGTCCTGATCGTCGTGATCTTCACATGGGAGCGCCCCTATTCGCAGGACGAGCTATCGAAACCGCCCGAGCGCCTGAGCCTCACGCAGGGCCTGCTCATTCCGGTGCACATGGTCCGCGACCTGATGTCCACGCTGAGATTGCGCGCCTTCCGCCAGCACCTCAGCATCTATCTGGGCGGCTATATTTCGCAGGACATCTTCAACGCGGCCTTCCCGCTCTTCGTAGCTTCCGTGATGCTGGCGTCGACGCAGACCATCTCGCAGCTGATGACGGTGATGTACGCCTTCCAGCTGGTCTCCGTCATGTTCGCGATCCAGCTGGTTCTGCGCGCCGGTCCCGTGCGCGCCTATCGGATCGGCATCGGCTTCTTCATCGCGGCCTGCCTGTCCTATCTGGTCTTCTATCTTGCGCGGCCGTCCGGGTTCGTTGAGGCGCTACAAGCGGTCCAGGGCGATATCCTTGGCGGCATCCTGGCCGGAACATTGCCCGTCGCGATGCTTCTCTGGTTGTTCGGACCGCTGGCGCTCGCAGGCCTGGGCCGAGGTACGCTGAACTACGTCCCCTGGTCGGTCTACAACTACCTGCCGGACATCGACGAAGCCGTCACCGGCGAGCGCCGCGAGGGGATTTTCGCAGGCGTCATGACTCTCGTGCGCAAGGTGGCTCAATCCGCCGCCCTGGTGGCGACCGGCTATCTGATCGAGGCGGGAGGATATGTCTCTGGATCCCCGCAGCAGCCGCAGGCCGCCCTCGATACGCTGGTCCTCATTATCGTGGCCGCCCCCGTGATCGTCATGCTGGCCGGGCTTGCATTGGCCTGGCGCTTCCGTCTCAACGCCGCGACGCATGAAGTTCTCGTGCAGGAGGTCGAGCGGCTGCGCGAAGGACACACGACGCCCGCGACGCCGGAAAGCCGCGCAATCGTCGAAGACCTGACCGGCTGGAAATACGAAACGCTGTGGGGCCGCAAGGCGGGGCGCGGCGCTCCACCCGGCGCCGACGGCCAGGGGGCCGTTCCCCCAACGCCTGCGGACAAGAGCTGAAGGAAACCCGCAATGAAAATCAGGGCCTCTCTTCTCCGTCTGCTTCTCGCCGCCGTCATGGCCCCGGTCGTCATGGCCGGCGCTGCGAGCTGCCAGCAGACGCCGGGCGTTTCCGATGCGCAGGCACAGGACGCAGCCAGCGCCGCAAGCGCTCCGCGCGACTGGATCGATCCGGCGACGGGCCATCGCATCGTTCGTCTGTCGAGCGATGAAGGCGCCGGCAGTCTCTACTTCCACCAGAACAGCTATCTGGTCGGCGGCGGCGAGATCGTTATGACGGAGCCTGGGCGCATCGTGATGATCGCCATCCCGTCCGGCTCCCGCAGGGTTCTGCTCGACGATGCGCAGGCGCGCCTGTTGTTCACGGGCCGCAAGACGCGCTCGGTCTACTATTCGCGCCCCCGGCCGGACGGCGGGCGCACCTATCATGTCCTTGACCCGGACACGCTCGCGACCCGGCAAGTGGCCAGCCTGGATAAGGGGATGATCGGCTCGATCAACGCCGACGAGACCTTGTTGCTGGGGCAGGTCGAGCTGGCGCCCGCGCCGTCATCGACCGCGCCGGGCTATCCCTACGCCAAAGGCCCCGACGGCAGGCAGCTGACCTATGCGGAGACGCGAGAAGTCCGCCTGGACGAACGGCTGGAAGCCCGCGTGCCGATGGAGATATTCACGATCGATCTTCGCACCGGCGAACGCAAGGTGGTGCGTGCTGCAACCGATTGGCTCAACCACATCCAGTTTTCGCCGACCGATCCCGGCCTGATCATGTTCTGCCACGAGGGGCCGTGGCACAAGGTCGATCGCATCTGGACTGTGAGAACGGACGGAACCGGGCTCACCCGGATTCATACGCGCACCATGAACATGGAAATCGCCGGTCACGAGTTTTTTTCGCCAGACGGGAACGTCATCTGGTACGACCTGCAGACGCCGCGCGGTGAGAAGTTCTGGCTGGCGGCCTACGATCTCGCCACGGGCAAGAGAACCTGGCTTCACCTGGAACGGAACGAGTGGTCCGTACATTTCAACATCTCTCCCGATGGATCGCTCTTCCTCGGCGATGGCGGCGATGCGGAAATGGTGGCGCACGCCCCGGATGGGAAATGGCTCTATCTCTTCCGGCCCGAGGTGATCCCGGACGTGGCGGGCATTCATGCGCCGAATGCCGGCGAACTGATTGTTCCAGGCAGGCTGCGAGCCGAGAAGCTGGTCGACATGCGGCAGCATGACTACCGGCTCGAGCCGAATGCGACGTTTACGCCGGATTCCAGGTGGATCGTGTTCAACGCGAACCTGCACGGCAAGAGGCATGTCTACGCGGTGGAGGTTGCCCGGTCATCCGAGCCGGCGGCGTCGGCCGACGATCCGTCGTGAGCGGCCGGGGAGGCGGTGGGCAAATGAAGACGCTCGCATTTACGATGCAGCTCAACGCCGGCCAGGAACAGGAATATCGACGCAGGCACGACGAGATATGGCCCGAACTGGCGGCGGAGCTTAAGCGCGCCGGCGTGTCCGACTATTCAATTTTCCTCGACGAAGGAAACGGAACGCTCTTCGGGGTGCTGAAACTGTCGTCGGTCAACACGTTCGATAGCCTGCCGGCCAGACCTGTCATGCAGAAGTGGTGGTCCTACATGGCCGACATCATGCAGACCCATGCCGACAATCACCCGGTATCGCGGGATCTCCTCCAGGTCTTTCACATGGACTGAGCCGTCAGGCGTTCGCGACGATCACCCGTACGCCGGCTTCGCGAAGCATGCGCTTGTGCCGGGGCTCGATACCCCGATCGGTAATGACGATGTCGATCTCGTCGAGCGCACAGAGCACATTGCCGGGCGGAGCGTGAAACTTGCTGGAATCGACCGTCAGGACGAGTTGGTCGGCCAGGTCCATCAGGCGGCCCTCGGCATGAAGCAACAGCGCATCGGCCTGCATGAGGCCCGACGCGCCGACCGACGCCGCGCCGACGAACATCTTGGATGCACGATGTTGCCTGGAGCCATCTTCGGCGTGCGGGCTCAGAACGATATTCTGTTCGCGATAGACCGTTCCGGCCGGCAGGCTGACGCGCGTGCGTGTCTGCGGTAGAAGCGCGCTGACGATGTGAAGCGAGTTCGTCAGTACCTGAAGGTCAAGCTTGTCGATATGCCGGCACATCTGAAGCGTCGTCGAGCCGCCGTCGATGATGATCGATTCACCCGGCTCGCACAGGGCCGCGGCTGCCCGGCCGATGGCGGCTTTGGCTTCAGGGTTGCGCTTGATATTCTCATGGAACGGCGTGCCGAGCAGCTGGTCGATCGGTCCGTTCGCCTGTTCGGCGAGGCGCGCGCCGCCGTGAACGCGAGCGATCAGGCCCTTGGCTTCCATGCGCGCAAGGTCCCGTCGCACGGTCGCGGGCGACCCGTCGAGTTCGCCGTCGAGCTGCCTGAACGACACGAAGCCATTCGCTTGCAGCAGCTTCAGGATCAGGCGTTCGCGTTCAGCGGCGTGCATCCGGTTCCGCTTCCTTTGCCAGTTCCGCTTGCCATGTCAGCCCGGCGGCGGCCCCACGGGATGAAGGTCATTCCATCACCTATACGATTCCCGCCGATCGGGATGCAGCCTTGCGTTCCTGCGCCTTTCTGGCGCGCCAGCCGGAGTCGCGATAGGCCGTGACTGGATCGATGGCGCCGCCCCTGTCACTCCGCGCCCTGGCAAGGATCGGAGCGGCGTCGCATTCGTAGGCCTGACGCAAGGTGCGGAACGCGCGCGTCACGTCATTGGCGCGCTGCGCTTCGGCCAGACCATCGCGATCGACCAGCAACGCGCGCGCGTATGCGCCCACGATCGCCTCGGTGCTCATCAGCATGCTCTCGATGGGGTCCGTGACGTTATGGGACTGGTCGATCATGAAGTCGGGCGCGTAGTTCGCGGGATCGCGGCGCTCGGCTTCAACGAGTTCATTGAAAACCAGAAAGAGCTGATGTGGATTGATCGAGCCAGAGTCGAGATCGTCGTCGCCATATTTGCTGTCGTTGAAGTGAAAGCCGCCCAGCTTGCCGAAGCGGTGCAGCCTCGCGACGATCTGCTCGATGTTGACCGTTGGCGCGTGATGGCCGAGATCGACAAGGCACTTCGCGCGCTCGCCGGTTTGCTGCGCCGCCAGGATGCTCGATCCCCAATCGGGAAGCACGGTCGAGTAGAAAGCCGGCTCATAGAGCTTGTGCTCGAGCAGCATCGCCCAGTCGGTCGGCAGCGCCGAATAGATGCGCTGCAGGCTTTCCAGATATCTGTCGAACTGGCGCGAGAGGTCCTGCTGTCCCGGAAAGTTGGAGCCGTCGCCGATCCATACCGTCAATGCGCGCGATCCCAGCGCGCGCCCGATCTCGATGCATTCGATATTGTGATCGACCGCCTGCGTCCGAACTGCCGGGTCGGTGTGTGTCAGGCTTCCGAATTTGTAACTGTGAGGCTGGCCGGGCTGGTCCTGAAATGTGTTGGAGTTGACCGCGCCGAACCCGATGCCCAGCGTGTCTGCGTGAACGCGAAGCTCGCCGGGGTTCGCGATCTTGTCCCACGGAAAATGCGGTGACACGCGCGGTGTGGCCCGCGTGAGCTGGTTCACGACCGCGCAGTCTTCCAGCTTCTCGAAGATGTTCGTCGGCTCGCCAGGCATCGGGAATTTTGCGAATCGCGTCCCGCCCGTGCCCGCCCCCCAGGTGGGAAGGGCGACCTCGAAGGCCGCCACCTTGCGGCTGACGTCGGCAGCGGATATCCCCCGCCGCGCCAGCGCGCGCGAAAGCGCTTCGAAATCCTCATCCAGGGCGGCGCGGCGGCGGTGATTGTGCTCGGCGATCAGATCGCTCGAGATGGACAGATCGTTCATCGCGTGGCCTTCCTTCGATGCGCCGGCGCCAGCCTTATCGTGTGAACGCCACCGCGTTGCCAGCGTCCACGTTCAGGATATTCCCGGTCGACTTCGCCGAGGCGCCGGAGACAAGAAACAGGCACGCTGCTGCGATGTCTTCCGGCAGCACATCGCGTTTCAGCAGGCTGCGCTCGCGGTAGAGCTGCTCCAGCGCCTCGCCGGGATCCACGCCGTATGCGCGTGCGCGCTCGGACCGCCATGCGCCATCCCAGATCCGGGATCCCCGCAGGACGGCGTCGGGATTGACGACGTTGACACGTATGCCATGCGGTCCGCCCTCCAGGGCGAGACAGCGCGCAAGGTGAAGCGAAGCGGCCTTGGCCGACGCATAGGCCGAAGCCGCAGGCGTCGCCGCCAGCGCGTTCTTCGATCCGATGAACACAACGGCGCCGCCCTGCTGTTTGAGCAGGGGCCAGGCCGCACGCGAGGTCAGGAAGTAGCCGTCCGCCAGCACGCTGTAGTTCTGCCGCCACACGTCCATGCTCGTGTATTCGATGGACGCCGCCGACGCGAGACCCGCATTGGCGACCAGCATGTCGAGCCCGCCGAACTCCACCGCGACCATGTCGAACGCCGCCTGGACCTGCGCCTCATCGGTCACATCGCAGGTAATGGCGCGCACGCGATCTTTCCCGAACTGCGTTGCGAGCGCCGTTCGCGTCTGGTCCAGGGTGGTGGGGTTCAGATCTGCGAGCATCACGCAGGCGCCCTCCGACAGCAGCGAAGTCGCGATCGCGCCGCCAATCCCTCCGCCAGCGCCGGTGACAAGCGCAATCCGCCCCTCCAGGGGCTTGGGCTTGGGCATCCGCTGCAACTTTGCCTCTTCGAGGGCCCAGTATTCGATCGCAAACGCCTCCGCCTCGTCCAGTCCGGCATACCCTCCGGCCACCTCCGCCCCGCGCATCACATTGATCGCATTGCCAAAGAACTCCGAAGCCAGACGCGCGGTCGTCTTGTCCTTCGCAAACGCAAACCGCCCAATCCCCGCGACGAGCACAATGATCGCGTTCGCGTCCCGCATTCCTGGGTCGTCGGGTTGCGCATGGCGGCGGTAGTAAGCTTCGTAGAACTCGCGATAGGTTGCGAGGGCGGCGGGCAAATAGTCTTCGTCATCGAGACGCGCCGGATCCAGGATCAGAGGCGCGATCTTTGTGCGAAGGAAGTGGTCGGGGCAGGAGGTGCCCATCGCGGCGAGGCGCGCCATGTCCACCGAACCGACAAACTCGATCGTTTCCGGGTCGTCGGTGAAGTGTCCGACCTTCGCCTCCTGCTTCGACATGAGCCCTCGCAAGCGGGGAGCCAGCCGTGCGGCTGCCGCACGACGCTCGTCCGCAGGCAGGGGGGCGGATGCTCTGCCGCCAAACGCAGGTCCCAGCGCCAGACGCTTGTTCAGATATTCTGCCGCGCATGCGATCAGTTCGATCGAATTGTCATAGCAGTCTCGCGAGGTGTCTCCCCAGCAGATCAGTCCGTGCCCCGCCAGCACGACGCCCCGCAAGCCAGGTTTCGCCGCAAGCAAGTCGCGAAGGCGAAGCCCGAGATCAAACCCCGGACGTTGCCAGGGTAGCCAGCCGATTTTCTCGCCAAATATCTCGCGGGTCGTGCGTTCTCCATCCCTGGCCGCCGCGAGCGCAATCACGGCGTCGGGGTGAATGTGATCGACGTGCGCGAACGGAAGGTAGGCATGGAGCGGCGTATCTATCGAAGCCGCGCGGAGGTTCAGATCGAACGTGCAATGGGGCAGGTAGGCGACCATCTCGTCCTCGAAGTCGAGACCCCGGTACAGTCGTTCCAGCCCGAGCAATTTCGGCATGTACAGGGTTGCGAAGCCATCGAGCTTCATGGAGCCGAGATCGCCTCCTGACCCCTTTACCCACAGAACCTCCGTATCCTCGCCTGTCAGCGGGTCGCGCGCGCGCAGCTTGGCGGACGTGTTTCCTCCACCGAAATTCGTGACAGTCAGATCGCTGCCCAGCAGGTTTGAGCGGTAGAGCAGGAGGCCCGGCCCATCCAGCTTCGAAGCTTGCGCCACGTTCCATCGGTTTGAGGGAATGGCGAATGGAATTGCTCTTGGCGTCATGCTCCCACGTCTAGGCGAGGGACTGGCGTCAATCAATCATTTTCGGTATGCATCGATCAAAAATGATCATACGTAGGTACGCGCAGGCCGGCAATCAGGAGAGTCGCGGTGACCCGCAGAGCGAGCATTGTCCTCGATTTCGGCAAGACCAACGCCAAGGCCAGCCTATGGGCGGCCGATGGATCGTGCATCGCTGTCCGAACGCGCGAAAATCGCTCGATCGACGGTCTTCAGTATCGCGAACTGGACTGTCAGGGCATCGCGTCGTGGCTGGCGGAGTGTCTTGAGGCCTTCGCCGGTCTTGCGCGGCCCGGAACGATCGTTCCCTGCGGCCACGGTGCGGCTTCGGCCCTCATCTGCGATGACGAGCTGTTCCTGGCGCCGTTTGACTATGAGGGCGCGATCTCCATGTCGACGGACTACGAAGCGCAGCGCGATCCCTTTTCCGAAACCGGATCGCCGTCATTGGCCAACGGCCTCAATCTCGGCCGCCAGCTTCATCGTCTCGAACAATTGTCAGGGCGCAGTCTTCCTGAGACGGTCCAGATCCTGACCTGGCCGCAATACTGGGCATGGGTGCTTTGCGGTGTGCCCTCTGTCGAAGTTTCAAGCCTGGGCTGCCACACCGATCTGTGGTGTCCCCGCGAAGGCCGTTACAGCGATCTCGCTCAAAACAGGGGATGGGCCCGGCGCATGGCTCCGTTGCGCGAAGCCGGTGAAATCCTGGGCCGTGTATCGCCCGAGTGGGTCAAGCGCACAGGCTTGCCTGCGGACTGCACCGTTCACTGCGGCATGCACGACAGCAATGCGGCCCTGCATGCCGCTCGCGGTCATGCCGAGCTTCGCGGCGCTGACACGACCGTGCTCTCGACCGGCACCTGGTTCGTCGCCATGCGGTCGATCGGCAAGGCCCGTCGATGCGAAGACATCGCACTTGATGAAGGCCGCGATTGCCTTCTCAATGTGGATCCTGAAGGCCGTCCGGTTCCTTCGGCGCGCTTCATGGGTGGGCGTGAGTTCGAACTGCTCATCGAAGGCTCGCCTGCCGATGAGGATGTGGGCATCGACCTGCGGATCGCACAGGCTGCGCAGGTTATCGCCAATGGCGTCGTGGCGCTGCCGTCAGTCGTCAGCGGCGTGGGGCCGTTTCCCGCGCAATCCGGCGGGTGGGCCGGATCGCCGCCGGCGAACTGGCAAAGAGCGCCGGCGGCCAGCCTTTATCTGGCGCTGATGTCGGATGTGATGCTCGAAATGATCGGAAGCCGCGAAGGCGTGTTGATCGAGGGGCGTTTTGCCGGCGACACGCTTCTTGCGAGGACGTTGGCGTCGGTCCGCCCGGACCTGAAAGTCTACACGGTTGGCGATCTTGAAGGCGTGGCGTTCGGAGCCCTGCGTCTGATCGACCCTGAATTGAGGCCGCCGTCGGCCCTTCAACGCATCGAACCGTTGCCGTTGGACCTGCGGCAGTACAAGACCGATTGGCGCAAACAGCTGGAGCCTCGGACCCGAGCCGCATGTCGATGATACTCGCCAATGTCGATGACTACAGGGCGGCAGCCCGCAGACGCCTTCCGCGTTTCCTGTTCGAATATGTCGATGGGGGCGCGTTCAGTGAGACAACGCTTCGGGAAAATATCCTGGACCTCGCGCGCCTTCGCCTGAAGCAGCGCGTCATGCGCGACGTGTCCTCCCTTTCGCTGGAGACGGAACTTTTCGGTCACAAATGGGCGATGCCCGTGGGTCTTGCGCCGGTTGGACTGGCCGGGATGCTGGCGAGGCGAGGGGAGGTGCAGGCGGCGCGGGCGGCGCGCGACGCAAATGTGCCGTTCACCCTGTCAACCGTGTCGGCGTGCACATGCGAAGAAGTGGCGAAGGGCGCGCGGGCGCCATTCTGGTTTCAGCTCTATGTTCTCAAGGACCGGAAGTTTCTGTGGGACATGCTCGCGCGCGCGAAAGCTGCGGGTGCAACTGTGCTCATTCTGACGGCCGACATGATGGTGCCCTCCACGCGCTATCGCGATATGCGTTCCGGCCTGTCGGGTGGCGGCGCCCTGCGGCGCAAGCTGGCGCGGCTGGGGCAGGCGTGCGCGAAACCGTCCTGGGCCTGGGATGTCGGCGTGCTCGGAAGACCCCATTCGCTGGGTCACGTTTCATCGGTCCTCGGAGAGTCGGCCGGGATCGACGCATTCTGGTCGTGGCTGGCGGCCAATTTCGATGCGTCGGTCACCTGGAAGGATCTCGAGCAGATCCGGGCGGCGTGGGACGGGCCTCTGGTCGTGAAGGGGCTCATGTCCGTGGACGACGCGCGGCAGGCGGTGGCTTGCGGCGCCGATGGCGTCGTCGTGTCGAATCATGGGGGACGTCAACTGGACGGCGCGCGGTCGTCGATCTCGGCGTTGCCGGCAATAGCCGATGCCGTGGGTGATCAGGCGACAGTGTTGCTCGACGGCGGCGTTCGCAGCGGGCTCGATGTTGTGCGGGCGCTTGCGTCAGGCGCGCGAGGCGTCCTGCTTGGCCGCGCCTGGGCGTACGCGCTGGGTGCGCGCGGTGAAGCCGGCGTGGCCGATGTCCTGCGGCTCATCGGAGCCGAGATAAAAACCGTGCTCGCGCAGGTCGGCTGTTCGACGCTCGCAGACGTTTCGGCCGACAATCTCGATGCTGCGGCGGTCACCCTGTCGCAATGAAAAAAATCTAAAAAAAACAGACACATATACAGCGGGGCGGCATTTTACAGGATATTTGGACTTTAAATGCGGCCGCCGTTCTGAAACACTTCAAGGCACGGTCGGCGCTCTCCAGCGAGAAGGGGGCGAGGCGGGAGGACGTATTATGCGCACATCGCTTGGCGGATGGCTGGCCGCGGCGCTTCTGGCCGTGTTTTCGCTGCTGACCCTTCCCGCGCATGCGCAGGCGCCGCAGGCCGTGGTTACGGTGACGGACGATGGCGAAACCTACACGCTCTCCAACGGTGTCGTGACGGCGGTTGTCTCGAAGCGCAGCGCCGATCTGCTCTCACTCAGCTACAAGGGTGTGGAAACGCTGACGCCGGACAGCGGCGGCCATTCCGGCGCGTACTGGTCTCACGACGTTACCGGCGGCGTGCAGCTCGTCCCGCGCATCTCGATCGATCCGGCCTCCAATGGCGGCGAGCGCGCCGAAGTTTCGATCAAGGGCATTTCCGGCGGACGGAAAATGGGGCATGGCCCTGGAACGCCCGTCGATGGCGACATCGCGCTCGACATCGACATTCGCTGGTCGCTCGGCCGCGACGATCGCGGCGTCTACACCTACACGGCCTTCGAACATCGGCCGGAATATCCCGGCGGAACGATGTCGGAGGCCCGCATCGCCGTCGAACTGGCGAAATTCTTCGACAACATTCACGTCGATGACGCGCGCAGCGGAAAATTTCCGGTGCTGAATGAGGGCATCGACAAGTATGTCTATACGGCGCTTCAGGCGGATGAACGCGCCTATGGTTGGACAAGTTCAACCCGCAACATCGGCT
The DNA here is from genome assembly GCA_964529555.1 of uncultured Rhizobium sp. Classification (GTDB taxonomy): domain Bacteria; phylum Pseudomonadota; class Alphaproteobacteria; order Caulobacterales; family Hyphomonadaceae; genus UBA7672. Next base: position 28,942 of record CAZGWV010000015.1, read on the forward strand.
GGTTCCTGCTCAATCCGTCTGCGGAGTATCTCAGCGGCGGTCCCACCAAGGCCGAGTTTCTCGCCCATGGGCGGCCAACGGTCCTGAATTACTGGAAGAGCAGCCACTATTACGGCGCCAACGTCACGGTGTCCGAGGGGGAGACATGGACCAAGGTGATCGGTCCCTTCATGTTCTATGTGAATGAGGGATCGACGCATCGGGGCATGATCGCCGACGCAAGGGCGCAGCTGGCGCGCGAGGAACAGAAGTGGCCGTATGACTGGGTGAAGGCTGTCGGATACGCCGCACCCGGCGAGCGAAGCGAGGTGAGGGGACAACTCGCGCTCGTCGATCCACTGATGCCCGATGCCGGCGGTGGCTATTCGGGCGTTCTTACCGTGGGCCTCTCGAAGGCCCCCTACACTGTGCCCTCCGGCGAAAGCACGCGCACGATCGAGTGGCAGAACGACGGAAAGTTCTACCAGTTCTGGTCACGCAACACTGATCCCGGCGGTCGATTCGCAATCCCGGATGTCGCGCCGGGCAAGTACACGCTCTTCGCCTTCGCCGAGGGCGTGCTCGGCGAGTATGTGAAGTCCGACATCGATGTCGGCGAGGCTGGCGGGGTGCTGGATCTCGGGCGGCTACAATGGACGCCTGTGCGCTTCGGCAGCCAGCTGTGGGACGTCGGCACGGCAGATCGCAGCGGCAGGGAGTTCCTTTACGGCGACCGCTATTTCGAGCCAGGCGTGCAACTGCGCTTCCCGGAAACGCTTCCGAAGGGCGTGATTTTCCGGCCCGGCCGTTCCGATCCAGGGAGCGACTGGTTCTTCGCGCACGCTCCCACGCCGAGGCCCGGTGCGGAGTACGAGATTCGCGCATTCTCTGGCGTTCTCGGCGATGGCGCCGAAACGCCCTACAGCATCGTGTTCGACATGAAGCGGAAGCCGGTCCGCGGCACGGCCACGTTGCGCATCGCGCTCACAACAAACTCCGCGTCTTCGCTCAATGTCGCCGTCAACGGGACAGACGTCGGCGCCGTTCCGCTCGCGCCATCCGATGCTTCGCTGGCCCGTCACCAGATGTACGGGCGCTGGTTCGAGACATGGCTGTCCTTCGATGCAGGCCTCCTGCGCGAGGGCGAGAACACGCTGACGCTGACCATTCCCGCAGGGCCGCTCAACAATGCGCTGGTCTATGACTATCTGCGGCTTGAACTGTCCGAGTCCGCCGCCGCGCCGCCGGCGCCGCCGAGGTTTCTCCCGCGCCTTCGTCTTGGCGCCGCCGAACCGAAGCCCGTCACGACGACTTACGAAATCCGCACCGCGCTCGATGACGTGCGCTTCGGACTGCCGGCGCTTGCAGGCGGAGGGCGTCAATTCGCGGTTCTGGCGGACCCATCGGGCCGCCAGACGATCTTTGCAGCAACTCCGGGCCAACCCGCGCGGCGCCTCATCGATCCTGATGTCTTCGGCGCTGGCGCGCTGGCTGAATGGCGCCCGTCACCGGATGGGAAGCTGATCGCCTATGCCGTGGCCGACGGCGCCGGCGAAGATGCCTGGCGAAGGATCCGGGTCTGGGATGTCCTCGCGGGCGCCCAGCTGGAAGACGAGATCCTGTGGGTGAAGCATTCGTCCATCGCCTGGGCGGCGGACAACTCCGGCTTCTACTATTCCCGCTATCGCGATCCGTCGCCCGACCCGGAAGTGCAGCGGTTCAATACGGCGCAGGAAGTTTTCTTCCACGCGCTCGGCGACGATCGTCTCGACGATCGGCGTGTCTACGCCTCGGATCGTGGAGGCATGGTGCATTTCGCCGAAACGACGGACGACGGCCGCTGGGTTGTGGTCAACGCCTCGGTTGAGGGCAATGGCCGCTCCGAAGTCGTGCTGATCGACCGGACCCGGAAACATCCGGGGCCGTTCAAGGCCATCCGAACAATGAGCGATTCATGGCAACTCGCCGGCGCACAGGGCGATCGGCTGTTCTTCGTGACGAGCGCTGGCGCTCGGAACAGGCGGCTGGTTTCGCTCGAAACGTCCGATTTCTCGCTACCGATTGTGGAAGTGGTGAGTGAGGCGGACCAGAGGCTCGAGGCCGCGCGGATCGATGGCGATGTTGTCCATCTTTCCTATGCCGGGGCCGCAGGACCGACTGTGAAGACGATGCGGCTTCCGGCGCCCCGATGACGCAAGAGGTTCGGGCGCGTGCGGCAGCTGCGGCAACAGAAGACAAGGAGTTCATGGGATGACAATGCAGAAATTGGCTAAGGCTTCTGTCTCGGTGCTTGCGTTGGCGGCGTGCGCGTGCGCGGGCAGTTCCGCGGGTGACGTCCTTTCCCCGTCATCGGCGGCCCTGACTGCGGGGGCGAACGACCTGCAGGCGGCCGCAGCTGCGCGCCAGTCCAATCCCAACCGTCCGGCCCCGTGGTGGGCTGACGTCAGCAAGAAGCCGGATTCATTCTACAGGTCCGACGAAGGGCTGCGCATGGCGCAGAATATCCTGTCCTGGCAGAGCGAGTTGGGCGGTTGGCCGCTGATGAACACCACGCGCGAACCGAACACGGGCGATCCTGCTCAGGCCGGTCCGTGGGGGACCAGGGCTGCGCTCATCAAGGCGACCGTGAACGAAATGCGTTTCCTCGCGCGGGGGTTTCGGGCGACCGAGGACGAGCGCTACAAGACCGCAGTGCTTGCCGGCCTGAATTTCATCCTCGGCGCTCAATATCCCTCGGGCGGCTGGCCACATTCCTATCCGGTGCGCGACGACTACACGCGCTACGCCACCTACAACGACGACATGATGCCCGACCTTATGACGCTGCTGCGTGAGGTGTTCACGTCTGCGGACTTCGACCTTGTCGGCGCCGACAACAAGAAGCGCGCCCGCGATGCCTACGACAGAGGCATCGGTTTTGTGCTCAAGAGCCAGATCCGCGTGAATGACAAGCTGACGGCGTGGCCGCAGCAGGCCGATCAGATCACCTATGAACCGCGCCCGGCGCGTGCATTCGAGCCCGTGGCCCTATCCGGCGGCGAAAGCGCCAGCGTGCTGAGCATGCTGATGGACATCCCCAAGCCATCGCCCGAAGTCATCGCATCGGTAGAGGCGGGCGTGCAGTGGTATCGCGACAATCAGATCAACGGAATCCGTGTTGAGACCATTCCTGGCGCGGCGCCCGATCGCGTCGTTCTGGCGGACGTCAAGGCTCCGCCGCTGTGGGCCCGATTCTACCAGATCGAAACCGGCAAGCCGATCTTTGTCGGGAGGGACGCCGTCATACGGTTCGCCATGGCTGAGATCGAGCAGGAACGCCGCGCCGGGTATTCCTGGTACAGCACGTCCGGCGCGGCGGTCTTCAAGCGCTACGCCGAATGGAAGAACGAGCGCCGCTGGGATGCCCAGCCGGCCACGAACGTCGACGAGGCGGCAGCCGGCGCCTACACGCTTCCCGGCCTGCTGAAGACAATCTCGGGGGAGGCGGTGAAGACCGTCGCCGACTGGGAGCAGAAGCGCCGCCCCGAAATCATGAAACTGCTCGCCGACTACCAGGAGGGTGCGACCCCGGATCGGTCCATCCGCACGTCGGTCGACGTGGTCGAACGGGATGCTGTCGCGATGGATGGCGCGGCGAAGCGCACACAGGTTCGCATCGGCTTCCCGGACAAACCCGATGCGCCGAAAATTCGTGTGATGCTGCATACGCCCGCGAACGCGAAGGGCCCTGTACCGACCCTGCTGTATCTCAGCTTCATTCCCAACATCATGATCACCGACGCGCCCGGCGTCGATGAAGGCATGGCGTGGAGCGCCGCTCTGAAGGCGCCCGTTCCAGATCGCGAGGCGACGCGCGTGGGCCCGTTCGACGCAAAAGCCTTCGTCGATCGTGGGTATGGCATTGCGACCGTGTACTACGGCGATATCTACCCGGACTTCGATCACGGCAACGCCTACGGCGTGCCCGCCTTGTTCGGGCCGAAACCTGACAAAAGAGCGCCCGGCGAGTGGGGCGCCATTGGCGCATGGGCGTGGGGTCTCAGCCGCGTGATGGACTATCTGCAGGCCGAGCCTTCGGTCAGGCGCGACGAGGTCGCGCTTGCCGGCGTCTCGCGTCTCGGCAAGGCCACGCTATGGGCTGCGGCGCAGGACCAGCGATTTGCCGCCGTGATTCCCTGGCTTTCGGGCGAGGGCGGCGCCGCCATCAGCCGTCGCAACTACGGAGAAACGGTCGCCGATCTTACGAACCCTTCCCGCTACGACTACTGGTTCGCCCCGCGCTATCAGGACTATGCGTTCAGGGTGGAGGACCTTCCAGTCGACGGGCATTTCCTGCTGGCAATGACCGCGCCGCGTCCCGTGCTGCAGATCGTCGGAACGGAAGACACCTGGTCCGACCCGATGGGCGAGTGGGTGTCCGCGCAGGCCGCCGAGAGCGTGTGGGGGCTCTATGGAAAATCTCTCGCCGCGAAAACCTATCCGAAGCCGGACAAGCCCGCGCTGGGCGACATGAGCTTCCTTCTGCACGATGGCCGCCACACGACATTGCCGATCGACTTCGTGACGATCGCGGATTTCCTCGATCTGCATTTCGGCAAGCCGCAGCGCTGATCGCGCCATCGTCGCCAACTGGAGTATCCCAATGCGCTTCACCGCAGTGATCTGCGCCCTCGCAGCCTTGCCGGGCTGTACGCATGATCATTCCGGTGGAGCATCTCCAGGCGCCATTTCGTCTGCGGACGCCGCATCGGCCGCACATGAACCTCCGCAGACAGCAGCCGTGACCGTCCGAGAAACCGCGGACGCCTTCTTCCTCAGCAACGGCATTCTGACCGTCGGCGTGTCGAAGAAGAGCGGCAACATGCTGTCGATCACCTACAAGGGAGTCGAAACGCTGGGAGAGCCCGCCGGCAGTCGGCCTTACATGTACTGGTCGCATGATGTGGTCGGCGCCAAGGAGATTGTCACGAGCGTTACCATCGATCCGTCTGCAAATGGCGGCGACCGCGCCGAGGTTTCGATCAAGGGGATTTCCGGCGGGAATCTGATGGGCCACGGGCCGGGCACGCCGCCCGAAGGCGACTTGCCGGTCGACATCGACATTCGTTACGCGCTGTCGCGCGATGACAGCGCGGTCTACACTTACACAGCCTTCGATCATCGCGCTGAATACGACGCGGGAGATTTCTCGGAAGCCCGTATCGCCGGAAAACTTTCGTCGATCTTCACGCACATCCACGTCGATACCTGGCGCAGCGGACGCTACCCCCTCTTCAACGAAGGAACCGACAAGTACGTCTATGTTTCCCGGCAGTGGGAGAACCGCGCCTATGGCTGGACGGCGCCAGACCACAAGCTCGGCTTCTTCCTGTTGGCGCCCTCGCCGGAATTTCTCAGCGGCGGACCGACGAAGGCTGAGTTCCTCGCCCACGGAACGTCTCCCATCGTGCTCAGCTACTGGCGGTCGAGCCACAATGGCGGCGCCAACGTCTCGATCGAAAAGGGTGAGCGTTGGCAACGAGTCATCGGGCCTTTCGCCATGTACGTCACGCAGGGCGAGACGCCGGAGGCGATGTGGGCGGATGCGCGCGCGCGCCTGATGCGCGAGGAAGCCGCCTGGCCGTACGCATGGGTCGATGCGCCAGGCTATGCGACGCCCGAAGAGCGCGGCTCCGCGTATGGCGAGTTCCGTCTCGATGATCCTCTGTCGCCTTCCGGCGAAGCCTTCCGAGGGGACCTCTACGTCGGTCTCACCAAGACACCCTACGAACTTCAGGAACCTGGCGGCCCGCGCACCATCACCTGGCAGAACTCGGGCAAGGACTACCAGTTCTGGACGCGCGTGACAGAACGCAGCGGCAGGTTTGCTATTCCTGACGTACCCGCCGGCACGTACACGCTCCATGCCTTCGCCGATGGCGTGCTCGGCGAATACAGCAAGTCCGGCATCGAGATTTCCCAGGGCGGAGCGATCGATCTCGGAGACCTGAATTGGACCCCACAGCGTTATGGACGTCAGGTCTGGGAGATCGGAACACCAGACAGGAACGCGCTTGAGTTCGCGGGAGCCGATCGGTTCTTCGTTCCGGGCCAGCCGCTGCGATATGCACAGATGTTTCCGCACGGGATCGACTACATGATCGGCCAGTCGAGCCCCTTGGAGGACTGGCACTACTCCCACATGCCGCAGGGAACGAATCCGCTCGCCGAGATCGTGCCGTTCCGTGGCGTTGCGGGGGAGGGAGGCGACGCGCCGCGCACAATCCACTTCGACATGCCGAGCCAGCCGTCCGGCCGGGCCGTCCTTCGAATCGCAGTGAACGGAACCGGGTCGCGCCCCGTCATCGACCTTGCCGTGAATGGAGCGCCACAGGGCCGCATCGGCTTCGGCCGCGACGACGGGTCTATGAAACGGCATCAGATCAACGGAATCTGGAAGCTGATCGACACGGAGTTCGATGCGTCCCTGCTCCGGGCGGGCGGCAACACGATAACCCTGACCGTGCCGGCCGGCTCGCTGAACGACGGCGTCATCTACGACTATCTCCGCCTCGAAATCGCAGAAGCGGAATAACGCGGGCGCCCGGCCTCGCGCCTCCGGGAGGGCCGCGTCAGGCGCGCGGCGCCGCGCTCCCCAGACACCGCAATCGTCCAAAAAAAGAGGCGGCCGCATCGGGCCGCCTCGACAAGTCGGTTTGAAATGTCTCGGGGAGTCAGTTCAAACCTTCTGCACTTCCAGGAAATAGGGAGCCATCCTAGAACTGCTTCTTCACGGTCAATTTCATCTGACGGCCGCGCGGGTTGAACATGCCCTCATAGTATCCCTGCGTGTTCTGGGCGACCATCGGGTTCTCATCCGTGAGGTTGATGACCGCGGCCGAGAGTTCGAGCCCTTCCATGAACGGCGCCTGATAGATGTAGGTGAGGTCGAAATCGACATAGTCTTCAGCCGTGGATGCATAGCTGCTGTAGATGGGCACGCCGCCGGCCGACCCGATCGACGTAAACGTGCGGAGGCCAAGCATCTCATCCGGCGTAATGCCTGAAATGTAGTTGGCGCGCAGGTTGATCCGGTGATCGCGATTGCCCCAGCGCAGCGTTGCATTCGCCTTGGTCTCGAAGAACGGATACGGAGGCGTACGCGCCGAGTTGGAAGTTCCGAGACGATCCGAACCCGCCTCGAACAGCACGCCATTCACCGTAAAGTCCTTCGACTCATAGGAGAGATTGTGCGTGACCTTGAGATTGGCGCCGAAGCGGCCATCGAACAGGGGTTGCGAATAGTCGAACTCGACATCCAAACCTTCCGTGAGGAAGCCCGGTCCATTCTGCTGATAGGTCTGAATCTCGGCGATGTCGAAGGCCGTCGTCGTCCCCTGCACACACGATCCGCCCCGGAAGGAGAGGAACTGGATGAGGTTCGCCGAGCAGTCGGCGAGGGCGGACAGCGGGTCTCCGCCAGCCGGGATATCGACGCTGGCGGAGCCGAACACGTCCCGGATGATTGTTGTTGAGTTGGACGCGGCCAGCTGACCTTCGCGTTCGATGCGGAAGAAGTCCGCCTTGGCGAGAAAGCGCGATTCCCCGAAGGTCGCCGTATAGCCGATGCCGATATTCATCGTCGTGCTTTCTTCCGGCTGCAGGTTGCCTGCGATCGTTCGCCGGATGGGCGCGACGTTTTCAACGCCGTCTCCGGCGTCCGGCGTCGATTCCGCGAGGCGGAACGTCGCCTGGCCGACGACTTCCGTGACGCCTGGGTCCAGATCGAGGATGTTCTCGGCGCGGAAGTTCGTGCCGTATGATATCCTCACATAGAGATCGTCGGTGATGTCGTACTTGGCGGCGAGGCTGTAGATGTCGCCGGTCACCTTTCCGCCGTTGTAGTCTTCGCGGCGGAACGATGCGTTGGCGTTCAGATTGTCGAAGACCGGCAGCTGCACTTCGCCGAAGAATGAGACGCCATAGTTCGAGTTGCTGCCCGGTTCGCGCGCCGGTTCAAGCGCCGAGAAAAAGGCGCCCGGCCCTGGGTATTGCGTGCCGTAAGTGCAGCCATACTGGCCGAACGACTGGAAATCGCCGGCGTGCGATGTCTCCACCGAAGGATCGGGATACGGGCACTGCTGCGTCAGCAGTTGTTCCATGATGTCGTCTTCCGCGATCGGCGTCGCGCGGAAGCTGGTCTGGCGCCATTGCGTTCCGAGCGCCCAGCCAACCGGACCGCCGGGGAGTTCCACGCCCTGTGGCAGTTCGCCTGTCCACAAGGCGTCGAACGTCAGCGACTGGCGCTGGTTTTCGAGCTCGCGCGGGTGCGTCATCCAGTCAACCAGTTCGCGGGAGTTCTCCCAGCTGGATGCTGCGGCTCCGAGCGGAGCGCCGACGCCGCCGTATTGCGGGTTGAGCCCGCCCAGAATGCCGTACTGGAACGCGCTGGCGAACGGGTTGAAGAATTCGCAGCCATTCGTTCCCGGCGCGACGTCGGACTGGATGCCGACGGTGCGGTTGAAGGCGGCCGGGCTCGAATAATCGATCGGAACATGGTCGACCGCCTGACAGTTCGGACCGCCATAGCCGAGCAGCGCATTCTGAAGCCGCGACACGATGATGCCGGGGTTGTAGAAGGCTTCCGTATATTGGTTGAGCTGCGCGGCGTAGTCGTAGTTCACGCCGTTGAGAAAATCACCCAGGAAGCCGTCTTGGGTAAATTCGCCCTTGACGCCCATGTTGATCTGATAGCGCTCGCGTTCCGTGATCTGGTGGCGATAGCCGTCATCGAAGAGAGGATTGGGTCCAGCGGCGAAGGGTTGCCAGGCCGTCGAGCTGAATACTGCGGCCGTGGCCGGGGAAAGCCCCGTCCGAGCCAGGAAGTCGCTCGCGAAGGGGTTGCGAACCGTTTCTCCCGTGTAGACGCCGCCCTCGTCATAGAGCCGGACGTCGAATGGCACGACGTAGTTGCAGGCCACGCTTGCGCAAAGCGCGCTGATCGTGGGTGTCGTCGCGCCTTGCGCGGTGTACACCGGGTTGCTTCCGATGTTGCGCGCATCTTCCTCACGGATCGAGTAGAGGAGGTCGGCGTGGAACTCCATGTTGTTCGAGAGGTCGGAGTTGAACTCCGCGTAGAGTCGCGTCTGTTCCTTCTTGTTGATCAAGTCCTCGAAGAATCCGCGCGGCAGGGCGCACTTGCCATAGGTAGAGCCTGTGAGCGTCGCCTCCGTAAGCGGATCGCCCACGCGCATGGCCCCGTAGTGAGGGGTTCCGAGCGCTGCGCAATCGGCTTCGAACGAAGCCGGGCGAACATCGTGGCGCGACCCGCCGATGACCGCTCCAGACGTATAGATGTTTGCGGCAGGCAGCCAGCGGCCTGGATTGTTGGCGAGCGTCAGCCAGGCGTTCGGGTTCACGTCGTAGGGAAGCACCGACCAGTCACGCTTGTAGCCAAGCATGCCGTCTTCTTCCAGGTACGACAGCGAGATCATCAGGTTCGAACTGTCGCCGACCCAGCCGGTGATGAAGTCGTATTTCCAGCCGCCTTCGGATCCTTCGTACATCGTGCGTTCGACGGTGAGGATCGGCGCATCGATGTCGCGCCGCGTGCGGAAGTTGACCACGCCGCCGACGGCGCCGGCGCCATAGGTGGAAGACGCGCCGTCCTTCAGGATTTCGACAGCCTGGAGGGCTTCCATGGGAATTGTATTGATGTCCGCCCCGGCGCCGCCGTTCGTGGTGGCGAGATTGCGCCCGTTCATCAGCACCGTCGTGCCGTTGAAGCCCTGCCCGCGAAGGTCGATGTTGCCGAAGCCGGCCGTGCCGGGATCCGCCGCGCGATTCTGGCCGGCCGAATAGCCGGAGATGGTCAGCGACCGAATGAAGTCAGTGACGGACGGCGAGCCCTGGTTCTGAAGATCTTCCATCGTGTAGACTTCGACCGGCTTGGGAGCGTCTTCCGGCCTTGTCGCGATGTGCGAGCCGACGATGACGACCCTGTCCGAGGATTCAGGTTGCGCAGGCTCCTTGGGCGGCGTCTGCACAACGGTTTGCGGCGGCTGTTGCGCCGGGTCCTGGGTCGCCAGGGCCTGTGTGTCAGGCGTCGTCTGGACCACCTGAGCAAATGCGGCCGGACCCAGTCCGGCCAGAACGGCGATGCACGACACGCCCCCGAGAACCAGTTTCATCTAATGTCCCTCCCTGCGGACAAATTCCTGCTATGCCTGACACCGGTGTCAAAATGACCCGGAAGCGCCCCCTCAAGGCGGTCGGAGTCGAGTGTTTCAGCTATCGGAATGAAAGAGATCGAGTTCTCGCGAACGCGAGTTCTCGCCCCCGTTTTTGATCAGGTCCCTGGGTCTGGCCCGGCGCCTGACGAAACGTCTTTCCTCCCGACGCTTGCTCGCGTCCGACCGCTTTGCGGTTCTTCCAGACCGTAAATGGCCAGAAAAACGGCGGCGTGTAAACTGAAAACAGCCGTGAACTGCAAATTGACAATCTATGTTGCTTGCAGAACCGTTGGATCTGATCGGCCCGATTTCCGGCCGAATCCCTGATGCGGCGGCCGAACCCCGCCTGGGAAATCGCGGCGAGGGCGGCTTCAGCGCAGGAGGGACGAGGCGCTGCTCGGGACTTGCCGGTTGCGTCGCGGGCCTGTTGTCACCTGACAATCGGCTTCCATCCGCCAAGCACATAGTCAGGGCTGCTGTAGTCCGCGATGATCGCGTCGTCCTGAGGCGATTTGAGTTCGCGTACGATCGGATGGCGTTGCGACGTGTCGACCGGCCGGCCTTGCAGGTCCTTCGACTGGTATTCCCAGAAGCGCACTTTCGAGCTGTCGAAGTCGGGCGGCTCCTGTATCGGACCCCAGCCTTCCGGCGGCACGCCGTCCATCTTCGCGTTGATCAGCACCATCTCGGCAAACGGAAAATTGGCGCCGGGCGCCCCCGGCGCTCCATTCCGGGGAAGGCGGGCCAGCACGCCCTTGGTCTTGCGGCCTGGGTCCGTCTCGGTGATCGTCCAGGGCAGGGGCTTGTCGAGATAGATGAAGGTCGAGTCGACAAAGACGTTGCCGTGACTGCCCTCCGGCGTCCGCGTCCAGGTGAATGGGCCTGTCGACTGGATCTCGCAACGCAAACAGAACAGCGCGGCATATCCGAGGATGGTGTCGCCATCTCCAACCAGCTTGCTGTCGGCCATGTAGATCGTGCCATACGTCGTCAGCGCATCCCCCGAACCGAGGAGCGTCATCCGCTCGATGACATTGCGCTGGCCCCGCACCAGCAGCGCTTCGGCCTGGCCGATGAAATCGTTCTGGATGGTGAAATTGCTGAGCTGAATATCGTTCGAGTCGTAGATCGAGAAGGCCGGCCGCCGGGACGGGCCGCCGCGCGGCGGATTGAACGACGAATTGTTGGGATAGTGTACGCGCGTCGATTCACGTCCGGCGCCGCGGATGATCAGGTTCGACTTGTTGTTGATGAAGACGATCTCTTCATAGTCGCCCGCCCTGATATCGATGGTCACCGGGGTCGCGTTCTGGCTTGGAACGAAATCGATTGCGCCCTGCACCGTGCTGAAATCGCCGGAGCCGTCGGCCGAAACGACAAGGTGCGAGCTGCCTGTGGGCGGCGGCGCAGCCTTTGTCGAAAACGTCCAGGTGATGGCTTCAGCGTCGTCGCCGGCCGCCGACAGCACCGATGGATCGATCTCGACGATGTAGGTGCGTCCGTAGGCCAGCTTGCCTTGATGCGGATAGACGGTCGCCGTCCGGCCGTGGACGATCACGGGGAAGAAATGGAAATCGACCCCCCCGATGGTATCGACCTGATAGTCCGTAATCACGCTGTTGCGGCCCAGCGCCTGGCGCTCAGCCTCGGTCGACTCCGTTGCCCGGCCGGTCGGGCGGGGCGAGGGCGCGATGCTCAGATCCAGCGAGTCGACGAGAGAATGGTCAGCCGCATCGTAGATACGGACGAAGCCGGATGCGCCAAGCTGGGGCGCTTTCGCGAATGTGAGTTTCAGATGCGTGTCCGGGTTTACGCCTTTCGCCCCGTTGGCTGGAAACAGGGTGGGCATGTCCGCGGCAAGCGCGGAAGCGACAGGCTCGCTGGTCGGCGGTTGAGGGGCGACGCACGCGGAACCGGCCAGGATCGCAACGCAAAGGATCGGCAGGCCGAGCCGGCGGCGGAAATGCGCGTTGCCCAGGATCGACATGCAGACCTCCCATTTGTAGTCTATTTAGACCGCAAATAGCCCGGTTGCGTTCATTCGTCACGATGCACACGCGATTTTTCATCGCTCGCAGAGTCCGCCCCGGCAATCGAAGCCGGGAACGCCGCAGGGCCCCGGTATGGCCGCAACTCCGGGAAACCCGGTTGCCGGCCGTTGGCGGAGAGCGCTAGAGTGCAGAAATATTGGAATAAAATCGCGTGCGTTCGGATTGGGTCTTGGTCGGATGGTTCTTCAGGCCAGGCGCCATCACATCTTGGCCTCGGGCTTGGCCGTCAAATCGAGCCCCGGTACTGGTCGGCCGCCGGCTGCGGATATATACAATCAAAAGTCCAGTTGGACTTCAAATGACGCGGCCGGGCTATGATGGCGGATTCGAAGCACCCACCGCCCCGGTCGCAGGCCGCTTCACGAGGCCGGCAATCCGGCGGGGAATTTCGGAGGCTGGAAGCGTCGAGAAGGACCAACTCGGCTTGCGCTGGACGCAGACGATGAAAAGCGCAATGCACGCAGAAGGAGACGGACACGCAGGATGGGAACCCGAGGCATTCGTCGAAACCAACGCACCCGATCGCCGAACGCCGGATCGCCGATGGCCGCGCGGCCGCACCTCCGGTTTGCAGCGACTGCGCCGCCGGGCCCGGTCGGGCGGTGAGAAAAGGGGGGCAAGTGGACAAGACAACGGATAACCAGAGGGCGGCGGCGAAAGAAGTCCGCGGTCCTCATGCCGAGCGCACGGCGGCCATGCGCAAGCGTCTCATCGAGGCGGCCGTCGGATGCCTGCGACGCATCGGGTACAGCGCGACGACCGTGCAGGTCGTGACGGACGCAGCCGGCGTCAGCCGTGGCGCGGTGCTGCACCATTTCCCGACGAAGGCGGATTTGATGATCGCGGTCGCCGAATTCTGCGCTGGCGAACAGGATCGCCATGTCCGCCGCGCGCTTGCGAACACCACGCCCGGAATGGAGCGCTATCTCGCAATCACGAACGCCACATGGTCGGCGATGCAGCAGCCGCACGCAATCGCCCTGCTCGAGATCATGCTCGGATCGCGCAGCGATCCAGAACTCGGCGAGCGCTTCCCAGCCGTGATCGAAGCGCTCGACGCGCGGCAGCGAGAGGGGGTCTGGCAACAGGCGCAATCGGTCGGGATCGCCGATCGCGAGGCGGTCGACGCAATGGTCACGTTGCACACGGCCGCCATGCGTGGCCTGATTTTCGAGCTGATGCTCTCGACGAGTTCGCGAAAGGCGGAAGCCGCCATGAAGCTCCTGCGGCGTTACAAGAGGGTCCTCACGGGCGATCTGATCACCAGTCCGTTTGCGGACGGCGACTGACGGGGGCGGCCCTTCAATCCGTGCGGCGCGGTCGGTACTGCGGGCGCATGACGTATTCCAATGCGTGGAGTAATGCAGGATGTGGTCTGTGTTGATGGAACAAGGTCGTCGCGGCGCTACACTTGCGCGGGCATGCGCCGCCCTGCTCATGCTGTCGGCCTGTTCCGCCGCGCCTGCTGCGATCGAGGATAGCGGCTCCGGCAGTCTCCGTCCGCCGCCATCGCTTGCTGGTTTTTCCGACGCCATCCACCACTGGCAGAACCGCCACGGAACCGGCTACGCCCGGTATTCGCCCGACCGGGTTCGCGACATCGCGGACAACATTCTTCTCCTCCAGCGCGATCATGGCGGCTGGGCTGTAAACCAGGATCCGACGCGCGTGCTCTCCGCCGAGGACCGAGCCGCTATCCTCGCTGAAAAATCGCGTGAGGCGGGGAGCTTCGACAATCGCAATATCTACACCCAGATCGAATACCTGATGGATGCCTATGAGCAACTGTCGGACGATCGCTACCGCGATGCCGCGCTTCGCGGCCTCGACTATCTGCTCGTCAATCAGTTTCCGTCCTGCGGAGGCTGGCCGCATTCCCTGCCCAGGTCGGAAGGCTATACCGGCATGCTGACCGTCGCCGACGAAGTGTTCTCCGGGCCGCTGTCCCTGTTGCAGCATATCTCCGAGCGGCGATATCCGTTTGAAAGTCTGAATGCCGATGTTCAGGCGCGCGTCGCGCGAGCGCTGGAATCGGGACAGTCCTGTCTGCTTCGGCTTCAGGTTCGCCAGGGCGGCAAATTGACCGGCTGGGCCGGACAATACGACCCGGAAACGCTGGCCCCGGTGCAAGGCCGCGCCTTCGAACTCCCTTCGATCGCGGCGCAGGAGTCGATCTACATCCTCTATTATCTCATGTCAGTGAAATCGCCGTCGCCCGATATCGTCGCGGCGATAGATGGCGGGGTGGCCTGGCTGCAGGCGGTTGCGATACACGGGCAGCGCCTCGAACAGTACAAGCTCCCCGAGCCCGTCGAATTTCCCTACCATACGGCCAGCTACGACCGCCGGCTGGTTGCGGATCCGAATGCGCCGCTCCTGTGGGCGCGTTTCTATGACCTCGAGAACAACTCGATCGTCCTCGCCAACCGCGACAGCATCCGCGTCGATCGCTACGAGGATGTCAGCCAGGAGCGGCGCACGGGTTATCACTGGTTCGGAACATGGGGGCAGGCGCTGATCGAGGCCGACCATGCCGCCTGGCGATGCAGCGTGGTCGAACAGCGCCGTGACTGCCCGCGCTACGCCGACAGACAGGCGCGTATCGACTGACCGACTCGTCCAGGTATTCGGCTTATCGTTTGCGCCGGGTCTTCGCTTCCTTGCGCTGCTGGCCGGGATCCATGTCCGCGCGCAGGAGTTTGTGTGCATCCCGCAGCCTGTCCCGTTCATCGGACCGCGACACGCCGGGGCATTTGCCCGACGCCAGAGTCGCGAACCTTCGGGGCTCACCAGGATGAAGAGACATTCCGCATCGCCCACCTTGAAGGGCCGAACAACCGCGACCGGCAATTGGTGGGCCCGGCAGGACTCGAACCTGCAACCAGACCGTTATGAGCGGCCGGCTCTAACCATTGAGCTACAGGCCCGACCTGTCTCAGCGGCGGGCACCATACGCATTTCTGCGGGGTTGGGAACTGCCTGTCTGACAGGCGGAAAAGCGTCTGTTTGCAGGCTGTGAACACGAAGCCCCGCGCGGCCACGGGGCGGGCGCGGGGCTAGCTCAGGCAAGCCGTGCGGCCGGGGTCAGAGAACCGATCGTCCCTGCACGGCCCGCACCACAAAGGACAGCACGGTCAGGACGAGGAAGACCACGAACAGGATCTGCGCGATCGAAGCGGACGTGCCGGCGATTCCGGTGAAGCCGAAAACGGCGGCGACGATCGCAAGCACGAAAAAGGCGAGGGCCCATCCAAGCATCTGTCACTCCTGTATACTGATATGGCTGCGTCGTTGGACGACACTGAACATGCTGGCCGCTGCGGCCAGCGCACCTGCCGATCAACGTGGACTCCCGGCGCTTGTTCCACTTGTCCCATGATGGAACCTCGTTTCGCTGCCGGCGTTTTTGAACGGGTCGGCGTGCATGCCGACGGCATATTGGAGCCAGGACATGAAAACCGCATTCGCAGCACTCGCCCTCCTGCTCGCAGCGTCCGCTGCGGCGTGCAACACGGTTGAAGGTGTTGGTGAGGACTTGACCGCCGCCGGCCAGGCGATTGACCAGGCCGCCGAGGACGCAAACTAGCGAGCCCCGGCCAGCCGGCGCGTCCGCCGCTAACCATGCGGATGCGCCGGCGCGGTCGGCGCCGCTCCTGCATCGATAACTGTCGACCAGCTGGAAAGACTTTCAATCATGCGACGGATCTGGGCGATTGCAGCATTGGCCGTGGCCTGCGCGGCCGCTCCCGGCGTCGTGGCGCAGCCGGTCGATGTCAGCGACACGCCCGCATGCCCGGCGGAATCCATGTCGGTGTATTTCGCCTCCGGGGAGTCCACGCTTTCCTCCGAAGGGCGCAGGCTTGTCTCGCGCCTTGGCGATCATGCCCTGGCCTGCAAGCCCGAAGGCATTGACCTTATCACCCGCATAAACCCGGACGTTGACGGCGACAGCGCTATCGCGCTCGCGCTTGCGCGCCTCGAAGATGTTTCTCGCGATCTGGTTTCGCGCGGGATTTCACCGGAATCGATCCGCATCGCCGCTCGCGCGGGGCGCGATGTGTTTCCGCCGGGTATGAGCGAGGTGGAGGTCATCTTTCGCAAGATCGCCCCCGCCGCTGGCGAGGCCGCCACGCGCAACACGGCCCCCGCAAGCATCGCCCGGCCCGACTCGATCTAGGCTGCGGCCGCAAGCGTCGATCTGAAACACATCATGGCAAGCACGGCCCGATCCGTTTCGGATCGGCCACTCCCGACGCCGGCTCGGACGATATCCAGGATGAGAGAGTGCAACTCGCCCAGATGGCGAAGCGCGGCGCCTCAGCCGGCGAGCATCGCTCCACGCCACGAGTCCGCGCCGCATGGCGCGCGGCTCAACCGCTCGATCTCGGCGGCATCGACGCGCTGCGCGGCGACGACCTCGCCGTTGACGCGGTGAACGATCACCCAGGCGTCCGGGCGGCCCGATGCGTCATGCGAGACGGGCGCAATCTCTATCAGCCCCGTGGCGCAGGCCGTCGCCGAAGCGGCCACCGGCTTCACATTGACGAGGCCGCGCTGGTCGGGCTTCGTCTGCGCGAAAGCGGGCGACAGCAGCGCGACTGACGACGCCAGCGCGGCTGAGACGACGGTTCGGAAGATGGCCTTCATAACAGCACCCCTTGCTGCCAAATTTACGCACGGCGGGCAGGGGCGGTTCCGCAATAAATTGGGATTCTGTAAACCATGAGAAAAGGCGGCGCGTGTTCAACGCGCCGCCTGATCCGTTGCTTGTCCGGGCGTTTGCCGTCAGGCGGCCACAGGCCGCTCGACGTGGAAGAACAGCGCCTGGCCGATAGCCGCTTTCACGGTTTCCGGCTGGAAGGGCTTGGTGATCAGGAAGGCCGGTTCCGGCTTCTCGCCCGTCAGCAGACGCTCCGGGAAAGCCGTGATGAAGATGACCGGCACATCGTGGCCGCGCAGGATGTCGTTCACCGCATCGATCCCCGAAGATCCGTCAGCCAGCTGGATATCCGCCAGCACAAGGCTGGGGCGGTGGGCCTTGAAGGCCGCGACCGCTTCCGAGCGCGTCGTCGCTATGGCCGTCACGCGATGGCCAAGATCGAGCACGAGGGACTCGATGTCGGCGGCGATGACCGGCTCGTCCTCGATGATCAGCACGTCGGTCGCGAGGTCAGCCTCGATGTCCGATTGGGCGCGGGAGATGAGATCGCGGATGCCTTCGGACGTCTCGTCCAGGATTTCGGCGCATTCCTCTACGGTAAACCCTTCGAGGGCCGTCAGGAGAAAGGCTTGCCGGTGGCGCGGCGGAATGCGCAGCACGCGGTCGGAAATGGTGTCGCCGGTCTCCGGTGCGGTCTCCAGCCGGGCGCCCGTCGCGCCCCAGATCGACTGGAACAGGCGGTAAAGCGCTACCCTGGGCGGAAGGTCTTCCAGTTCGGCCGACCCCGACACCAGGGCCTCCAGGGCCGCCTTTACATAGGAATCCCCGCTTTTCTGGTTGCCGGTCAGCGCCCGCGCATAACGGCGCAGGTAAGGCAAATGGGGTCCAAGCTTCTGCACAAGACTCATAAATTCTCCCGCACGTCGCAGTTTTCCGCAGCAATGGAACAATGAAACGTCGTCATGGAACCCAAGTTCCCGCTTTTTTCAAATTATTGCGGAACCTACATCCTTCGCCTGCGTTTTGAGCCCGATGTGCGATCTCTGCACGGCGAACAGAAGTTGTAGCGGGACATGGCGAAAGAACGGAACGGGGGGGGCGATGACAGCGCTCCGATCGACTCACGGGTCGCGCGGAGGCGTCAGGATCCCATCGGGCGCAGGCTGCGTAAAATCTATACCGACGTCGTCGAGGAGAGCATCCCCGACGAATTTCTTGCCATTCTGGAGATGGCGGAAGCCAAACAGGCCGCCGATCCGGCTGGCGGCGTAGGGGGGGGCGATCCTGCGGATTCGGCGCCTGATGCGCCTCTATCCCAACCGGAACGGTGACATTGCGCATGGCAGATTCAACAAGGGACCTCTCGCAATCGACTGCCAGTCCGGCGCGCGGCGCGTCATCGAGGCCGCCGCCGGCGCGGGCCGCTGCGCCTACCGGGGCGACTGCTGAAACCTTCAAGGACGATCTTATCGCGACGATCCCCCACCTCCGGGCGTTCGCGCGCAGCCTTTGCCACGATCAGGCGCAGGCCGACGATCTCGCGCAGGAAGCCCTCGCCAAGGCCTGGAAGGCCCGCGACTCGTTCGAGCCGGGCACCAGCATCAAGGCGTGGACCTTTATGATCCTGCGCAACCAGTTCTATTCCGAAAAACGGCGCAGCTGGCGCAGCGCCCCGCTCGACGCCGAGATGGCGGAGAACACGCTGGTTGCGAACGACAACCCGACGGCTCCGATGGAACTGCTGGAGCTGCGGACAGCGCTTGCCAAACTGCCTGACGACCAGCGTGAAGCGCTGATCCTCGTCGGCGCCGGCGGCATGCCTTACGAAGAGGCTGCGCGTATCTGCGGCGTCGCCGTTGGAACGATCAAGAGTCGCGTAAGCCGCGCCCGCAAGGCGCTCGAGGCGATCCTCGAGGACGGCTCCACAAGGCGCTCCGAGTCCAGTAACATTCGGGCGGAGCAAGCGTTCGGGGATATCCTCGGCCAGGCAGATGCGCTTGCCGAGGGAGGGGTACAAACTCGGGGTGACGACTGAAGAACGCCTTCCGCGACGCCTGTCGCTAAGAGTTCTCCTGCTTCTGATATTTGCTGCGGCCTTGTCCCCGGTCCTTGTGATCGGGGGCATTCGCTGGTCCAGCGATGTCGAGCGGGAAGCCGGCTATCGCCGCGAGGTTATGACGCTTGTCGCCCAGGAAGCGGCAAGTCGCGCCGAGTACATGCTGGATACGGCGCCGGCGGTTCTCAATCTGATCGACTCCGTCACCCTCGGCGATCCGTGCATGGAGCCGATCCGCGACCTGATCGATGCATTGCCGGCCTTCGCCAATCTCGGCGTCCTCGATCGCGATGGTCGCATGCTCTGCTCGACGGTCGCGGGCGGTGAAGACGCCAGCTATGCCGCCAGCCCGTGGTTCGCGGAGCTTCGCGACACCGGCTCGCGGCTTGTTCCATCGATCACTTTCCGCAATGCGGCCACGAACGAATGGATCGTCGCCACCGCCCTGCGGCGCCAAGGCCCCGACCGCGCGTTCGATGGCGCATTCCTGATCGGCGTTCCGGTCGGCTCCCTGGTCGCGCAGCTCACGCGCACCGGCCTCGATCCCGAATCCGATCTCGCTCTCGTGGACACCGCCGGCAAGGTCCTCGCCAGCACGCACTGGACCCAGCTCGATGAGAAAGCGGTCGCCCGGCTCGACCCGGACAAGCCGGTCTTCATGCAACTCGATACGGTCGATGGCGGCGTGCGCCAGGCTGCGTTCGTGCCGCTGGCGCAGAACGGACTCTACGCGATGCTGTCCGCGCCGCGCCCACCGCCGACCGCAATGGCCAATGTCAACGCCTTCGGCAATTTCGCGCTGCCGCTGCTCGCCTGGCTGCTCGCGCTCGTTACGGCATGGCTGGCAATGGACCGGCTGGTGCTGCGCTGGCTCGACTATCTGCGTCGCATCGCCGGTCTCTACGCCAGCGGCAAGCTGTCGGTGCAGCCGCTGCGCGCCAAGCGGCAGGCCCCCGGCGAGATCAACGTGCTCGCCGACACGCTGGAAGAAATGGCCGTGCGCATCCGCGATCGCACGCAGCACATGGAAAACGCGCTGGCTGCACGCGACGCCGCGATGAAGGAAATCCACCACCGGGTGAAGAACAACCTGCAGATCATCAACAGCCTGCTCAGCCTGCAAAGCCGCAAGCTGAAAGACCCTGCGGCCGTCGCCGTGCTGGATGATGCACGCGCGCGGATCAATGCGTTGTCGCTCGTCCACAGTTCGCTCTACGAGCACAACAATATCCGCACCGTCGAAGCGAGCGACTTTTTCTCCGAACTGGCGGAACAACTCGACCAGGCGCTCGGCGCCGAGGACCAGGGCATCAAGATCGAGTCCGAGATCGACGCCGACACGATCGATGCAGACGTGGCCGTGCCGCTTGCCCTGTTCACCGCGGAAGCAATCACCAATTCAGTCAAGCACGCCTTCCCCGGAATGCAGCCGACTCGCGGCGGCACGGTGAAGGTGGTCTACCGCGTCGCCGAAAACGACGCGGTGCTCTCCGTCGCCGACGACGGCATCGGGGGCGAGCGGGGCTCCGGGCAGGGGATCGGCGCCACGCTGATGAACGCCTTCGCCAGGCAGGTTCACGGCGTGCTGGAGGAAGCCTCCTCGGAAAGCGGCGGACGCACGATCCGCATCGTCATGCCGCGCATCGGCGGCGTCACAGGCGCACGCCCGCCGCCGGTTCCGGCGCCCGAAGCGGCCGTCTAGCCGAAGCACGAACGGAAACAGCCCGGCCGAGGGCCGGGCTGTCTCTTCGCTCTTCGTTCCGTTGTTCGCTAGACGCCGCCGCGCCGGGTCATGCCCATGACGGCCGAGACAACGAACAGA
>CAZGWV010000016.1:0-46874 GCA_964529555.1 uncultured Rhizobium sp.
AGGATGGGTTCAGATGTCGAAGCTTCGCCGCGCCGCAATTGTCAGTCCGCTCCGCACGGGCGTGGGCAAATTCCAGGGCGCGCTTTCGGGTATCCAGGCGGGCGCGCTGGGCGCGATCGCCCTGCGCGCGCTGGTCGAGCGGACGAAGATCGATCCCGAGCGGATCGACGATGTGATCTTCTCGCAGGGCTATCCCTCGGGCGAGGCGCCGGCCATCGGGCGCTGGTCCGCGCTGGCGGCCGGCTTCCCGATTTCGGTGCCGGGCTATCAGTTGGACCGCCGCTGCGGGTCGGGTCTGCAGGCGGTGGTCGAGGCCGCGATGTTCGTGCAGACGGGCGCGGCCGATGTCGTGGTCGCGGGCGGCGTCGAGAGCATGAGCAATGTGGAGTATTACTCCACCTCGATGCGCAACGGCGCGCGCATGGGCGATGTGGCGTTCCATGACCGTCTGACGCGCGGCCGCGTGATGAGCCAGCCGGTCGAGCGTTTTGGCGTCATCTCGGGCATGATCGAGACGGCGGAAAACCTCGCCAAGGATTACCAGATCCCGCGCGAGGCCTGCGACGAGTACGCCGCGCGCAGCCACCAGCGCGCGGCGGCGGCGTGGAAGGCGGGCAAGTTCGACAACGAACTCGTGCCTGTCGCCATTCCGCAGAAGAAGGGCGATCCGGTCGTTTTCAAGTCGGACGAGGGTGTGCGTGGCGATGCGACGGCGCAATCGCTGGCTGGCCTGCGCGCCATCGAGAAAGGCGGCGTGGTGACGGCGGGCAACGCTTCGCAGCAGAACGACGCGGCGGCGGCGTGTCTCGTGGTGGCGGAGGACAAGGTTGAGGAGCTGGGCCTCGAACCACTCGGCTGGTTCACCGGCTGGGCCGCGGCGGGGGTCGAGCCGTCGCGCATGGGCATCGGCCCGGTGCCGGCGGTGGAGCGCCTGTTCCAGCGCACGGGGCTCGGCTGGAAGGATATCGATCTGGTCGAACTCAACGAGGCGTTCGCGCCGCAGGTTCTCGCCGTGCTGAAGGGCTGGAACTGGAACGATGCCGACAAGCTGAACGTGAATGGCTCGGGCATTTCGCTGGGCCATCCCATCGGCGCGACGGGCATCCGCATCCTGGCGACCATGCTCAATGAGATGAAACGCCGCGAAGTGCGCTATGGCCTCGAGACGATGTGCATTGGCGGCGGACAGGGCATCGCGGCGATCTTCGAGCGCGCGGCGTAGGCTGGCCTCAGACCTTCTCGCGCACCTTGCCGCGCGAGGGGGGCTTGCGACGGACATTGCCGAGCAGGCGGCTCCAGAAGGTCGGTTTGGGCGGGACGTTGCGCTGGATGCGCGTCGCCACATAGTCGAGCACCTTGTCGGGGACGCTGACGGGGCAGGCCTTCTCCAGGCCGACAAAGCCCGGCGCCGAGTTGGCCTCGCAGATGCGATAGCCGTCGTCGTCGTAGAGAATGTCGATCCCGGCGATGTCCAGCTTCAGCGCCCGCGCCGCATCGATGGCCAGCTGCGCCATTTCCGGCGGGGCCGTGATGCATTCGCCCGCGCCGCCCAGCGAGATGTTCGACTTGAAGCTGCTGTTGGCCGAGCGGCGCTCCATCGAGGCCGCCACCCGATCGCCGATGACGAGCAGGCGCACGTCGCGGCCGTGGCTGCGGGCGATATACTGCTGGAAGATGAAATCCGACTGGTGGCCGGCATCGCCCAGAAGGCTGGCGACGTCGTCGAACTGCTCGCGGTCCTGACAGAGGACAACGCCCGCGCCGCGCGTCGAGCGCAGCTTCTTCACGACGACCGGGAAGCCAAGCTCGCGCTCGATCACGTCCACATCGACGGGGAATTTCGCCAGTATGGTCTTCGGGATGGGCAGGCCCGCAGCGGACAGAAGCTGAAGCGATTGCAGCTTGTCGGCGCACCCCTCGACCGCCTCGGCGCCGTTGATGAGGGGCACGCCCATGCGCTCGAACTGCCGGATAACGGCCAGCGTGAAGTAGGTCGTCTCGCTTCCCGTGCGAGGAATGATGAAGTCGGGACGCGACAGGCGCCCACGGCCATACTCGGCCCGCCATGCCCGTTCGGTTGAGACGATCAGCTCGAAATCGCGCGGGCGGAGAACGTCCAGCCGCACATTGCGGCGCTTGCCGACTTCAATGAAACGATCGATTTCGGCGGCTTCGGGTACGCCTTCGGTTACCTCGCGATCGAATAGCAGCCAGCCTCGCATGGTGGGGCCTCGCGTCTCTGCCGGCCGCCTGCGGGCGGCCAAGATTCATTATGTAGGCGGCGTAATGAAGTTGTCCCGCTCCCCAAGGCAAATTTGTGTCGGGTCGCTCTGCGGCGGGCAGAATCCCGAGACGGGCCGGACCTATCGGGCCGGATAGACCGCGACATTGGCGCGGCCGCCGGACCAGATCGCCGAGCTGTCCAGCGGGTAGTGCGCGATCATCTGGGCTTCCAGGTTCATGTGCTTCTGGCCTTTGACCTCGAACAGCGCCTCGAAATCACGCTCGCCCTGGATCGTCGTTTCCACGCGGCGGATGCGTTCGGGCTGGGTCATCGCCTCGGCGACGCCCATCACGGCGGTGTCGCGGGTGCCGGAAAGGATGGCGATGCGATTGCCGACGGGGCCCTGGAATGTCGCGAAGAACCCGTAGTCGCGATACATCTGGTCGCTGGGCGCGGCGAGGAAGGCCTCGCTGACATAGCTGGTGCCTGTCTTGCGGTCGATCAGCTGGTCGTAGCTCGCGCCGAACTGGAACAGCGAGCGCGAGAACACCGGATCGCGCAGCGGCCCGAGCCCGCTCAGCAGGCCGACATAGATGATGTCGTCCGTCTTCAGCCGGCCCGGTTCGAGGTTGGAAGACAGCACGACGCGCACATCGCGCTCTTCGCTCAGCAGCGGCGCGAGGTCGGCGAGGGCGTAGGCGGTGGACGCGGGAAGATACTGGAGAGCAACATCCGAGAAGCGGTCGAAGCCCTGGGGCGTGCGCGACTGCGCATGGACGAGGTCTTCCTTGCTGTTGATCGAGAAGTCGCGGATCAGGCGCTTCAGCGTCACCTGATCTTCGTATTCGCCGAACATATAGTAGTCGCCGACCACGACCGTCAGCGGTCGCTTGCCTTCGGCGAGTGCGCGCCAGGGCGTGCTCTTTTCAATCGCGGCGACAGGCGCGTCGCGGCCAACCAGAAGCGCCCACGCCACGGCGTTCCCGCCGATCAGCACGGCGAGGGCGGCGGCGATCAGGCCCCAGCGCCAGCGGCGTTGCTGCGGCGCGACGGCGGCTGTGTCCGTCTCGGTGTCGTCAATCGGGGCTGCGGCTTCGGCAGAGGGACCAGCGCAGACAATGCGGTAGTCGCCCTTCGGAATATCGAGCCGGGCGCCGTCCTTTATTCCGTTGCGCAGGTAGAATTCATCGAAGCGCTTGCGCAGGCGGTGGACATAGACGCGCGCGACCGGATCATCCCGAAGCGCTTCCGCGTCCGCCTTGCCGAAGACGGCGAGGGCGATTTCTGCCTCTTTCGGCGACCTTCCCTCAAGCGAGCAGGCGACGAGGAAATCGAACAGCTCAAGCAGGCGGCCGCTCGTTCCCAGCACGCCCGACTCGCGCACGCGCGCGATCTCCGCCGCCAGATCAGGCGCGGCCGGTTCGCTGGAAGGGGCAGGCGTAACGCTCATGTAACGTCCGGTAGATCGCCGCTTAGTGTAGTCCGGCCAAGTGTGGCGAGTCTCTGGCGGACGACTTCACGCTGTCGCGACGTGAGAGCCCTGAAAAGTGAGTATGGATGCCTTCACACGGCCTTGGCCCGGCGGTCAATGCGGCTGGGCGCCCCTGCAATTACGAGGCGCAGCAAGGCAAATTCTTGCACAGGTTGAACCTGTCAGCCGTTAGCGGCCTGTCCCGGCGCGGCGGCGAGCCGGTCGCGCATGGCCTGGCAGGTTGCGTTCAGCAGCTCTCTCAGGCGGGGGAGGAGGTCGCAGGCTTCGGGCATCCGCCCCGCCTTGGCGGCTTGCTCCACCTGTTCGGCCAAGGCGGAAACGGCAGCGGCGCCCGCCGATAGCGCCATGGATTTGATGAAGTGAGCCTGCGCCGCCAGCGCATCAGGGTCGCCGCCCTGCGACAGGACTTCCAGCTTGAAGGCGGCGTCGGGGGCCTGGCCGAGAAACAGCTTCCAGACCTTGCCGACCACATCCCGGCCATTCCGGGCGCCCACTTTCCGCATGGTGTCGATGGCGTCCTCGTCCAGCAGGGCGGGAGCGGACGGAGGCGGCGGATCGGCGGGGGCGAGGGCAGGCGCCGGCTCCTGCGCCGGTTCGGGGCTCGCGATGACAGGCGGCGACGCCGGAATGGCGGCGGGCGTCTGCGCCGCGCCGCCGGCGAGCTTCAGCGCTTCAGTCAGGCGGGAGGAGGAGAACGGCTTGGTCATGTGACGGTCGGCGCCGGCTTCGGCCCAGGCATCGGCGTCCACGCCGCGCACCTGCGCGGTGAGCGCGACGATCATGGCGCGCTTGCCGCCCTGGCGCGCTTCGGCTTCGCGGATGAGCCGTGTGGCGGTAAAGCCGTCCATCTCGGGCATCGAGCCGTCCATGAAGATGACGTCGTAGGATTTGCGTCCCGCAGCCTCGACGGCTTCCACGCCATTGACGACGAAGTCGCCCTCCGCGCCGAGGCTGAGCAGCGCCTCGCGCAGCACTTCGCGGTTCACGGCGTTGTCGTCCACCGCGAGGATGGAAAGGTGGCCGAAGGTTTCGGACGGCGCCGTCGCCGATGCGGAGGCGAGCGCGGCGAGGCCACGGAAGTCGCGGCGCGATGCGCGGGCGATGAATTCCCAGAAGGCAAGGCGGCCCAGCGGCAGGGGCAGCAGGTCGTGTGCAGCGCCCGAGCGGATCAGGGCGTCGGCACGGCTGTCGCCCACATCGGTGAGACAGACGTTGAAGCTGCCGGGGGCGGCGCCCGTGCGGGCTAGGTGATCCGACAGGCTGATGACGATCTCGCCCTCACCAGCCTCTTGCGGCGAAACGATGAGGCGCGGAGCGAGCCCGACGTCGCGCGCCGCAGAAGCAATCGAGGCAGCAAGCAGCGGTTGGCCAATGGCGATGGCGAGGCGGACGCCGCTCGCGTCGGGGCGGGCTGGCGCTGCCTGTTCCAGCGCGAGGTCCACGGCGATGGTGAAGGTCGAGCCCTTGCCGATCTCGGACGTCACGATGATCTCGCCGCCCATCGCATCGACGAGGCGTTTGCAGACGGTGAGGCCAAGGCCGGTGCCGCCGAAGCGGCGGGTGGTCGATTGATCCGCCTGGCCGAAGGCTTCAAAGATCGCGCCGATGCGATGCTGCTCGATGCCGACGCCGGTGTCGGTGACCGCAATCCGCATGGCGACGCGCTCGCCATTGACGGCGGCGGACAGGTCAACGCTGACGCCGCCCCTGTCGGTGAACTTCAGCGCATTGTTGACGAGGTTGGTGATCACCTGGTTGAGGCGCGTGGGATCGCCCAGCACCATCTCCGGCGTTTCCGGCGCGATGCGGATCGCGAGTTCCAGCCCCTTGGAGCGCGCCTTCTCCCAGAACAGGCTGGCGACGTCTTCCACCATGCGCTCGGGCGAGAAGGGGACGGTTTCGAGATCGAGCTTGCCGGCTTCGATCTTGGAGAGATCGAGAATGTCGTTGATGATGGTCAGCAGGCTGGCGCCCGAGCGTGTGATGATCTCGGCATAGCGCCGGTGGCGTGTGGAGAGATCGGCCGTCGCCAGCATCTCCGCCATCACCATCATGCCGTTCATCGGCGTACGGATCTCGTGGCTCATGGTGGCGAGGAAGTCCGACTTGGCGGCGTTGGCGTGTTCGGCCTCTTCCTTGGCGAGGCGATAATCGCGCGTGCGGTCCTCGACGGTCTGTTCCAACGTTTCCATGTGGCGCGCGATGCGGTCGTCGCGCTCGCGGATGTTGTCGATCATGCCGTTGAAGGCGTCGCCCAGCAGGGCGGTCTCGTCCTTGCGCTTCGACGGCTCGACATGCCGCGTGAAGTCCTGACGCGCGCCGACTTCCGACATGGCGGCGGCGAGATTGCCGATAGGGCGGATCATGCGCGAGATCGAGATTTGCGCGATGGCGACGCCGCCGGCGATGGCGAACAGGGCGACCAGCGCCGTCCATGCCAGCGTCTCGTAGAGATCGCCGCGCAGGTCGGTGATGTCGGCCAGCACGATCAGTTCGCCAATGTCTTCACCCGCCTTCACGATGGGGAGCGTGACGGAACCCCGGTCGCTGTTGAGCAGGTCGAGGCCTGACAGTTCGCGCAGGTTGGCCGTGCGGCCCCGGATCGATGCGCCGGCGCCGAGTTGCGCGAACGCCTGGCCGTCCGCGTCGCGCAGCGCCATGAAGATCACCGAGTCGAGCCGCTGCATCCCCTTCATGTGCTCGAAAGCTTCCGCGCGGTCGCGCTTGGCGAGCGGATCGGAGAGGGCGGCGGAGTAGGCGGATGCGGCCGCTTCAAGCGACTGCGCGCGCGCGTCTGCGGCCTGTTCCAGGTCGCGGAATGCGCCTGCTGCGGAGGTGATCATCACCGTCGCGAAAATGACGGCCGCTATGACGACCGACAGCCGGAACCGGATCGACTTTCGGAATGGGACAGCAAACCCCGACATTTCACACGCGCCCGCGATTTCCCCCGGTCACGCTACGCCGCACAGTGTCTAGGCCCGGTTAACCAGGATCGGGCTTCAGGCGTTAAGGCTGGCCGCGATGAATTTAAGGACCTGCTGAACGCTTCCTTTAAGGAGTTCCGTTAGCGTCAAAGCCAATCGGACGCTCCGAAAGCAGCGGCGCGTTCGTGTGGTGGGAGCCAGCGTGCGGAACTTCGGGGCCAACTCGAAGGGTAACATGACCCTGTTCGCGGGCGGGCTGATGCTTGTCGCCGCCTTCGTCGTGGGCGGCGTGATCGACTATATGTCGCTCTCCAACCAGAAGCACCAGTTGCAAGGCCTCGCGGACCGCGCGGCGCTGGCGGCGGCGCAGGAGCTTATCGTCTTCAAGGGATCGAATGCGCGCGTCGAATCCGTCGCGAGAAGCTTTGTGAACGCGAGCTATACCGCCAAGCCGCAGACAACCGCAGCGCGGATCGTCGATGGCGGCAAGGCCGTCGAGGTGACGATCGTCGCAGAGCCCCAGACCTTCTTCCCCGGTCCCGTCGCGCGCGGCGTCACGGAGATCAAGGTGGCAGCCGTGGCCGAGATTTCGGGCGGCGGCTATGTCTGCATGGTCGGTCTGTCGACCAGCGAGCCTTCGACGCTGGAGATGCACGACAAGGCGCGCGTCACGGCGGAAGCCTGCGCGATCTATTCCAATTCGAAGTCGCCATCCTCGCTTCGCCTGCACAATTCGGCGCGCGTGAAGGCCGATCTCGTGTGCGTCGCGGGCGGCGTCATGGGCTCGGGGTCCGCGGTGTCGCCCAATGCGCCGATCGAGGATTGCCCGCCACTGGCCGATCCCCTGCGCGACAGGCCCGAGCCGAATGTCGGCCTCCTGCAGTGCAACAACATATTGGGCTCTGGCGCCATTCTGGGCAGCGACCTGCTGGGCAAGGACGGAAAGCTGCTGACGCCCGAAGGCCTGCTGGGGAAGGGCGGCCTCGTCGGCGGGCTGCTGAGCGGCGACATGCTCAAGAAGAAGAACCTGCTGGAGAGCATCACGGACGGCGACCTCGTGGGCGCGCTTGCGCCGGGGCTTCTGGTGACCGGCAAGACGACGCTGGAGCCCGGCGTCTATTGCGGCGGCATCAACGTGGTCGGCGGCGATGTGACGCTGAAGCCGGGAACCTACATCCTGAACAATGGCGGCCTGGTGGTTATGAATGGCGGCAAGGTCACGGGCGACAATGTCGGCTTCTACCTGACCGGCGCGCTGGGCCTCTCCACGGTCCAGCTTGCGCCCTCCACCACGATCTCGCTGACGGCGCCGAAGACGGGCGACATGGCGGGGATGCTGTTCTTCGAGGATCGCAAGGTGCTGTTCAAATTCCCGCACATCATCGCCAGCAACGATGCGCGCAATCTGGTGGGCACCATCTATCTTCCGGGCAACACGCTGGAGATCAACTCCACCAAGCCCATCGCCGACAAGTCGGACTACACCGTCATCATCGCGCGCAAGTTCGACATGAAGGACGGGCCCGAACTCGTGCTGAACACGGATTATGAGAGCAGCCCGATCCCTGTGCCCGACGGCGTCGGCAACAAGTCGCGCCCCATCGTGAAGCTGGCGGCCTCCAGGTAGATCGGCGCGATGCAGATCGGCGCGATCGGCAAGGTTCGGTTAGCCAATTCCTCAACCTGTTGTGGCACATGCAGAGGGTTGGGACAGTGCGCCGCACGGCCGGAAAAACATGAGCTACAAGCAGGCACTTCTCGTTGACGACGATCCGGTGTTCCGCGCGCTCGCGGAGGATCTCGTCCTCGATTGCGGCGTGGAGCAGGTCGAGACAGCCGAGTCCGGCCTCGATGCGCTGGCGAAGCTGAGCACAGGGCCGAAGCCCGATCTCCTGATCTGCGATCTCAACATGCCGGCGCACGATGGCGTGAGCCTCATCCGCTCGCTGGCCGAGCGCCGATATGCGGGCCGCGTGGTGATCATTTCCGGCGAGGCGCATGCGGTGATCGACACCGTGGCCAAGCTCGCGAAAATGCAGGGCCTCAACATCATCGGTGCGATCCGCAAGCCGCTGACGCCGGAGGCGCTGGCCGATGTGCTGGCGCGCGGTGCGCCTGCCGCGCCGAAGAAGGTCGTCTACGCGCCGGCCCAGCCGGTGTTGCTGGACGCCGCCATCGATGGCGGCGCGCTGCATCCGTTCTTCCAGGCGAAAGTGTCGATGTCGACCGGCGCGATCGCAGGCGCCGAAGCGCTCGCGCGCATCGCCATCACGCCCACCGAGTTCGCCAGCCCGGTTCCCTATGTCGAGTTGGCCGAGCGCAACAACCGCATCGACGACCTCACCTTCGTGCTGACGCGCATCGTGGCGCTGCATGCCAAATCGTTCTTCGTGAACGGCCAGCCCATGCCGGTCTCGATCAACGTGTCGCCGCTGTCGCTGACGAACCTTGCTTTCCCCGACATGATGGTCAACGCGGTCGAAGGCGTCGGCCTGCCGGCCTCGCAGGTGACGCTGGAGGTTACCGAGACGCGCCTGCTTGACTACAAGCCCGAAGTGCTCGACATCTTTGCGCGCCTGCGCATCAAGGGCTTCGGCCTGTCCATCGACGATTTCGGCACCGGCGCCTCGAACATCGACCGGCTGCAGATGTATCCGTTCACCGAGCTGAAGATCGACCAGTCTTTCACGCGCAACGTTCTCACCGACAGCTTCGCGCGCGCCAGCGTGGAGATGAGCGTGCGGCTGGCCCAGGAGGCCGGGCTCAAGATCGTCGCCGAGGGCGTCGAGACGGCCGAGATGTGGACGTTCCTCGCCGATCTCGGCATCGACGAAGCGCAGGGCTATCTGATGGCCAAGCCCATGCCGCCTGCCGAGTTCAAGGAATTGCTGAGCAACGGACTGACCGGCCTGCCGCTCAAGCGGACGGCGTGAGCTTCGGCGGCTATTGCACGCGCGGCGGATCGAGAAGGGGCTCGGGGCGCTCGGCATGCTCCTCGCCCAACTGGCGCGCGATCAGGTCCTCGCGCATTACCTGCAGCGTCCACAGCACGTTGTCGCGCACGCCCACGCTCGGATAGGTGAAGGTGTTGATCGCCAGCGCCCGCGTCGCCATCGCGACCGTGCCGGTCAAGCCATGCAGTTCGCGGTTGGGCTTGAGCCCCGCCTCGCGCGCGATCCGGCTGACCACGCGCACATAGTCTTCCG
Source organism: uncultured Rhizobium sp. (assembly GCA_964529555.1). Lineage (GTDB taxonomy): Bacteria > Pseudomonadota > Alphaproteobacteria > Caulobacterales > Hyphomonadaceae > UBA7672. The sequence continues at coordinate 9,850 of CAZGWV010000016.1, forward strand.
AGATGGCGCTCATAATCGGCGTCACGGCCTCGCGGATTTCCGTATCGCTGCGCGAGCCGATGCGCACCTCGTTCAGCGCCGTGCCCTCGGGCATGCGCTGCGTGACCAGCGACTGGTCGAGGATCGCGCGGAAGCGGGCGAGGCCGGCGGGAATCTTCGCCATCTCCGTGGCGCGAAAGTCCTTCAGCCGTTGATCGGCGTGTTCGACCGTGGCGACGATCAGCGCCTGGCGCGTCGGGAAGTGGTGCATCATCGCGCCGCGACTCACGCCTGCCGCGTCCGCGACCTTGATGTTGGTGACCCCGCCATAGCCCCATTCATTGAGGCAGGTGATCGTCGCATCGAGGATCAAGCCGCGCGTGGAGGCCGAGCGTTCGCTGTTCTTGCGGCGCTCCGTCCTGGGCCGCGGGGCGTCGCGCTTTTGCGGCTCCTGTCGTGAATCCTCAGACATTACAATACCTTGTGCGTGACCTCTCACTGTTCCAGGCCGACAGACTCGCCCAGGATCGGGTGGCCGGTATTTCGGCCGCGATGATGCTCGCGTAAACCCTTGAAAACAAGCCGGCTGGCCGGTATTGTCAAAAGCGGTGACCCGGAGGGGATGGACGGGCTGGGGGCGCTACTCCCCCGCATCATGCCTTCCCAGCATTGGACTTGTGGCCAAGTCCGCGTTCCGACCCGCCGGGTGTCTTACCCAGCCTCTGTTCTTGAGGCTGTACCATCCCGAGCTGAACTGCCCCCGGATTCCCAAGAGTCCGGGGGCTATTTCGTTTTGTGGCCCTCTGACGTTAAGTGCGCGGCATGCCGAAGGAGACGCCATGACTATCGAGTTGATCGACCCCGCAGACGCTGGCCTCAATGCGGATCGGCTCGCCCGCATCCCCGCATTCTTCGACACCTATGTGAGCAAGGGGAAGCTTCCCTGCGTGGCGGCGCTGGTCGCGCGCGGCGGGCAGGCGGCGCATCTTTCCTTTCGCGGCGCCACGGAGATGGGCGGATCGCGCCCGGTCGATGAGCGCACGATCTATCGCATCTACTCGATGACCAAGCCGGTGACGTCGGTCGCCGCGATGATGCTGTTCGAGGAAGGGGCGCTGCGCCTCGACCATGAGGTGTTCCGCTACATCCCCGAATTCGAGAGCACGATGGTTCTCGGCGAAGACGGCAATCTCGTGAAGCCCACGCGCCCGATGACGGTGCGCGACCTGTTCCTGCATACGTCCGGCCTCAGCTATTCGTTCCTGATGCAGGGCGCGGTGGACAAATACTATCGCGACAACAAGCTGGAATACTCGCAATGGAAGGGTGATCTCGCATCCTTCTGCCAGGCGCTCGCCAAGGCGCCGCTTGTGTTCTCGCCGGGCGATCGCTGGAACTACTCCAACTCGACGGATGTACTTGGCCGCGTGGTCGAAGTCGCCTCGGGCATGAGCCTCGACACGTTCTTCCAGACACGCATCTTCGGCCCGCTCGGCATGAAGGACACGGGCTTCCACGTCCCCGCCGAAAGCCTCGACCGGCTGATGGCCTGCTATCGCCGCGACCCGATCAGCGGCGTCATCTCGCTCGCCGATCCGGGCGGGGCGGACAGCGCCTATGCCAAACCGCCCAACGTGTTCTCCGGCGGCGGCGGCCTTGCCTCCACCATCGGCGACTATTTCCGCTTCTGCCTGATGCTGGCGAATGGCGGAGAGCTTGAAGGCGTGCGCCTTCTCTCGCCCAAGACGCTGGAGTTTATGACCATGAACCACCTGCCCGGCGGCAAGACGCTGAAGGACATGGGCGACAAGACGTTCTCGGAATCGCGCATGGACGGTTCGGGCTTCGGCCTCGGCTGGGCCGTCACCACCGATGTGGTCGCGACGACGCAACCGGGCTCGGCCGGCACGTATTCATGGGGCGGCATGGCGTCGACCTTCTTCTGGATCGATCCGGTCGAGGACCTCATCGCCATCCAGATGACGCAGCTGATGCCCTCGGGCGCCTATCCGATCCGCCCGCAATTCCAGCAGCTCGTCTATGCAGCCATCGAGGAGTGAGGGGGTCTATCGAACAAGGCCAAGGTAAGCGCGTCGCGTTACTTCTCGCCGGTCATCCGCACGATGACTTCCACCGAGCTGATTTTCGAGCCCGACGGAATCGCGGGCAGCCCCTCGATGCGGATCGAGTCGCCGGGAATGTCGTGCAGCGCGCCGTTCTGTTCGAAGAACAGGTGGTGGTGGTCCGACACGTTGGTGTCGAAATAGGTGCGGTCCGTATCGAGCGTGATGCGCTTCATCAGGCCAGCCGAAACGAACTGGTTCAGCGTGTTGTAGACGGTCGCCAGCGACACGCGCACGCCGGCTTTGCGCGCCATGGCGGCAACGTCGTCAGCGGTCACATGGCGGTCATGCCCATCGAACAAAAGCCCGCCGATTGCGAGCCTTTTGGGCGTCGCACGAAGGCCGGCAGACTGGAGGCGGTTCACGATCGTCATGGTGTCCCTAGAATGGTTCTAGTTTGCCCGGAAATCAAGAGTCATCGCGTCACAGGCAAAGGTTAGACAAAACAAGCGTGTAACCACGAAAATCGGGTTCCCTCGACGCGCTAGGCCCTTGAATTGGGAAGTGATAACGGTTGCGCTGCAACATGGGGACGATCCGATGCGTATCCTGTCCGGGCTTCTCGCCGCGCTTTTCCTCGCCGCCTGCGCCAGCCCGCCTCAGCCTGACATCGCCCAGCCGATAACGCCGCCCGCGCCCGTCGCCGCCGAGTCTCCCGATGTCGCCACCAGCCGCGCCATCGTGCAGGCATATGTCGACCGCAACGAATTCTCCGGCACGGTGCTCGTCGCGAAGGATGGCGAGCCGGTGTTCCGCGAAGGCTTCGGTTTCGCCAGCCGCGAACTCGACGTGCCGATGAAGCCGGAACATCTCCTGCGCCTGGGCTCGATCACCAAGCAGTTCACCGCCGCCGCCATCCTGCAGCTGGCCGAGCAGGGCAAGCTCAGCGTCGATGATCCGGTCAGCAAGTTCTACGCATCCGCCCCCGCCGCGTGGAGCGAGATCACCGTCAAGCACCTGCTCAACCATCGCTCCGGCATTCCAAGCTATACGGGCCAGCCCGGCTTCTTCGAGAAGCAGTCCATGTTCCCGCGCACGCCAGAAGAGATCGTGCAGATCACGCAGGACATGCCGCTGGAGTTCGAGCCCGGCGCCAAGTTCGCGTACAACAACACGGGCTATGTCCTGCTCGGCTACATCATCGAGACGGCAAGCGGGCAGACCTATGCGGACTATCTGCAACAGCACATCTTCACGCCGCTCGGCCTCGTGCATTCCGGCTATGACACATCGAAGACGCTGCTTCCCGGCCGTGCAGCCGGTTATGGCTTTGCTGACGGTGTCTGGAGCAATTCGGATTATATCTCGATGACGCTGCCGCACGCCGCCGGTTCGCTCTATGCGAATGTCGATGATCTGCTGGTCTGGGAGGAGGCGCTGTTCTCGGGCAAGGTCATCTCCCCCGCCTCATTCGCGGCGATGACCACCGACTATGGCGCCTCTTACGGCTTCGGCGTCGGCATCAACGACTTCCAGGGCCACAAGTCGATCGCCCACAGCGGCGGCATTCCCGGTTTCTCAACCTATATGTCGCGCTTTCCCGATGACGGCATGACATTCATCGTCCTGTCCAACCTCGAAACCGCGCCTTCCGGCCGCATCGCCGCCGAACTCGCGCGCCTCTGGCTCGATCTCCCCGCGCCGCCCCCGCCGCCGACCCTTGCCGCTGTCGAGGTGAAGCCCGAAGTGCTGGATCGCTATGTCGGCGTCTACGAATTGATGCCCGCCTTCAACATCACGATCACGCGCGAAGGCTCCGTCCTCTCCGCCCAGGCGACAGGGCAGGGCGCCTTCGCTCTCACGGCGACGTCCGACACCGAGTTCCATTTCCAGCCAGCCAATATCCGCGTCGTGTTCCCGACCGGCGAGGGGCCGGCGCAGAGTTTCGTGCTGCATCAGGGCGGCGAGCGCGTGGCCAGGCGCATCCCCGCGAACTGAAGCGGCGCCCGCTACATTCGGGCGCACTCACAACGCGGTGTGAGCGCCGCGCAGGGCTTGCAAACCCGCGCCGCCCGCGGATACGCAGGAATGAGGCCGCCCCCACACGCCAATAAGTCGGCCGCCTCGGGAGACGCACCGTGACCAAGCCATCCACCGGCCCCCTCGCGGGCGTGAAAATCCTCGATCTCTCCACCGTCGTGCTCGGCCCCTACGCCACACAGCTGATGGGCGACATGGGCGCCGACGTCATCAAGGTCGAGAACGGCACGGGCGACATCATGCGCCACGCCGGCCCGTCCCCCGCGCCGGGCCTCGGCGCCATCTACATGGGCTGCAACCGCAACAAGCGCGCCATCCTGCTCGATCTCAAGAGCGCGGATGGCATCGAGGCGCTGCGCCGCCTCGTCAAGCAGTGCGACGTGTTTTTCACCAATGTCCGTATGGATGGGCTGAAGCGTCTCGGCCTCGGCTATGGCGACCTCAAGAAGATCCGCGAAGACCTCGTCTATGTTCACTGCGCCGGCTACGGTGCCGATGGTCCCTACGCAGGCAAGCCCGCCTATGACGATCTCATCCAGGCGGGCTCGGGAATCGCCGATCTCTTCCACGTCCGCGACGGCGGGCCGCCGCAATACATGCCGGCGCTGATGGCGGATAAAGTGTCCGGTCTCCACGCGGCCTATGCGACCATCGCCGGTCTCTATGCGAAGGCGCAGACGGGCAAGGGCCAGTTCATCGAGGCGCCGATGCTGGAGTCGTTCACGGCGTTCAACCTTGTCGAGAACCTCTACGGCCACACCTTCAATCCGCCGATGGCGCAGATGGCCTACACGCGCTCGTCCTCATCCAACCGCAAGCCCTATCCCACGAAGGACGGCTATATCGGCATCATGCCCTACAGCGACAAGCAGTGGGTGACGTTCTTCGAACTCGGCGGCCGCCCCGAGATTATGACCACCGATCCGCGCTTCTCCACCTACAACGCGCGCACCGCCAACATCGGCGCGCTCTATCAGCTGGTCGGCGAAGTCGCGGCGACCAAGACGACGGATGAATGGCTAGACCTGCTGGGCAAGGCCGACATTCCCTGCGCCCGCTGCGCCACGCTGCAGGAAGTGCTGGAAGATCCGCACCTGCGCGAAACCGGCTTCATCCACGAACGCCAGCACCCGGCGGGCTTTCCCTACCTCGCCATGCAACACCCCGTTAAGTTCGGCGAAACCCCCGCCGACATCCGCCGCGAACCGCCGCTGCTTGGGGAGCATACGGTGGAGGTGCTGCTGGAGCTGGGCTTCTCGCAGGCCGATGCAGAGCGCATCGCTGCGGACGCGGCGAAAGTGAAGTAGGGGCGTTTGCAAGCACGGCCTCGTGGTTCGACGGACGTGCCGCCGCGCCAAGCGCGTCGTCACTGCTCACCATGAGGCCTAAATCACCAGCGCTGAGTAGCCCTCATGGTGAGCAGTAACGCCATGCTCGCATGGCGTTACGTCCGTCGAACCACGAGGGCGAGGCTCACCGCCGCCGCCTACACCAACGCAGCCTATCGCCGTACCGGGATATCGGCTTCGCTGGGGTCCAGGTCTGGCTCAAGGCCGACCTCATAGAACGCTCGAATGTTTTGCTTGAGTGCTCGCTCAGCCGCAATTCTGGAAAGCTGGCCCGCGAGCGCGATAAATTCCGCGACGCTCTGGCCGGGAACGAAGTCGCGCGAAAGGTCCATGCTTGGTTCGGTGCCGCCTGGGGCCGCGCCTTCCGCTTCGTGAAAGTAGAGACATTCGTAGTAGCGTATTTCGCAGCCGGCCTTTGCCGCGATGCTCAAGAACTCTTCAAGCGCATGCGCCGGCAGACAAACGCTGCGGCTGTTGACGATGGCGCCCAGGTCCCTTGCTTGCGCCACCAAATTCATCACAAGCGCTTCTCCAAAGCCTAATGCGGACAGCCCTCATTCTGAGGAATCGGCCGACAGCCTCTACTTCAACGCATCCACAATCGCGTTCACCAGCGCATCCTTGCGCTTCTCGAACTCGGGCAGCTTCTCGTAGGCCACCATCATCGGGTGCGTCTTCTTCTTGCCGTCCTTGATCTTTCCGAACTTCCAGCCGTCGGCTTTCTTCGTCGCCATCCACTGGTCGTGCTGGGCGGAAGCGGGCGCGTCGGGGTTCTCGATGCGCCACGCGACGGATGCAGCGGACGCATCCTTCATCCATTTCGGCGCGCGGCTCCATGCCGGTGCGGGCGTCTGGCCGTTGGCGGCCTGCCAGGCGCGCATTGCGTCATGCATGACCTGCGCGATCTGCAGTGCGCGGGCCGCGCTTGTCTTGGGTCTGGTGCTCATGCGTTCAGGCGCTTCACTATGAATTCGAGGATGGCGGAGTGGAACCGCACGCTGAAGTTGGCAGGTTCCCCCGGCCATTACGCGACTTTCCGCCATCAATGCCCGTCACGCTAGCATGCGAAATTCCTGCTTTGTAGTCGTCCCGGCGCCTGAACGGGATGTCTGAACGGGGTGCTTGCCTTTGGCGGCAACGACCCTAGCGTGACGCGGGTGGGAGTATCGCGCATGGCGGACGGCTATACCGAGGTGAGGGGACGCCCGGTCGGCGGCCACGGTCAGTGGCTCATCTGGCTGGTCTGGATATTTGCGCTGGGGACCGGGATTGCGGCCCTGACGCTGGCCTGGATGGGATGGGCCAAGGCCTTCCCGCCAAGCGGGCCGGAGAGCTATGCCGAGAATGCCGTCCGTACCCTGAAAGTTCTCGTGCTGTCGGATATCTATTACGACAAGGACCATGTCGGAGACGTTCCCGACCCGCTGTTCGCCTGGGCCCGAGGGCTTGGCACCGTCTTCTCGCTCACGGTCGCCGTCCGATTGATCGTGCTGGCGCTCGGGCAGCGGTTTTTCGGATTTCTGTTTCGGCGGTCGGCGAAGAAGCATCACCTCATCATCGGCGATGGGCCCGCCGCGAGCGAATACGCCGCGCACCACAGCCGCATGTTCGATACCGGTCGGGCGATCCATCTCTGCCGCGCCCGCCAGCCTATCGCAGACCGCCTCGCCACGTTCGAGCGCCGTGGACGCCTGCAGGACCAGCTGCGTTTCGCCGCCGCCAAACGCGCCAGGCGCATCGTGATCGACGAAGGCGACGACGCCGACACATGGCAGACGGCGCAGAAGGCCGCCGAACTCTATCCGAAGGCCGAAGTCCTCGCGCACATCACCGACCCGTGGATCCGCGACCAGTTGAGCCACGAGCGCTTGCCCACGAAGCTCGTGCCCTTTTCCTATGCCGGCGGCGCCGCGCGGCAGGTGATGCTCGCCCACCCGCCCTATCTGCTCGCGAAGGAGTTGGGAGAGAAGCGGCAGCACATCCTCATTGTCGGCTTCGGACAGGTCGGGCAGGCGGTGCTGCGCGAATTCATCGTCACCTGCGTTCTAAGCACCGGCGGCAAGCTGATGGTCACCATCGTCGATCCGCGCGGCGATGAACTGGAGCAGGATTTCAAGCTCCGCCATCGCGAGTTGATGAAGGAGGTCGATCTTCGCTTCATCACGGGAAACTTCCGCGTCAACGCAGCCAAGCCCATCGATGAGATCAGGCAACAGGCTGGCATCGCGCGTATCTGCGCCGCCTACGTCGCCATCGACCAGGAATATCAGCCGCTCGACATGGCTCTCGTCTTGCGGACGATCGCACAAACCGAGAAATTGTTCGACGGGCCGATCTTCCTTTGCGCCCAGCACGGCGCGGGCCTCGCCACGGTGAGCCCCGGCGCAGGCAATCTCACCAGCGATCCGGTGCTGCTGGAAGAACGTTACAAGCAGGCGATGGTCAGCGGCGTCTTGTGCAACCGGCGTGTCGTCCCCTTCGGCGCATGGCCCGCCGCCTTCGATGGCGCGGGCATGCTGGAGCCCATCTTCGACGAGCAGGCGCGCGCCTATCACGAAGAGTACGAGCGCCTGCGTGTCGAGCAGGAGCGGGCGACGACGAACGAGGTCAAGGTCCCCATCACGCCGTGGCGGGAATTGAGCGACAGCTTGCGCCTCGCCAATCGCCGCGCCGCCGCGCACATCCGCGCCAAGGCGTTCGAGGCCGGCTTCGAACTCGACGGCTGGCTCGGCCAGAAGAAATACCGCGAGACGCACGAGCTTCCCAAGGCCGTCGCCAACATGCGCACGGACGATCCCGACTTCGTGCTCGGCATGGCGCGGCTGGAACACAATCGCTGGATACTCGACCGCTATCTCGACGGCTGGTCGCTGGGCGAACGAAGCGACTTCCTGCGCACGCGGACGACATTCGTCCCGTTCGAGAAGCTGCCCGGCAAGGACAGGGACAAGGACACCACAGTCATCCGCGTGACGCGCAAGCTGATGGAGCAGTGGAACTCCGGCAAGAAGCGGAAGTTCAAGGACTGAGCTGCGTCGGTCGCCGGCCAGATGATCCGGCCTCAGGCCACGCGGCGGAGCGTGAAGCCTTTCGGGCGGGGCGTCTCGGTGGTTTCCGAGATTTCGTGGAACGTGGTGCGCACGTCGAGGCCGAACGTATCCAGCGCATTCATCGCGGCTTCGAGATCCGCAAGTGCGATGCGCCACACGGGCACGCCGTCGATCCGTTCGTCGGCGTCTTCACCGAGGAGAGCGCAATAGCGCCGGGCAAGTTGCTCATACATAGTCATGGGGTCCATCCCAATCCCTGATGGGGTCCACGAAGCATGGCGCAAGGCTCAAGCCAGAAGCCTGAGTTTTTCGTTAATCTTGAGTTCACCGTGCCGGAAACTCGCCCGGTCGCTGATTCCGGGCGTTAAAATTCCCCATTATCCCGCTTCACAGCGGCCGCCGGCTGGGGTCATCTGCCAGCGTGCTGAAGTCGCAGACCCAGATGGAAACACCAGACGCCCCTAATCGGGACGGTCCCGCGCCGCAGGGGTCCGACAGGTTCGAACGCCGCCGCGCCGATATCGTCGCGGCCGCCATCCCCGTCCTCAACGGCCACGGCTTCAAGGGCATGCGCCTTACCGCCGTCGCGGAACTGATCGGCCTGCGCGCGACGGGCGTCACCTACTACTTCCCCCGCAAGGAAGAACTGGCCGTGGCCTGCCTCGAGTCCGGCTTTGCGGTCCTCAACGGTCTCGTGGCGCAAGCCGAGCGCGAGCCCGACGCCGCCTCCCGCATCACGCGGCTCATCGCCCTCTTTGCCGCCCGCGACGCGGAGGTGCGCCAGGGCAATGCCGTACCGCTCTCCGCCTTCGCCGCGATCCGCGCGCTCGACGGCGAGCTTCGGGACCGCGTCGCCGAGGGCTACACCAACATGTTCCGCGGCGTGCGCAACCTGTTCGCCTCGCCCGAACTCGCGTCCATGGACCGGACCGACCGCACCGTGCGCGCCCTGATCCTGCTCGAACAATTGTTCTGGTCGTTGAGCTGGCTGGGCGATTTCGACATCGAGGAATATCCGCGCCTCGCCGCTCGCATGGCCGACATCGCGCTCAACGGGCTTGCGCCTTCCGCCCTCGATACGCCGCTGCCGCGCTTGCCCGCACCGGGCGCGAGCGGGGCAGACCGCGACGCCTCGAAGGAAAGCTTCCTCAGGGCCGCCACCCTGCAGATCAACGCACACGGCTATCGCGGCGCATCGGTCGACCGCATCTCGGCGAGCCTCAACCTCACCAAGGGCGCGTTCTATCATCACAACGAGGCGAAGGACGATCTCGTCGCCGCCTGCTTCCGCCGTTCCTTCGGCATCATGCGCGACACGCAGGTGAAGGCGCACGGTCTTGCCGAGCCCGAAGCCCGCCGCCTCGCCGCCGCCGTGGAAACGCTGATCCGGTTCCAGCTCAGCCCCGACGGCCCGCTGCTGCGCACGTCCGTGCTCTCGTCCATGCCGGTCGAGCACAAGGCCGAGATCGTCGGCCACTCCTACCGCATCAGCCGCCAGTTCGCCTCGATGGTGGTCGATGGCATAACGGACGGCTCCGGCCGTTCGGTCGATCCGATGGTCGCCGGCTCCATGGTGCATGCCGCCATCAACATCGCCTCCAACGCCCGCCCCTTGAAAATCGCGCAGGAGCCGGACATCGTCGCCCGCTTCGTCCGGGCGGTGTTTGCAGGCGTTCTGGCGGTCTAGGAGCAGGGCGCCCCTAGTTCCGCAGCCTCACCGAAAGCGTCGCGTTGCGTCCTTCCTCGGGGAAGCCGTCCACCAGCACGACATTTTCGTCCGTCAGGTTCCGCACGCTCAGCAACACCGACACGTTGGGCGAAATCGCCCAGTCCGCCGCGATGTTGAACAGCGCATACTCGCCCGTCTCGTAGAAGCGGATCGGCGCGCCGGATGAAACGGTCCAGCGGTCGGACGCAATGTCCACGCTCGGCGTGATCGTCAGGCCATCGAACGGCGACAGCGAGGCGTAGAGGAACGCCTTGAAGTCCGGCGCGCCCTGCGGCTGGAACAGCGGGTTGGTCGGATCGGCCCCCGTGGCCGGCGGCGGCGTGCCCGTGGAGGTGATGGGCAGGACCCGCCCGTATTCCCGCTCCATGAAGGTGACGTTGCCGCCAATGTCGAACCCGTCAGCAACCTTCGCCGTCAGCGACAGCTCGATGCCCGTGATCTCGGCGCTCGCCGCGTTGCGCGTCTGGTTCACTGTCCCGAACGGCGGCGCCAGCGCCACCGGGACCTGCACCAGCGCATCCTCGATATCGCTGTAGAAGATCGCGCCCTCGATCCTCACATTCGGCGTAATGTCATACGCCCCGCCGATCTCGAGATTCGTCGCGCGCTCCGGCGCCACGTCGGGATTGGGCACCGCCGTGCCAAAGCGCGAGGAGAACCGCTCGAACAGCGTGGGGAAGCGCACGCGCGAGGAAACGCTGGCGTGCAGGCGCAGGTCCGACGTTGCATCCCACAGCAGCGCCGCCTGGCCGTTGATGCCGTCCATGTCGTTCAGCGGATAATTCACCGGCGTGAACACCGGCGCCGGCGCGGTCGATGTCCCGCCCGCGGAAACGTTCACATCCGTCGCCGATTTCAGATTGGTCCAGTCATAGGACACGCCTGCCACCAGCTCGACCGTGTCCGACAGCGACCACACATCCTCCAGCGCGACGGAGAACGTCTCTTCCTCCGTGCCCTGCCACGGCTCGGCATAGGGCGCGTTCACGAACGGGCTGCCGCTCGCCGGCGTGCGGATATTGCCGAGCTGCCGCTCATTGTGCTCGTCATTGCGATAGTGGAAGGCCGCGCTCAGCGTGTTGCCGTCCCACGGCTTCCATTCCAGCGTGGCGTTCGCGCCCCAGGCCGTGTCGTCGTAATAGCTGTTGAACGCACGGGGCAGGGTCTGCGTGTCCTGCGCTGCGCTGTCATAGGACGCCAGCAGGTTCTCGAACGTGTTGTAGTACACCCGTCCGCGCACCTGCAGGTTCGGCGCGATCTGCGTGCGCGTCAGCAGGTAGACGCTCTCGATATCCCAGTACGGCCACGTCCAGTACCGCGTGTTCGCCGTGTCGGTCACATGGTAGGGCGCGTTCTTCGAGCCCGACTGCTTGATGTAGCTGATCGCATATTCGTCCGTGTCGTTCGGCGTCCAGCCAAGCTTGGCGTTGATGCGCCAATCGTCGGTGGCCGAGTTCACGCGCGCCCCGCCGTCTTCCAGCGCCGGCACGAGCGGGTTGAAGTCGCCGGACAGCGACCAGGAGTCCCGCTCCGCCGTCGCGCCGGAAAGCTGGGCATAGAATTGGTCCTGTCGCGTGCCGATCAGCGCGGAGATCGCGCTGCCATTGGTATTGAGATTGGCGTCGGTGTTGATCGATCCGACAATCTCGGCCTCAAACTCGCGCGAAGGCTTGCGCGTCACGAGGTTCACCGCCCCGCCAAGCCCGCCGGGTCCGTTCAGCACGGAGACATACCCTTTCGACACCTGCACCTCGGCAAGGTCCGCCGTCATAAAGCGCGCGAAATCGATGCGGTTGTCGGCGGGCAGGAACACGCGCACGCCGTCGATCGACAGGGTCGTCTGGAAGCGGTCGAAGCCGCGCACGAAGATCAGCCGCTCATTGCGCGATCCGCCCGTGGGCGATGCGTTCGCGCCGGGGATCAGGTCCAGGGCCTCGTCCACGCTGGCGCGGTCGAATGTGCGCATCTCCTCGCCGGAGATCACGGACTCGCTCACCGTCTCGCCATCGCTGCGCGTGATCCCGCTATCGATCCGGCCGAGGATGAACACGGCGTCCCGCGCCTCGGCCGCCCCCGCTGCGGTTTCCTGCGCCACGGCCACGCCGACGGGCGCCGACAGGATCCCGACAAGCAACGCCGCCCGGCCAACGCCAGCAAAATTCATAACCATCTCCCCGCGCTATACGCACTGAAAGATATCGCTAAGACGTCCGCTATTTGCCGTCAACTATAACGAATCCGTGCGTCCGCCGTGTCCGGCGGCGGGCCCCGAAGCGCTCACTGAAAAAAATTATCCCACACCCCCGCAACCTGACTGATTATGTCCCCGTCGCTCCGCACGGAGGCCAGTCGGTACACCTGTCTGACGTGGGGCGATGCGCGCGTGGAAACACGCGCGCGGGGATGCGGAGCATCCGCTCACCACGGACTACGGACCACAAGCTATCCGGCGTCGCCCTGAAAAGCCGCGCCACAACGCGGACAACGCCGCGTCCCCGGCCTCCATCTCTTGCGATGGGCCAGACCACAGCATCCCAGGCGGCGAATGCGCCGGTCTGAAAGCGGTCTTGCATCTCCCGCCCTTGCACCTGTCATTCCGGACGCGCCGAAGGCGCGAGCCGGAACCCAGGAGTCACAAGCCCCGCACTTTCCGCCCCTGGCTTCCCGCTCTTCGCTCCGCTGCGGCGGGAATGACAAGCGTGGGGAAGGCCTCATGCTGAGCGTGTCGAAGGACGAGGCCGTGCTCCCGACTCCCTCAACCCCAAAACAAAAACGCCGGCCCCTTTCGGGGCCGGCGCTGATGTTGGCTTCTGGTCCGGGGACTAGAAGTGGACTTGCAGCTCCACGCCGTACATGCGCGGCAGGGTGGGCGTGAAGCCCTGATAGATCTGGTTGTTCTGCGTCACGTCGAGCGAGCGGCGGCGGAACGCCGTGGCGGCGTCGTAGCCTTCCTCGTCGAATGCGTTACGCACCCAGCCGATCACCGTGAACATGCCTTCCGCATCGTTCCAGATCAGACGCGCGTCCGACTGGGCGTAGTCGGGCGTGAACGTGAGCGGATCGTTGAAGATCGAGGTCGTGAAGCTGTCGCGCCAGTAGTAGCTGACCGACGGCATCAGGGTGGAGCCGTCCTCGAAGTTGAACATGTAGGCGACGTTGAGCGCCACCTTGTTCTCCGGGGACTGCGGCAGGATGTTGCCTTTGACGCTCTGCGCCGAGGTCGACGAGCCGACGGCCGGGCAGCTCGCGGGCTGGTCCGGGCCGGCCGGCTGGGTCGGCGGCGTGCAGAGGTTGTTGACGTAGAAGCCGCTCTCGGTGACTTCCGGCTTGAGGTAGGCATAGGTCGCGCGGATGGTCAGGTCGTCGATCGGGTTCCAGGTCGTCTCGACCTCGAAGCCGGTCGTCTGGACCTTCGGCATGTTGACGAAGCCGCCGAAGGGAAGGGCGGGGCCCTCGCCGTCGGGGTCGATCGACATCGGAACCTGCACGTCCTTGTAGTCGTACAGGAACGCCGCGAAGTTGGCCGTCAGGCCCCATTCGCGCACTTCCTGCTTCCAGCCGAGTTCGAAGGCGTCGACCGTTTCAGCGTCCGTCATCGGCAGCGGGGCCATGTCGGTGGCGTTGAAGCCGCCCGTCTTGTAGCCGCGGCTGTACTTGGCGAACACCATCGTGTCGTCCCACGGGCGGTATTCGAGGCCGGCAGTGCCGGTCCATGCATCCCACTCGTTCTCGAGCAGACGCTCGGCATTGCCGGTGAGGGTGTTGTAGGTCACGCCCGACGGGTTCGCGATCGTGGCGCTGGTCACGCCCGGCTGCGGCCCCGGAACCGACGACACGCCGTTCCAGATGGCGCGGGTCACGTCGGTGTAGGGCGAGTAGCCCGGCGCGAACGAGCACTGGATGTAGCAGAACAGGCGGGCCTGTTCCTGGATGTGCTTGTTGTCGATCGAGTAACGGATGCCGACGGTGGCCTTGAACTGGTCGTTGATCTCCCAGTCACCCTGCGCGTAGGCGCCGTAGGAGTTGTTGTTGCCGATGTTGTTGGTGAAGCTGAAGATACGCTCCGGGTTCGCAGCGGCCAGACCGATCGGCGCATAAGCGGCGTTCAGCGCCAGGATGCCCGGCGCGGAGGCCAGCGGCTCGTCCTTGTAGTAGGTCGTGACCGGCTGCTTGAAGTTCTCCTGGTAGGCATAGATGCCGGCGATCCACTGCAGCGGGCCCTCGTGCGTCGAGATGAAGTTCACCTCGTTCGAGAAGAAGGCGCGGTTCTCGTTGTAGTGCAGCGTCTGCGACGGATAGATCGTGCGCGCCGCCGAACCCGGCGTGCCGATCGGAACCGGCGCGCCGAAATCCAGCGAGTTGTACGTGATCGACGTGACCGGCGTCGCGTCCTGATCGTCCGTCAGCACGTAATTGTAGTATATGTACCCGCCCAGATATTTGATGTCGAAGCCGGGAGCTTCATAGACCATCTCAAGAGCGAAATCGTCATAGCCGTCCAGCTTGGCCGAGCGCGAGCCGCACGAGTTGACGGCGCGGCGATCCGTAAGACCGGGGTTTTCCGTGGTCGTTCCGCACTGGGTGTAGCCCAGAAGGCGCGGGTCGTTGCCGAAAGCCCAGGTCTGGTTCGGGCCGGTCGAGCCGGTGCCGGCGAGCGAGCCGAACGAGTTCACGTCATACGGCGCCAGGTTGTTCGGCGTGGTGCGGCCGCCCGGAGGGCCGGCGCTGTCGTAACGGCCGGTCGTGTACTTCGTCCACCAGGAGAAGTGCTCGCCGACATCGCCTTCGAACTGAACTTCGGCGTTCCAGTTGTTGAGGTTGTAGCCTTCGGTGTCGTTGGTGCCGTAGTTGTAGAAGATGCCTTCGTTGCGGACTTCCTTCACGGCGACGACGCGGCCGCGCAGATAGTCTTCAATGATCGGGCCGGAGAGCGAGAAGCCGGCCTTGCGCTGGTCGTAATTGCCGGCGCCGAGAACCAGTTCGCCTTCGAAGGCGTCGGACGGACGTTTCGAGACGATGTTGAGCGCGCCGCCGATCGAGTTGCGGCCGTACAGCGTGCCCTGCGGTCCGCGCAGGACTTCGATACGATCGACGAAGAGGTTGTCGCGGCCGGCGATCGAGGCGAACGACTGGTAGATGCCGTCCGTGTAGTTGGCGACGCCCGGTTCCGCGCCGAAATTGTTGGTGTTGCGGCCGATGCCGCGCACGGTGACGCGCTCGTTGCCGGCCGTGTAGGACAGGCCCGGCGTGAGGTTCGTCAGGTCCGTGATCGAGCGGATGCCGAGTTCATCGCGCATCTCGGACGTCACGGCCGTGACGGCCACGGCAACGTCCTGAACGCTCTCCTGGCGTTTGTTGGCGGTGATGACGACGACGTCGCGGCCGGCGTCCTGCTCATCGGCCTGAGGGGCCGTCTGGGCGTGCGAGTACGCCGGCATCGCAATGCCAAGCGCGACCAGGCTCACCAATGAAATACGATTAAAGTGCGCCATTCGCGCCTACCTCCAAATGTGCGTGTGCTCCCGCGGCGCTCTCGTTTTTTGCGGCTTCTGAGCGTCGACGTTTCCGCAGCGATAGCCCGGATTCGCATGCTGAAAATGCGGTTTGCTTCCTCACCCGTCAACTTGAATGTCTGTCGCAGGGTCAAAGAATTCCGTGTTTTGTCTTTAAAGACACGCATTTTGCCGCAAGCGCGCATCGCTGCGCCAGGCTGGCGTAACACAGAAACTTTATAGTTTCGAATATACGGTATTTACGCCGTAACGGTAGCTTACGCAGCGCGCAAAACGGGATTTTTCGGGCGTTTCAGATCACGTTCCGCGTGGTTTTGCGCGATGTGTCGGGGCTGCCGAGGCAGGATCGTCGGGCCAGTCGTGCTTGGGATAGCGGCCCTTCATGTCCTTGCGCATGTCGTGATAACCGCCGCGCCAGAAGGCGGGTACGTCGCGCGTTGTCGCAACCGGCCGCATGGCAGGGGAAAGCAGCGACAGGGTCAGCGGAATCCTGCCGTCGCCTATCGCGGGATGAATCGCGACGCCATACACCTGCTGCACCTTGCACGACACCGTCGGGCCGCCCTCGGCGGTGTAGTCGATGTCGAGCGTCTGCCCCGATGGCGGCGTCCAGCGCAGCGGCGCAAGCTTCGCCAGGTCGCGCGGCAATGGCCAGTCGAGAAGCGTCATCGCCGCGTCCACGAGCTGGCCGCCGCCCAGTTGATCGAGCGCTGCCGGCGTGGACAGCAGCGGACCAAGCCACTCATCCATTCGTTCGACCAGCATCGCGCCGAAGCCGGTTGGCCAGGGATCGCCGAACGTCCGCGCCAGAAGATCGACGCGCGCCGCAAGCGTATCGATAGCCTCGCCGCCGCGCAGGATCGCAAGGCCGCGCGCCCGCACCGCTTCGAGCAGGGCGGCTCTCACGAGTTCCGCAGACGGCGCAGGCAGCGGCGCTTCTTCGAGGACGATCGCGCCCATGCGCCTTGTTCGCCGCGCGCGAACGCGCCCTGACTCTGGATCGTATTCGGCGCGCTCGGTTGTCTCGACGGAGCCGGACGCCAGCGCCTGCTCTTCGTTCATCTGCGCCGCCAGCGTGATGCGCAGATCGGGGCCTGAGCCTGTCATGTCCGCCACCGCCAGCCACTCGGCCCGCGCCAGCGGATCGGTTTCGTCCAGCATCGCGCCGCGACCGCCGGAAAGCACGAAGCGTCCAGGAGCCTGCCCGCGCGAGCGCGCTATCCGTTCCGGGAACGCCCGCGCAAGTATCGTGGCGCTTGACCCCGGCCCTGAGCCGGTAGGGCCTCCGGCGAGGCGCGCCCATCGCTGTGCGAGGTCGCGCATGGCCTTGCCGCGCGGGCCGTTGTCGTTTCTGAAGCGCCGCAGCCGGTCGTCGAGATCGCTGGAGCGGCCGCCAAGATCACGCTCGCTCATAATCGCGGCGATGTCCGCCGCAAGCTGCGCCTGACCAGCTGCAGCCCCCTGCAGCACCATCATCGCAAGCCGGGGCGGCAATGGCAGCTCGCCCACGCGCTTGCCCAGCGCTGTCAGTTCACCCGAAGCGCCAAGCGCCCCGCCGGATACGAGCGCTGCCTGGGCTGCGCGCCACGGCGCATCGCGTGGGGGATTGAGCCAGCGCAGATCCGCCGGCGACTTCGCGCCCCAGCGCGCCACATCCAGCGCGAGGCCCGACAGATCGGCATTGTCGATCTCCGGCGAAGGCGAGGGCGCAAAGCCGCGCATCTCGGCTTCCCGCCACAGACGATAGCAGACGCCCGGCCCGGTCCGCCCTGCGCGTCCGCGCCGTTGATCCGCATTGGCGACAGACACACGCACGGTTTCCAGCCGCGACACGCCCAGCCCGGCGTCGAAGCGCGGCACACGGGCGAAGCCGCCGTCGATGACAACGCGCACGCCCTCGATGGTGATCGCGCTTTCGGCGATATCGGTGGCGATCACGACCTTCCGCTTGCCCGGCGGCGCGGGAGAGATCGCGGCGTTCTGCTCCTGCGGCGTGAGCGCGCCGTAGAGCGGCGTGATCAGCACGTCGCCGGAGACGGGGCCGATGCGGTCGGCTGTGCGCGTGATCTCGGCGACGCCTGGCAGGAAGGCGAGGATTGACCCATCCTCTTCATGTAGCGCCTTGCGGATTGTAGCGGCGACCTGTTCGTCGAGGCGGCCACGGGCGTCGTATCCCAGATAGCGTGTCTCCACCGGCCATGCGCGGCCGAGGCTTTCGACCAGCGGGCCGTCGAAGAAGGCGCGCGTCAGGTCGGCAGGCAGTGTCGCAGACATCAGGACAATGCGCAGGTCCTCCCGCAGAACGGCCTGCGCATCGAGGGCGAAGGCGAGGCCCTCGTCGGCGTCGAGCGAGCGTTCGTGGAATTCGTCGAACAGCACGCCGGCGATGCCCTCCAGCGCCGGATCCGACAGGATCATGCGGCTGAACACACCCTCGGTGACGACTTCGATGCGGCTCTCCTTCGACGTCCGCACATCGAGGCGCGAGCGCAGGCCGACTGTCTGTCCCACCTTCTCGCCAAGGCTTGCGGCCATGCGTTCGGCGGCGGCGCGGGCTGCGATCCTGCGGGGCTCGACGAGGATCAGCTTGCCGCCCGCCAGCCAGGGCTGGTCGAGCAGGGCGAGGGGGACGCGCGTGGTCTTGCCGGCGCCCGGCGGGGCCGAAATCACCAGCCGCACGCCCTCGCGCAGCGCTTCGCGTATCGGCGCGATGACGTCCTCGATCGGAAGGTCGGTTGGCGAGGGGTCGGTCGGCGTAGGCATGGCCACGGACCTATCAGCCGAAAGCCCGATGGTCGATCAGCACCTTGGCGCCGATCACGATCAGGATCAGTCCGCCGATGATCTCTGCCTGTGGTCCGATGGCGCTGGCTCCCGCCCGCCCGATCAGAACGCCGACGAACGACATCGCGAACGTGACCAGCCCGATGACCAGCACGCTCACCAGCACGGGTGCGTCCAGCGTCGGCAGCGTGATGCCCGCAGCCGCCGCATCGATGCTCACCGCAACCGCCAGCGTGACGAGCACCCATCCCCGCGCGGGCTTTTCCTTGCCCGGATCGCTTTCCTCACCCGGCGGGTCTTTCCTGAAGCCTTCATAGATCATCTTGCCGCCCACGATGGCGAGCAGCACGAACGCGACCCAGTGGTCGAAGCTCGCGATCATGTCGGCGAATAGCAGTCCCAGCGCCCAGCCGATCAATGGCGCAACCGCTTGCGCGACGCCGAACGCCAGCCCGATCGCCAGCGCGCTGCGCAACGCCCGCTCGCGCACGACCGCGCCTTGTCCGAGCGCGACGGCAAAGGCGTCCGCGGCAAGGCCGAATGCGAGGAGGATGAGGGAGATCGACATCGGGCGCGCGTTAGCAGGAGGCGGGGCACGGTTCAACGCCGGAGCGCGGCGACAATCTCGACATGGGGTGACCAGAGAAACTGGTCGATGGGAACGAGGCGGGTGAGCTTGAAGCCGCTAGCGAGCATGATCTTCAGGTCGCGGACGAAGGTCTGCGCGTTGCAGGAGACCATGGCGACCTTGCGGATACCGGAAAGGGCGAGTTCGCGTGTCTGCGCTTCGGCACCGGCGCGGGGCGGGTCGATGACTGCGCCATCGAAGCGCGAGAGGTCGATCTGGGTCAGCGGCTGGCGGAAGAGGTCGCGCTTTTCGGTGGTGATGGGCTTGATGCCCTGCACCTTGCGGATGGCGCGGCCAAGCGCCTGGAGGCCGGCCACCTCTCCCTCGACGGCATGGACGCTGGCGTGGGCGGCGAGGGGAAGCGTGAATGTGCCCGCGCCCGAAAACAGGTCGACGACCTTTTCGGCGCCTGCCAGCGCTTCGCAGACGAGTTGGACCATCGCCGCTTCGGATTCTTCGGTTGCCTGCAAGAAGCCGCCGGGCGGCGGCACGACGTCTATGCCGCCCATGCGCAGGATTGGCGGGGTGCGCTCCATCGCGACTTCGCCGTTGATGGAGAGCCTCGCGAGATTGAGCCTGGTTGCCGTCTGGGTCAGTTGCACGCGGGCATCGGCGGGAAGTTTGGGCGATGCGCCGTTGATGGCGAGATCGATGCCGCTGAGCGTTTCGGTGGCGGCAAGTGTCAGCGCATCGCGCGGCGGTGCGGCTATTGCCGCGATTTCCCGCAGTCCGGGAAGCAGCGCCTGAAGTGCAGGGCGGATCACCGCGCAGTCCGTAATCGGAACGATCCGGTGGCTGCGGCGGCCGTGAAAGCCGACCACGATGCCTCCGTTCGAGCGATGCGCCGCGAACACCGCGCGGCGGCGCGAATGGGGCGGGGCGATGATCGTGGGCGCGATATCCGCTTCGATCCCGGCATAGCTGAGGTGCATGGCGAGATGGTCGCGCTTGAGGTTGGCGTACATCCCATCGCTCAGGTGCTGGAGCGAGCAGCCGCCGCATTCACCATACTGGCTGCATCTGGACGCAGCGCGGTCGGGCGCAGGCGTGACAATCTCCACGACGCGCGCGCGGTCTCCTTCCAGATCGGCCATGACCGTTTCGCCGGGCAGGGCGAAAGGCACGAAAACCTGCCGGCCTTCATGCACGGCGACGCCATCGCCCTGCGCGCCGAGGCGCTGGATATGAAGCTGCACCCGTTCGGTCGGCATGGCCGCCTTCAAGCAGTTTCGGACATGGAAAGCCAGCTTCGCGTCCCGCGCGAAGGTTAAAGTACGCGCGGGAGAATTATCGGCTTGAGCCATCAGGGGCTGCGCGACATGGTGCGCGCCATGCTGACGGCCGAGGAACTCCAGATCCTGTCTACCAGCCTCGGCGTCGCGGGACGCGCCGTGGCGTTCTCGCTGCCTGTTGCGATCCTGTTCGCGTGGGCGCTCGCCCGGCCGCGCTTTCCCGGCCAGTCTGTGGTCAACACCATCGCCCACCTGCCGCTGGTCCTGCCGCCTGTGCTGGTGGGATACATACTGTTGCTGGCGTTTGGCGTGAACGGCCCTCTGGGCGGGTGGCTGAAGCAGACTTTCAACATCCAGCTGGCGCTGACGGCGGAGGGCGCCGCGGTCGCGACCGCCGTGATGGCGTTTCCGCTGATGGTCCGTGCGATCCGCCTGTCGTTCGAGGCGACCGAGCCGGGGCTCTTTGAGGCTGCCGCCGTGCTGCGCGCATCGCCGTGGGACAGATTCTGGTCGCTCGCCCTGCCGCTCGCGTGGCCGGGCGTGCTGGCGGGCGCCGTCGTGGCGTTCGCGGCGGGACTGGGCGAGTTCGGCGCCGTCATCACGTTTGCGTCCAACATCGAGGGGGAGACGCAGACGCTGCCGCTCGCCATCAACGCCGCGCTCAACACGCCGGGGCGGGACGATGTGGCGTTCCGGCTGGCGGTGATTTCGCTTGTCGCCGCCATTGTGGGTCTGCTTGCGGCCGAAGGATTGCAGCGCTGGGCGCGCAGGAGGCTTGAAGGGTGAGCCTCGATCTGCGCGGCGCCGTTGTGAGGCGCGGAGGGTTCCGCCTGTCGGCCGAGCTTTCCATCCCATCCGAAGGCGTCACGGTGGTGTTCGGGCCATCGGGCGCGGGCAAGTCGATGCTGCTGTCGGGCATAGCGGGCCTCTACAAACTTGCGGCGGGAAGCCTGTCGTTCAATGGCCGCGTGCTGGAGAATGTCGGCGCGCGCCAGCGTGTTCCCGCGCACGAGCGCGCCATCGGCATGGTCTTCCAGGACGCGCGCCTGTTCCCGCATCTCACCGTGCGCGGAAATCTGCACTACGCGGAAAGCCGTCGCCCCGCTGCGCGCAACGCGCCGATTACCGTCGAGATTTCCCGGCTGCTCGAGTTCGAGGACCTGCTCGACCGTCCGGTCAAAAACCTGTCGGGCGGCGAGCGCAGTCGTGTGGCGCTGGCGCGGGCCATCGTCTCCGCCCCCGAACTTCTGCTGCTCGATGAGCCGTTCGCCGCGCTCGATGGCCGCCGCCGCCACGACTTCGCGCGCTTCCTGAAGGACTATTGCCGCGACATGGGCGTGCCCATGATCGTCGTGACCCACCTGATCGACGAAGCCGCCGAGTTGGCCAATCACATCGTCGCCATGCGGGCTGGGCGGGTCGTCTGCTCCGGTTCGCCGTCCGAGATCATGGCGCGGCCCGAGTTTGCGGCTCTGCTGGATGCGCGCGATCGCGGCGCCTGGGTGCAGGGCGCGGCCGGCTTTGCGTCCGGCGATGGCGTGTGGGTGCGCGCCGACAGCGTTTTGCTGGCGTCCGCCGAACCTCGCGGGATTTCCGCGCGCAATGTCTGGCCTGGAACTGTCGCCGGGATCGCGCGCGAGTCCGATGGCGCGATTCTCGTTTCCCTCGCCACCATGAAGGGCTATATCCTGTCGCGTATAACGCCTGACGCGCTTGCCGATCTCGGGCTGCAGGAAGGCGGACAGGCCTGGGCCATCGTGAAGGCTCACGCTCTCTGAACGGAGCCCATGATGAAGCTGATGGCCCGGCTAGCCGCCGCCTGCCTCGCGCTTGCTATCGCCGCTTGCGGCGAGGCCGAAGCGCCTGCCGACGCCACGGCGCCCGCGCCCATCGTGGTCGCCGCCGCATCGAGCCTCACAGATGTGATGAAGACAATCGGCACGCTCTACGCCGCCGAGGGGCATCCCGAGCCTCGCTTCAGCTTTGCCGCCACCTCCGAACTCGTTCGCCAGATCGAGCAGGGCGCGCAGGTGGATGTGTTCGTTTCGGCGGACACGGAATGGATGGACTACCTCGCGGACAAACAACTCATCGACCCCGCGACCCGCAGCAACGCCGCTGCCAACACGCTGGTTCTGGTCGCCCCCGCCGGTCGTAGCTTCGACATTGCAGTCGGGCCGGGTATGAACCTTCGCGCCGCCATCGGCGACGGGCGCATCGCCATTGCCAATCCTGACGGCGTGCCCGCCGGCAAATATGCGCGCGATGCGCTGGGATCCTTCGGCGCCTGGGATTCGCTGGAGGGCGTCATCGCGCGAACCGAAAACGTCCGCGCCGCGCTTCGTTTCGTGGAGGCTGGAGAAGCCGCTGCCGGCGTCGTTTACGAGACGGATGCAATCGCCGCCGGCGACAAGGTCGTCATCGTCGGCAGGTTTCCGCCAACCTCGCACGAGCCGATCCTGTACCCTGCCGCACAAGTCGCTGGCGGCGATGCAAAGGAGGCTGCGGCCTTCCTCGGTTTCCTGAAATCCGGCGCTGCTCGCGAAGCGTTCGCAGATGCCGGGTTTGGTCCGCCGCCATAGCCGCAGACGGGCAGGGCGAACTCCCACGTTTGTGACCGCCTATTCCGTGCATGCCCCTACGGACACCCTAGCGGCGCCCTGTTGCCGTTAGCGGAAAGCGTGATCAATATGCACGCAGACTGCGCAGTTCCTTATAAGCGCACAGGGAGGACTCCATGAAGCGTTCGCACAAGCTCGGCTTGCTCGCGTTGGGTGTCGCCGGGGCGGCTTCGGTGCTGGCGCTGACGGCCACCGCCGCGCCTGAAGCCGTGAAGCTGGTCGGCACGCGCGTCGATAACTTCATGCTGCCCGACCAGACCGGCATGGGTTACGAACTCTTCTACTACAAGAACGCCCCCGCAGTGGTGATCCTGTCGGCGACGCTCGGCGATGAAGTCTCGGCCAAATCGCTTGCCGAGATCGCGGCGCTGAAGGCCGAGTACGAGGCCAAGGGCGTGGTCTTCGTGGCGCTCAACTCCTCGCTCGACGACAATCGCGACGACATCATCGCTGCGTCCGACAAGCTGGGCGGCGTGCCCATGCTCGACGACGGCCTGCAGCTGGTCGGCCGCTCGCTCGGCGTGACGAAAACCGGCGAGGCGTTCATCGTCAATCCGAAGACGTGGCGCCTTGCCTATCATGGCCCGGTGTCTGCGGCCTTTGCGGAGAAGCCCGTCGCCGGCGGCGCCCTGCGCTCGGCGCTCGATGCGATGCTGGCGGGCGAGGCCCCGCCGGTTGCCGAGGTTGCGGTGAAAGGCAAGGCGATCGCCTTCCCCGATCGTGCCCAGGCGCCGGAGTGGAAGAACATCTCCTATTCGAAGGACGTCGCTCCGATCCTCGCCGAGAAGTGCGTGGCCTGTCACACCGAGGGCGGCATGGGCCCGTTCGCGATGGACAGCTATCAGATCGTCAAGACGATGGCGCCGATGATCCGCGACTCGCTGCGCACCAAGCGCATGCCTCCGTTCCACTCGGATGCGCACTGGGGCAATTGGGGCAACGACATGTTGCTCAGCAGCGACCAGATCAAGACGGTCGTGAACTGGGTCGAGGCCGGCGCTCCGCGCGGCGATGGCGGCGACCCGCTCGCCGAGAAGAAATACGTGCCGCCTGAATGGCCGCTCGGCCAGCCGGACGTGGTCATCGACATTCCGAGCTTCAACGTGCCCGCGAGCGGCATTATCGACTATCAGGACGTCTCGGTCGCCACGAACTTCACCGAAGGCAAGTGGCTGAAAGCCACGGCGTGGTCGAACGCATCTCCCGCTGTCCACCATGCGCTGGCGGGCTGGATTCCCGAAGTCCGCGCCGATGGCAAAGGCTTCTCGTGGAACGTGTCGCTGGGCGGATACGGCCCCGGCGGCGAAGCCAACCTGACGCCGAAGGACACCGGCATCTATGTCGCGCCGGGCGGCTCATTCGCTTACCAGATGCACTACACATCGACGGGCAAGCCGATCACCGACAAGACCAAGGTCGGCTATTATTTCTACGACACGGCGCCGACCAACATGCTGCGCCAGACCAGCATCACCGACTTCTCGCTGGAAATCCCGGCGGGCGCGTCGCGTCACCATGAGACGGCGTATGTGATCTTCCCCGGCGACGCCGAAATCTTCGGCACGCAGCCGCACTGCCACTCACGCTGCTATTCGACCAAACTCACCATCCGCTATCCCGATGGCCGCGAGGAAGTGTTGCTCAACCAGCCGCGTTACGACTTCGGCTGGCAGCGTGAGTATCACTTCGAGCCGATGCTGCAGGTTCCGGCCGGCTCGATGCTGATCGCCGACTATGTGTTCGATAACTCGACGCAGAACCCGGCCAACCCCGACCCGGCCATGAATGTGACGTTCGGCGAGCAGACCTCGGAAGAGATGCTGTTCACCTTCATGCGCTTCCGCTTCAAGGACGAAACGGTCGCCAATCGCCGCGACGATCTGATGAAGGACCTGCAGACCTCCGTGGTCTTCGGCGCCTTCGACGATGACCGCAACGGCGAAGTCACCGCCGCCGAAATCCGCAACGACCCGCGCTTCAGCCCGCTGAAGCAGTATCTCGGCATGGTCGATACCAACAAGAACGGCTCCCTCGACATGAAGGAGTTTTCGGCGGCCATGGCCATGATGCAGCAGATGCGCCGCCCTGGCGCTGCAACCGACCGCAAACCGGATGCGGGCGCCGACGCGATGGTGAACCAGGCCACCGGCCAGCAATAGCCGCCGCCTCTGGCGGACAGCGAATGAGGCCCTGCCGTCACCGGCAGGGCCTTTTCCTTTGGGGGCCGGCTCAGCGAGGGAAGGGGTGTGCGATCCCCAAGCTTCAATCCCGCGCCGTAGCCGCCGAAAACACAAAAGGCGCACCTTGCGGTGCGCCCTCTGCGTTTTAGCTCGTCTGGTCAGTCCGAAGTCTGTTGCGTGCCGCCCAAGCGGCTTGTTCCTCGCGGACCCTAGCGGGCCATGCGACGGATGCGGTCGATCTCCTTTGCCACTTCGGCTTCGACAATCTGCGGAAGATTGGCGTCGAGCCACTGCTTCAGCATCGGTTTCAGAAGCTCGCGCACGACATCGTCCAGCGTCGCGCCGGAGGAAACGAGCATCGTGCCCATGAGTTTCGACAGCGCGCCGGCGGCCTGATTGGCGACGGGTTCGCTGGTAAGGGTCTGTTGTTCGATCGGACGCCATTCGGCTTTCGGCGCGGGCGCGACTTCCTGCGGAGCGGCATGTACGGGCTCCGGCGTCGGCGCGGGGGCCGGCGGCGGGGTGAAGGCTTCGGCCTCGTCCTCGACGATCATCAGGTCTTCGTCGATGGCGCGCGGCGGCGGGGCGTATTCTTCCGGCTCCTCGAATTCGGCCATGATCGGCGCAGGCTGCGCCTCCACGGGCGCGGGGGCCTGGACTTCGGCGACAGGGGCGGGCGGCGGCTGGAGGTCCAGCACGTCATCGCCGCCATCGGCCGGCTTGTCTTCTTCGGAAATAATGCGGCGGATGGAGGCTAGAATCTCCTCCATCGTCGGCTCGCGTTGAGCTTGTTCCGCAGACATGGTGTCCTCATCCCTTGCTGGGGCGCACATGGCGCGATTCACCAGCGTCCGTTCGTTAAGGACTAGACAGGTCTATGGTATCGAATTCGTTAACGCGGCGGCCAGGTCGCTAACGGGAGAGGCCGCCTTGAGGGCTGCGAACACGCCCGGCCTCACCGCGGCGTCACCGTCTCCGGCTTGAGGTCGCCCATCGCCGCCAGAAGTTCGTGCGTGGCGACATAGGCCGCGCGCTCCGCCCGGATCAGGCCCAGCCGGGCTTCCAGCAATTCCTGTTCCTGATCGAGCACGTCCAGCGTGATGCGCTCGCCCACGGCCAGTTCCTGCGTTGCGCCTTCAAGCGCGATCTCGGCGGCGGCCACCTGGGCCATTGAGGCGCGAATCTCCTCGCGCACGGCCACCACCTGGTGCCACGCGGAGGTCACCTGTGCGGTAATCTGCCGCTCGATCGCCAGCCGCTCATAGCGCGCCCGGTCGGACGCCAGCTGCGCGCCGCGAGTGCGTGATTCCAGCAGCCCTGAGTCGAACAGCGGGAAGCTCAGCTCGACCCCGGCCACGAAGTTGGAATCGCGGAAGCTGTTGTCCTGATAGGTCTCGATCAGGCCAGCCTGCCCGACGAGATCGAGCTTCGGACCAAGGTTGCCCCGCGCCACATCGACGCCGCGCTCGCCCTGAACTTCGCGGGCGCGCGCCGCCATGATGGCGGGGTTGGCGGTGCGGGCAATCGTCAGCGCCTGCTCCAGCGATCCCGGCAGCATAGGCGCGGGGGGCGGGGCGGCCAGCTGAACCGGCGGCAGGCCGACAACCTGTTCGTACACCGCGCGAACCCGCGCCAGGCGCGAGCGTGAGGCCGCAAGCTCGGCCATGGCCGCCGCTTCGCGCGCTTCGGCCTGCGCCACGTCGGTGCGCGTCACTTCGCCAACGTCGAAGCGGTCGCGCGCCGCCCGCACCTGTTCGCGCAGGGCGTCGACATTGGTTTCGCGGATTGCGAGTTCGCTCTCGGCATAGCACACGTCCATGAAGGCGGTGACCACGGTGAGCACCAGTTCCTGCTCGACGCCGATCAACCGGGCCTGCGATTCATCGACGCCTGCGCGCGCCTGATCGCGCTGCGCCGTCAGCGAGCCGCCCGACCACAGCGACTGGCGCGCCTGGATGCCGATCGACGCGCGCTGGCTCGATCCATCGAGGGGAAAGGAGCCGATCGGCGTCGAGAAAGTGCGGCCGAATTCCTGATACTGGCTGTTGAGGCTGCCCTGCAGGCCGATCTGCGGGCCCATGCCGGCTTCGGCCTGGATCAGCGACTCGTTTGCCGCCTCGCGCGATTTCCGCTCGGCCATCAGCGACGGGTTGTTCGCGATGGCGGATGCGACCGCATCGCCCAGCGTTTCCTGGTTCGCCTGCGATTGCGGCTGCGCCTGGGCCAGTGCGGGCGCCGAAACCGACCCCATCAGAATGAGTGCAGCCAGAATTCTCATCACAGGCTCCTAGTGGCGCAAACGCGCGCCTTAGCCATTGAAGGCACAGTCTCGCAAGTCGCCAGGCCACAGGCCAGCGCCAGCGGCGCGAGCTGACGGGGAAATCGTTGATTCGCTCTAAAGACGGAATTCCGGCGTCTTCTCAAAGCCCGGCAGGGCCGGCGGCGAGGCGTCGAACGGGGTGAGCCACGCCGTCTTGCCGCCCGAGCGGGTATAGAGTCGCGCCCGGCGCGCGCCCCCTTCGGATACGGCGACCGCCATCCGCCCGCCTTCGGCCAGCTGGTCCAGCCATGCCTGCGGAACGACTTCGACAAGACCGTTCACGATGATCACATCGAACGGGCCATTGCCCGGCGCGCCGGCCTTGAGCGGACCCGAAACGATGTCCACCCCGGTCACGCCGGCGGCGGCAAGGCCTTCGCCCAGCGCCTTGGCGGCGTCGGCTTCCTCAAGAGCCGTCACCTTGCCCAGCAGCGACAGGACCGCCGAGGAATAGCCCGTGCCCGGCGCGATATCGAGGATGCGCTCCCCCTCGCGGATGGCCGTGACGTTGACCAGCTTGGAGAAATCGCGCGCCGCCATCAGCCAGCGGCCCGGCGTCGTCTCGATGGGCAGTTCGGCATAGGCCACGGCGCGGCGGTCGGCCGGCACGAAGGCTTCGCGGGCGACCGAGGCCATGGCGGAGATCAGACGGCGGTCGGTCACATCGTTCGGCCGGACCTGGCTGTCGATCATCGCCGTGCGTGCGGTTGCGAGGTCCAAGGCGTAGCCCCTATTTTCATGCACGGAATCGCCCGCTGGAGCCGGGGTCTTGTGCGCTCGGGGCTCTTAGCATACGCACCACCCGGCGCAACGCGCCCAAACTACCCACTAAAGCGCCGTCGCCCCGCCAGCGACGGTCTGCAGAGAGGCCTCGTGGCGGAGTGGTGACGCAGAGGACTGCAAATCCTTGCACCCCGGTTCGATTCCGGGCGAGGCCTCCAGAGCTTTCCGGTTTGCCGATCGAAACCGGACAATTTTCAGCTTTTCGTTAGGGTTAACCTCTCGTTTACCGGCGCAGGCGATGGTGGCCCCGTCTTCCCTTGAAGACACCCCACCATCACCCAAACGCCTTTGCGGGAGCCTCTGGCTCCCGCCCTCTTCTCTTTTGGGTGTTTGGCCTGAGTTCACAGGCTTTTTGTGGGATGCCGCCGCCTGCCGGCGCGATTTCTCCACGCCGGCCGCGCTGCGCTATTGAACCCCAATCGGTCGGCGGCTATACCCCCGCCTCCAACCGTGCTCCCTGATAGCTCAGTTGGTAGAGCATTCGACTGTTAATCGAATGGTCGCTGGTTCGAGTCCAGCTCAGGGAGCCATTCTTTCCTCGCCTCGCGCGGGGCCGGAGGTGGGCTGTGACACGACCAGATCGCGCCTCCGTCGATACCATCGAAAAAACCGGCGCGAAGCCGTCCGAGACCAGCACGAGCCTCGGCCACTGGCGCAATCGCTGGCAGGTGCCCGACAAGCACGCGCATCTGGCCCGCGAGCAGGGCGCCCTGCCGCTGGGCGATGGGACCTGGCTTGGCTACCGGAAGTTCGAGTCCGAGGTGGAGGCCGAGCGCCACGCCCGGAAGTATGTCGTCTACAATCTGCTGAACTTCGAGATCCGCTATCTGGGGCCGGAGTTTTTCCCGGATTACTAGGCGGTCTGCGCACCCCGCAGCCATCCGCCCGACCCGTGACAAGGGCCGGATCGCGGGCTAATCGCTCCCCATGATCGACGATCGTTACGACCACAAGGCCGCCGAGCCGGCCATCTATGAGCGCTGGGAAAAGTCGGGGGCTTTCAAGCCTTCGGGCGATGGCGAGCCGTATGCGATCGTCATCCCGCCGCCGAACGTCACCGGCGTGCTGCATATGGGCCATGCGCTCAACAACACGCTGCAGGACATCCTGATCCGGTTTCACCGGATGCGCGGATACCGCACGCTGTGGCAGCCGGGGACGGACCATGCGGGCATCGCCACGCAGATGGTGGTGGAACGGCAGCTGGCGCAGGAAGGCAATTCCGGGCGGCGCGAACTGGGCCGGGAGAAATTCCTCGAGCGCGTGTGGACGTGGAAGGAACAATCGGGCGGCACGATTCTCAACCAGCTGAAGCGTCTCGGCGCGAGCTGTGACTGGAGCCGCGAGCGGTTCACGATGGACGCGGGCCTGAGCGAGGCCGTGACGAAGGTGTTCGTCGACCTGCATCGCGAGGGATTGATCTATCGCGACAAGCGGCTGGTGAACTGGGACCCGCACTTCCAGACGGCGATCTCCGACCTCGAAGTCGAGACGCGGGAAGTGAAGGGCCATTTCTGGCACTTCAAATATCCGCTCGCCGATGGCGCGACGTATCGCCATGTCGAGAAGGACGCCGAAGGCAATGTCGTGGTGGACGAGGAGCGCGACTACATCGTCGTCGCGACGACGCGGCCGGAGACGATGCTGGGCGATACCGGCGTTGCGGTGCATCCCGATGACGAACGCTACAAGGCCATCGTCGGCAAGCAGGTGAAGCTGCCGTTGGTGAACCGTCTGATCCCCATCGTGGCGGATGCATATGCCGACCCGACCAAGGGCACGGGCGCGGTGAAGATCACGCCGGCGCATGACTTCAACGACTATCAGGTCGGCAAGCGCAACGGCCTGCCGATGATCAACATCTTCACCGACACGGCGCATCTCAACGAGAACACGCCCGAGAAGTATCGCGGCAATGAGCGGTTCGTTGGGCGCAAGATGGTGGTCGCCGACATCGAGGCTGAAGGTTGCCTCGTGAAGATCGAAGACACCGTCATCCAGCAGCCCTTCGGCGACCGTTCGCAGGTCGTCATCGAGCCGTACCTGACGGACCAGTGGTATGTGGACGCCGCAACGCTGGCCAAGCCCGCTATCGCGGCGGTGGAGTCTGGCAAGACGACGTTCGTGCCGGGCAACTGGGACAAGACGTATTACGAATGGATGCGCAACATCGAGCCGTGGTGCGTCAGCCGCCAGCTCTGGTGGGGGCACCGGATTCCGGCGTGGTATGGGCCGGATGGCAAGCCATTCGTGGCGCATGATGTGGCCGCCGCCGCCGAGCTGGCGCGGAAGCACTATGGCAAGGACGTTGAGCTCGCGCAGGATGAGGACGTCCTCGACACCTGGTTCTCGTCCGCGCTGTGGCCGTTCTCCACGCTCGGCTGGCCGGGGCAGGCTGATCCCGCGCTGAAGGAGTTCTATCCGGGCGCGGTGCTGGTGACGGCGTTCGACATCATCTTCTTCTGGGTGGCCCGCATGATGATGCAGGGTCTGCACTTCATGGGCGAGGTTCCATTCAAGGACGTCTATATCCACGCGCTGGTCCGCGACGAGAAGGGCCAGAAGATGTCGAAGTCCAAGGGCAACACGATGGACCCGCTCGACATCATCGACGGCGTCGATCTCGAAACGCTGGTGAAGAAGCGCACGACGGGGCTGATGAACCCGAAGGATGCGCAGCGCATCGAGAAGGAAACACGCGGACAGTATCCCGAAGGCATTCCGAGCTATGGCACGGACGCGCTGCGCTTCACGCTGGCGGCGCTGGCGACGCAGGGGCGCGACATCAAGTTGTCGATGAAGACGGTGGAGGGCTACCGCAACTTCTCGACCAAGCTGTGGAACGCGGCGCGGTTCGCCGAGATCAATGGCGCGAAATTCGATGCGGGCTTCGATCCCGCCACGGCGAAGCACACGCTGAACCGCTGGATCATTTCCGAGGCCACGAAGGCGGCGGCGGATGTGGAGGCGGGCATCAGGGGCTATCGCTTCAACGAGGCGGCGGGCGCGGCCTATCGCTTCGTGTGGAACGTGTTCTGCGACTGGTATGTCGAGCTGACCAAGCCGGTGCTGAACGGCGCGGACACTGGTGAGTCTGGGGCCGCCAAGGCCGAGACGCGCGCGACGACGGCGTGGGCGCTCGATGTGATCGTTCACCTGCTGCATCCGTTCATGCCGTTCGTGACGGAAGAGCTGTTTAGCGCGATGAATCCGGGCGCAGATCGCGGGATGCTGATTTCGCGCAAATGGCCGGAGCTGGGCGAGCAGTTGGTCGACAAGGGCGCGATGGCCGAGGTGGACTGGGTGATCCGCCTGATCACCGCGATCCGCTCCACGCGGTCCGACCTCAACGTGCCGGCGGGCGCCAAGGCGCCGCTGACGTTGGTGGGAGCAAATGCGGAGACGGCCAAACGTCTCGACACCTACAAAACGCTGATCGAGCGTCTCGCGCGCGTCGAGAATGTGCAGCTTGTCGGCGAAGCGCCCAAAGGCGCGGTGCGCATCGTGATCGACGAGGCGACGGCCTGCCTCGATGTCGCATCGCTGATCGACCTCAAGGCCGAGATCGCGCGCCTCGAGAAGGAAGTCGCGCGGCTGAAGGGCGAGATCGACGGCATCGACAAGAAGCTGGCCAATGCGCAGTTCGTCGCCAAAGCCCCGCCCGAGGTGATCGAGGAACAGCACACGCGGCGCTCCGCTGCGGTGTCGGGCGTCGAGAAGCTGAGCGATGCGCTGGCGCAGCTGAAGGCGGCGGGCTGAGGGAGATCAGCCGCGCCGCCTTTGCCGTGTTCGTCGTGACTACCAGCCTTGCTGGCCGCCGCCGCGCTGGCACTGCGACATCATGCGGTTCATCACCCACTGACCGTTCGCGTCCTTCTGCTCGTGGCGCATGGTGAGTTCGCCATTCTGCAGCTGGGCGCCCATCATGAATTGCATGCCAGGCAGGACGTTCGGGCCGTATTCGGGGCCGGTGGCGGAGAAGAATCCCTGCTCCACCTTCCATTGTCCCTGGCTCTGGAACGGGTCGTTTCCATACACGCCCGGCGTGTAGCCCTGCACCTGGTAGGTGTTGTTGGCGTTCACCTGAATCTGGTAGTAGCGCACGAAACCGGATTTGCGGTT
This sequence comes from uncultured Rhizobium sp., assembly GCA_964529555.1. Taxonomy (GTDB): domain Bacteria; phylum Pseudomonadota; class Alphaproteobacteria; order Caulobacterales; family Hyphomonadaceae; genus UBA7672. The sequence continues at coordinate 42,243 of CAZGWV010000016.1, forward strand.
CCCGTTCTGGTCCAGCTCCGTATAGGTGAAATTGCAGTTCCACAGACCGTGAAACTCGCTATTGCCGCCCTGCGCGACGGCAGGCGTGCCGGTAAGGCATATGGCGAAGGCTGCGATGGCCGTCAGGATAGTGCGTTTCATATTCGTCCCTCCAAAGTTGCCCTTCTGCAGGTAACAGCGCGGGCCGCGCGGAAAGCGGATCACGGGTATTTGCAGCGGGGTGCGGGGGCGGGGAGGATAGGGGCGTTGAGCGCATCCTTCGAGACGATCGCCTTCGGCGATCCCTCAGGATGAGGCCGGCTCCCGTTGACGCGCCCTATCAAAGCGCGCCGCCCTCATCCTGAGGGATTGGCGCAAAGCGCCAATCGTCTCGAAGGATGAAATCAGCGCACGGCCGCTTCGCGCGCCCCGAAATAGGTTAGCTATGCCTCTCGGAGCGGTCTAACCTTCGCCTGTTTGCGGAGGAGCGCTCGCCATGAGGATTCTGGTCGCCGGCCTGCTGGCCGCAGCGCTCTCTGCATGTGCGAACATGGAGACGCCTGTGGCCAAGCCTGGATGGACGTTGCTGATTCATGGCGGGGCGGGCGTGATGCGCCGCGCCGAGATGACGCCCGAGATGGACGCGGCCTATCGCGCCGGCCTCAACGATGCGCTGGAGGCAGGCTCGAAAGTGCTGGCAAATGGCGGGGAGGCGCTGGATGCGGTCGAGGCGGCGGTGCGCGTGCTGGAGGACAATCCGAACTTCAATGCCGGGCGCGGCGCCGTGCTGACGCGCGAGGGCGTGGCGGAGCTGGATGCCTCGATCATGGACGGGCGCGATCGCAGCGCGGGCGCGGTGGCGCAGGTGCGCACGGTGAAGAACCCGATCCGCGCGGCGCGTCATGTGATGGAGAAATCCGGGCGCGTGATGTTTGCGGGGCCGGAGGTGGACAAGATGGCGGCGGCCGCCGGCCTCGATATCGTTCCGCCGGACTATTTCATCACGCCGCGCCGCAAGCAGCAGCTTGAGCGCGCGATGGCGGGGCAGGTGACCCCGATGGACCGCTATGGCACTGTGGGCGCCGTGGCGATGGACGCACAGGGCAATCTTGCGGCGGCGACATCGACGGGCGGGATGAATGCCAAGCCGCCGGGTCGCGTGGGCGACAGCCCGGTGATCGGCGCCGGCACCTATGCCGACAATGCGTCGTGCGCTGTGTCTGCCACGGGCGATGGCGAGTACTTCATCCGGGTCGGCGTGGCGCGCATGATCTGCGCGCGCGTAGCGATGCAGGGCATGAGCGCGGAACAGGCGGCGAGCGTGACGCTGGACGAGGTGAAAGCGCTGGGCGGCACGGGCGGCGTGATCGTGCTGAACCATGACGGTTCCGTTGCGCTGAGCATGAACACCGAGGGCATGTTCCGCGGGCGTGCCGACGCAAGCGGCAAGCGCGAGGTCGGCATCTACGTGGACGAGTGAGGGCGGCCCAGCGGACGGTTCCCCCTTCCCATGCCTCCCGCAACGCGCGAAGGTCGCGTGAGCAGGGAGCAGCGCCATGCACAAACGCAAGCCTGGAACATCGGGGCTGGAAATCGCGCCGCTGGCGCTGGGCGGGAATGTGTTCGGATGGGCGGCGGATGCCTGTTCGCGCTGGGCGCCGGACCACAAGGGTGGGGAAGCCGAAACGGTCATCGGCGCGTGGAGGAAAACGCGCGGCGCGGGACCGATTTACCCCGGCAAGATACTGCTGCGCGATTAGGGAGAGATGCGATGGACCTGCTGGTAAAGAAGGGCGCGCTGGCGCAGACGAAGCTGACATCAGGCGCGCCGGCGCCGCTGAACGATGGCGAGGCGCGGCTGAAGGTCGATCTGTTCTCGCTGACCGCCAACAACGTCACGTACGGCGCGGCGGGCGACTTCCTCAAATACTGGCAGTTCTATCCCTCACCGGAAGAGGGTTGGGGCCGCGTGCCTGTCTGGGGCTTTGCCACCGCGGTCGAGAGCAGGTCGCCAGCCATCGCGGTGGGCGAGCGCGTCTATGGTTATCTGCCCATGTCGGATACGTTCGTTGTGAAGCCCGGCGAGAAGAAGAACGGCGCGTTTGCCGATCAGAGCGCACATCGGCAGGGACTGGCGCCTGTTTATAACGGCTATGTCTTCAACGCTGGCGATCCGCTGTATACGCAGAAGACGGAGGCTGAGCAGGTTCTGTTCCGTCCGCTGTTCACCACGTCATTCCTGATCGACGATTTCGTGGCGGACGCCGAGTATTTCGGCGCGAAGCAGGTGCTGTTCTCCAGCGCTTCGTCGAAGACCGCCTATGCGTCCGCCCAGCTGCTGAAGGCGCGTGGCGAGGCGAAGGTGGTGGGACTGACGTCGCCGTCGAATGTCGCCTACACGAAAGGGCTCGGCTTCTATGACGCGGTTCTGCCGTATGATGCCGTGAGCGGCATGGATGGCGCGACGCCGAGCGTGTTCGTGGACATTGCGGGGAATGCCGGTGTGCGCGCGGATGTGCATGCGCGGTTTGCGGACAACCTGAAATACAGCTGCGCAGTCGGCGCCACGCACTGGGACGCGCCGCGCCCGGATGTCCCGCTGGCCGGGCCGCAGCCCGTCATGTTCTTCGCGCCGGACGTGGTGAAGAAGCGGCTTGCCGATTGGGGCCCTGCCGGTTTCGGGCAGAAAGTCGGTGCGGCATGGGCTGCTTTCCTGCCGACCGCCGCGAAGACGACGCGCGTTGTGGAGCACAACGGCCTTGAAGCGGCAGGCAAGGTGTTCACCGAACTCGCTTCAGGCAAGGCGAGCCCGCAGGATGGGCATGTGGTGAGGTTGGGCTAACGCCCACGAATAGGGGATTTGAAGGCACAACTTCGCTGCAAGGCCGCTCTTTTCCCTTGCGAAAAGGGCTATTTTGCCTTTTTAGCTAGGGCCATGCCCGCTTACCGTTCACGCACCACCACCTTTGGCCGCAACATGGCCGGCGCCCGTGCTCTCTGGCGCGCGACCGGCATGAAGGATGGCGACTTCTCGAAGCCGATCATTGCGGTCGTAAACTCGTTCACACAGTTCGTGCCCGGCCACGTCCACCTGAAGGATATGGGCCAACTGGTTGCGCGCGAGATCGAGGCGGCGGGCGGCGTCGCGAAGGAGTTCAACACCATCGCGGTCGATGACGGCATCGCGATGGGCCACGGCGGCATGTTGTACTCGCTGCCGAGCCGCGACCTGATCGCGGACTCGGTGGAATACATGGTCAATGCGCACTGCGCCGATGCGATGGTCTGCATCTCCAATTGCGACAAGATCACACCGGGCATGCTGAACGCTGCAATGCGGCTCAACATTCCGGCGGTGTTCGTTTCGGGCGGGCCGATGGAGGCCGGCAAGGTCGTCTGGAAGGATGAGAAGACCGGTGTCGCCAAGGAGCACAAGCTCGATCTGATCGATGCGATGATGCAGGCGGGTGACGATCGCATTTCGGATGCGCAGGTGGCGGCGGTGGAATCCGAAGCCTGCCCCACATGCGGCTCGTGCTCGGGCATGTTCACGGCGAACTCGATGAATTGTCTGACGGAGGCGCTGGGGCTGTCGCTGCCGGGGAACGGCACGGTGGTCGCCACGCACAAGGATCGCGAGCGTCTGTTCAAGCGCGCTGGCCGCCTGATCGTGGACATTGCGCGCCGCCATTACGAGAAGGACGACATGAGCGTGCTTCCGCGCAATGTGGCGACGAAGCAGTCGTTCGAGAACGCCATGGCGCTCGACGTGGCGATGGGCGGCTCGACCAATACGGTGCTGCACATTCTGGCGGCGGCGCAGGAAGGCGGCATCGATTTCACGATGGACGATATCGACCGCATCTCGCGCGTGACGCCGTGCATCTGCAAGGTCGCGCCGGCTGTCTCCACGGTTCACATCGAGGACGTGCATCGCGCGGGCGGCATCATGGGCATCCTCGGCGAGCTGGCGCGCGGCGGCCTTCTGAATACGGACACAAGCACGGTGCATTCGCCGACGCTGGGCCATGCGATTTCCTACTGGGACATTCGCCAGTCGAACGACGAAGACGTCGCGACCTTCTTCAAGGCGGCGCCGGGCGGCGTGCGCACCACGGTGGCGTTCTCGCAGGAGAAGCGCTGGCCGGAGCTGGACAAGGATCGCGTCAAGGGCGTGATCCGGTCGAAGGAGAATGCGTTCACGAAGGATGGCGGTCTCGCGGTGCTGTACGGCAACATCGCGGAGAAGGGCTGCATCGTGAAGACGGCCGGCGTCGATGAAGAGATCTGGGAGTTCACCGGCCGCGCGCGCGTGTTCGAAAGCCAGGACGAGGCGGCTGCCGCGATCCTCAACAACAAGATCGTCGCGGGCGATGTTGTCGTCATTCGCTACGAAGGTCCCAAGGGCGGACCGGGCATGCAGGAGATGCTGTACCCGACGACCTACCTGAAATCGCGCGGGCTCGGGAAAGTGTGCGCCTTGCTGACGGATGGCCGGTTCTCGGGCGGCACGTCCGGCCTCAGCATCGGGCACGCCTCGCCCGAGGCGGCGGCGGGCGGCCTGATCGCGCTGGTTGAAGAGGGCGACACGATCGAGATCGACATTCCGAAACGCGCGATCCGGCTTGCCGTGACGGATGAGGTGCTGGCCCA
>CAZGWV010000017.1:0-16938 GCA_964529555.1 uncultured Rhizobium sp.
CTGACGAAGAGAGAGATGCCTCATCCTGAGCCTGTCGAAGGACGAGGCATCGGGCTCGCCGATCCATCTTTTGCGCAACTTGCTCTAGGGCGCGAGCCAACGCCCTATCCGAATCGGGAAAGACAAAGGCGCGGCGGGTGAACCGCCGCGCCTTCATTTTTGGTCTCCAGATCAGACCCGGATCAGAACGTTTTCCGCACGTTGGCGTAGACGAAGCGGCCCTGGGCGGAGTGCAGATCGCCGAGATAGCCGAAGCTGGTGTCGGCCAGCGGCGGGGTCTCGTCGAAGATGTTGCGCACGCCGAGGCGGACGCGCGTGGGCGAATCCGTTTCGTGCTGGAACTCGTACTGCACGTAGAGATTGTGCGTCTGGTAGTCTTCGATGATCCAGGGCGCACCCGTGGTCGAGAGGACGTTGAAGTCGTCGAAGACGTCGCCGACATAGCTGGTGAACCAGCCGGCGCCCCACTCGTTCATGCGCCAGGTGAGCGCCGAGGTGTAGCGCCATTCCGGGCGGCCGAAGTCGCGGACCAGATTGCCCTCGCCCGAAACCGACAGCACCGACGGGATATCGCCCGCCGCAGCGGCGGCGTTGATGATCTGCCCGTTGGGCGACACGTCCTGGAAGAACTTGTCGAGATAGGCGGCGTTGATGCGGAACGAGAAGTCGCCGATCGGGGTGCCGTCGAGATTGTAGTAGAAGCCGAGATCGACGCCCTCGACCGTGCGCTGGTCGAGGTTGAGGTAGTTGTCGTCCACCATGATGATGTCGCCGACCGCGGTGAGGCCGGTGCCCTGGAAGGCCAGAATATCATCGGCGTCCGGCGCGGCGCGCAGGACGGCCGGGTTGGACCCGCCATCGAGACGCAGCACATAGTCGAGCAGGACGTGGTTGAGATCGCCGAAGATGCCGATCACATTCTCCTGCTCCACGCGCCACCAGTCGGCGGTGAAGGTGAAGGAGCCCCACTCCGACGGGATGAAATCGGGCTCGAAGACAAAGCCGAACGTCGTGTTGGTCGATTCTTCCGGCTTCAGCGCCGCGCTGCCCTGGCGGTTCGAGATAACCGGGGATGCGGGAGAGACGCTCGGGCAGTTGGTCGTGAAGACCGGCAGCGGCTGGCTGTTGTTGGCCGCCTGACGCACAGCCGCCTCGCAGCGGATGTAGTCGGTGCGGTTGTTGGACCGCAGCAGGCCGGTTTCATATTGCTGCTGGAGGTTGGGGGCGCGGAAGCCTTCCGACCAGGCCGAACGGATCAGCAGCGAGTCGAACGGGCGCCACGACAGCGCGACCTTGGGCTTGGTGACGCCGCCGAACGTATCGAAATTCTCGTGGCGGACGGCCAGCTGCATGTCGATAGACTGGGCGAGAGGCACGTTCATCTCGGGCGAGACCAGCGGCACCTGGAATTCGACGAAAGCCGACTGGATGGTGCGCGAGCCGGACGTGTCGAGCGTCTGGTTGTTGCCCTGGAGGTCGATCGTGGTGAGGCCGCTGATCGCATCGACGAACATGACCGTGCCGTCCTGGCGCGGATCGCGATCGTCCTTGAAAGTTTCGCGGCGCGCTTCGATACCGAAGGCGGCGCCGACATCACCCGCCCAGAGCGTGAACATGTCAGGGCGCGACAGCTTGAAGTCCCACGAGGCGATGGACGTCTCGTTGCGGCGGAAGACCGGCACGGTGAAATAGTCGATCGCGGCGCGCTGGCTGGGCGTGCAGTCGCCGGCCGAATAATCCGTCGCGCAGCCGCCGCTGAACGGGTTGTAGGCGTCGGGCGTGTCCCAGGAGAGCGCTTCCTGGAACAGGGTGTTGGAGATGCGGTTCTCCTTGTCCTCGGACGCGGCCATCGAATAGAGCACCGCCGATTCCCAGTTCCAGCCGTCCCAATCGCCGCGCAGGCCGGCAAGGACGCGCGAGGACAGGTTCTCGACTTCCGTCTTGCGCGGGCCGGCGTCGATCGGACGATAGGCGGCCGTGCCGGTGAGCGAGCCGAGCACCAGATCGAGACCCGGCCCGGCATAGCCCGCCAGGCGATGGGGCGACCCCACATTGCCGAACGGGTTGTAGTAGTTCGAAGCCGGAACGACGACCGGCACGGCGCCGAGCATCGGGGCGGCTTCGCGATAACCGACCGAGTCCGCAAGATAGACGCCCGCCTCGGCGAACAGCTCAAGACCGCCGTCGAACTCGTGGTTGAGGAAGGCGAAGGCGTTGTAGCGGTCAACTCCGTTGGTGACGGTGGTGTTGGCGTTGCCGTCGTAGCGCGTGTCCTGCGGGCGCGTGGAGGTGGAGCCGATGCAGACGTCGGCGCTGAGCGAGGCGGTGCAGCCGCCGAGCGCGGACGGACGGATATGGAACTGGCCGTTGGCGTTGGCGATGTTGACGCCGTCCACCTGGATGTTGCCGGCCGAGTAACGGTCGAAAATGCCCCAGGCGGACGTGATCGAGGTGTTGTTGAAGTTGGCGGCGACCGAATCCGTCGCCCACGGGGCCGGCAGGCGCGAGCGCAGGTCGGCGCTGGCGGTGAAGTCGCGATCGCGGGCGAAGATGGGATCGCGGGTGAAGTAGGAGGCGAGGACGGACAGGTTGGTGCGGCCGTCATCCGAGGAGACGCCGAACTCCATCGCAGCCGTGAATTCTTCGGCCCCTGCTCCCTCTTCATTGCCGTAGGTGAGATCGAGGGTGAAGCCTTCGAGATTGTCCTTGAGGACGGTGTTCACCACGCCGGCCACCGCGTCTGCGCCGTAGAGGGCCGAAGCGCCGTCGAGCAGGACCTCGATGCGGCGGACGCCCATCGTGGGGATGGAGTTGGTGTTGACGGTGACAACCGGGACGAGGTTCTCGGCCTGGGTGCCCGGATGGTTGACCATACGGCGGCCGTTGAGGAGGACCAGCGTGTTGCCGGTTCCCAGGGCGCGCAGGTTGATCGAGGCGGTGTCGCCCCGCGCGTCGTTGAGGCTGCCGATGGTGCGCGTGGTGTTGAAGGCGACGTCGCCGAGTTGCGGGATGGAGCGGAACAGATCGTCGCCCGAGGCGGCGGCGATGGCGTCGAGGTCTTCCTCGCCGACGACCGTGACCGGCAAGGCCTCGGTGGGCCGGGCGCCGACGATCTGGCTGCCGACGATGACGACGACGTCACGCCCCTCATCGACGGGGGCGCTGTCGGCGGGGGGCTGCTGGGCGAAGGCGGCGCCGGCAAGCGCGATGGCGGTGGAGGCCATCAGCAGCACACGGACGGGCGACATGGGCGACACGGGCTTCCGGTATGTCATTTTGCGTCCCTCTTTATCGATTTTTTTTGCCCGCCTCGCACGGCGGTATACCGTCCGGTCTTCCCTCCCCGGCCGAACAACTGTCAACCGGATTCGCCCTCCGGGGCAGGCGTCGGGGATGACTGGAGCGTGATCGGGAACCCGCACGGCCGCCCTGCCTGACTTTCGCCTTGCTTCACGGCTATTTGAACCTTGCGCAGAGCGGGTTTGCCCCAGCGTCGTTGACCGAATTTCAAGCCCCACGCTTTATGGTCCGGCGAAAGGTTCAGTCGGCTCCTGCCAAAACGTGCAGCGCTGACGGCCCGCTCGCGGGATCGTCATCAGCTGTGCTCAATCCGCGTCTGGAGGCCGCAGGCCAAAAGGCGCAGCAGGCGCGTATGGGAACTAAAAAGAGAGCCGTACTGCGGGTGGCAGCGCGGCCTGACGGTATGTAGTCTGGTGGTGGAGTCGCTTTTTCATGTTGCTGACCAAACGCAACGTCGTCATCGGGGCGGTCGCCATAGCGGTGCTGGGCGCCGCCGCGATCGGTTTCTCGATGATGAATGGCGACGGCCATAACGCGGCGACGGCCACGGGCGGACCCGGCGGCGGGCCTGGCGGCCCCGGCGGGCCGGGCGGCGGCCGCGGCGCCCCCGTGACGCCGGTTGGCGCGATGGAAGTTGCGCCCAAGGTTTTCTCCAGCCGCATCGAAGCGCTCGGCACGCTTGAGCCGCTCGAGCGCGTTATCCTCACGGCCAACGCGGCGGACCGTGTGACGGCAATCTATTTCGAGGACGGCCAGCGCGTGACACGCGGCAAGGTCCTGATGACGCTCGTCAGCGAGGAAGAGAACGCGCTGCTGGAAGCGGCCCGCGCGACCGAAGCCAACGCCAAGCTGGTATATGAGCGCAACCAGCGCCTCGCAGCCAACGACGCCATTGCCCAGCTGGAGCTGGAGCGCACCAAGTCCGCCTTCGAGGCAGCGACCGCGAACGTCGCCTCGATCCAGGCGCGCCTGCGCGACCGGGTTCTCACGGCGCCGTTCAGCGGCGTGCTGGGCTTCCGGCAGGTCAGTGTCGGCGCGTATGTCTCGCCCGGCCAGCCCGTCGCGACGCTGATCGACGACAGCCAGATGCGCCTCGAATTCGGCGTCCCGTCGATCTACCTCACCTCGCTGCGCGCGGGTCTCGAGATCAGGGCGAACACCAAGGACATGCCGGGCCGCAATTTCGTGGGCAAGCTGACGTCCATCGACAATGCGATCGACCCGGTGACGCTGGCCGTGAAGGTTCGCGCGACGCTACCCAACAGCGACGGCGCGCTCAAGGCGGGAACGTCGATGTCAGTCGCGCTGGCCTCTCAGCCGCGCACGTCGCTTTCGGCGCCTGAGATTTCCGTGATCGCCGAGGGCTCCAAGAACTTCGTGTTCGTGATCGAGACCGACAAGCAGCCGGCGACGGTGCGCAAGACCGAGATCACCATCGGCATGCGCGAGCCGGGCGTCGTCGAGGTGCTGAGCGGACTCGAGAGCGGCCAGATGGTTGTCACCGACGGCGTTCTGAAGGTGCGCCCCGGCGGCGCCGTTCAGATTGCGCCGGGCTCGCCCACGGGCGGCGGCTCCGCCATCGCTTCGGGCCAGGGAACCACGGACAAGTCGGGCCTCGCCCAGTGAAACTGGCCCAGTAAATCTGGCCCAGCAACTCGCCTAACTCTCGCCGGGAGGCGCCCCAATGCTGCTGTCTGATGTCTCGATCAAGCGGCCCGTCTTCGCGACCGTTATCGGCCTGTTGCTGGTGGCGATCGGCTTTGTGTCGTTCACGCGACTTGCGCTGCGCGAATACCCCGACATCGACCCGCCCATCGTTTCGGTGCGGACCAGCTATGCCGGCGCCTCCGCGAACGTCGTGGAAACGCGCCTGACGGAAGTGATCGAGGACCGGATTGCCGGCGTCGAGGGCATTCGTTTCATCAACTCGACCAGCCAGGACGGCATGTCGGCGATCTCGATCGAGTTCGACATTTCGCGCAACATGGACTCCGCCGCCAACGACATCCGCGACCGCGTGGGCGGCATTCTGAGGATGCTGCCGCAGGAAGCCGACCCACCAGACGTGCAGAAAGCCGACGCATCGGAAGAGACCGTGCTGTGGATGCGCCTCGCTTCCGAAACGCGGACGCCGCTCGAACTTACGGACTTCGCCGAGCGCTATCTGGTCGACCGCTTCTCCTCCATCGACGGCGTCGCCCGCGTTATGATCGGCGGCCAGCGCACGCCGGCGATGCGCGTGTGGCTCGACCGCCGCGCCATCGCCGCGCGCGGCCTTACCGTCAGCGACATCGAGCGCGCGGTGCGCACCGAGAACGTGGAAACGCCGGCGGGGTCGCTGACCTCGCAGGACCTGATCTTCACCAACCGTATCGAACGGCCCTTCCGCACGGCCGAGGAATTCGCGCAACTGGTCGTCGCCAAGGGCGGCGACGGCGTCGTGGTTCGCCTGGGCGACGTGGCCCGCGTGGAAGCCGGCGCCGAGGAAGACCGCAGCATCTTCCGCGCCAACGGACTCGACACAATCGGCATCGGCATCGTGAAGCAGTCGGTGGCCAATGTGGTGGAAGTCGCCAAGGTGGCGCGTCAGCGCGCAGCCGAAGTGGCGGCCACCCTGCCCGAGGACATGAACCTCAAGATCAACTTCGACGGTTCGGTGTTCGTCAACGCGGCGATCAACGAGGTTTTCCTGACGCTCGGAATCGCCGTGGTGCTGGTTATCGGCGTGATCTACGTCTTCCTCGGCAACTTCAAGGCGACGATCATCCCGGCGATCACCGTTCCGATTTCGCTGATTGCGGCGTTCACCGTGCTGCTGGCGCTGGGCCTGTCGATCAACATGCTGACGCTGCTGGCGCTGGTCATGGCCATCGGCCTCGTGGTCGATGACGCCATCGTCGTGCTGGAGAACATTCACCGCCGCATCGAGGAATATGGCGAGACGCCTCTGGTCGCGGCCTATCGCGGCACGCGCCAGGTGGGCTTTGCCGTCGTCGCCACCACCATGGTGCTGATCGCGGTGTTCGTGCCGATCACCTTCATGCAGGGCCAGGTGGGCCGCCTGTTCACCGAGTTCGCCATCGCCATTGCGGCGGCGATCGCCTTCTCGATGCTGGTGGCGCTGACCATCTCGCCAATGATGGCGTCCAAACTGCTGAAGGCGCATGTCACGCACGAGAAGCCCAAGGGCTTCGCGGGCTTTGTCGACCGCACTTTCGCGAAGCTGCGCAATGGCTATGGCGCCGTGTACGACGCGACCGTGAAGCGGCCCATCCTGATCGCCATCGCGTTCTTCGCGACGCTGGGCGGCAGCTATTTCCTGTTCACGCAGATCCCCGGCGAATACACGCCGAGCGAGGATCGCGGTTCGTTCCAGGTGATGATCTCGGGCCCGGAAGGCGCATCGTTCGAATACATGCAGCCCTTCATCGAACAGATCGAGGCGCGCCTCCTGCCGCTGGTCGACGGGGGCGAGATCGAGGGCATTTCGGTTCGCGCGCCGGGCGGCTTCGGCCCCGGCGGCAGCTTCAACTCCGGCTCGATCCAGATCGTGCTGACCGAGTGGGGCCATCGCCGCAACGGGTTCGAGATCGTCAACGACATCAACCGCCGCTTGAGCGACATCACGGGCGTGCGCGCGTTCGCGAACATGCCGTCTGGCTTCGGACGCGGACCGGGCGGCGGCAAGCCGATCCAGTTCGTGATCAAGGGACCGTCGTATCAATCCCTGGTCGAGTGGCGCAACACGTTCGTCGATGCGCTGAACGCCAACAATCCGGGCATCAACCAGATCGACTGGGACTACAAGGAAACGCAGCAGCAGTATCGCGTGAACGTGGATACCGCGCGCGCGTCCGACCTTGGCGTGACCGTGCAGGAGATCGGCTCGACGCTGCAGACCATGCTGGGCTCCAAGCGTGTCGGCACGTTCATCCAGAACGGCGAGGAACGCTATGTGATCTTCGAGGGCGAGCGGAGCGAACAGGCGACGCCGTCCGACATGGAGAGCATTTATGTGCGCTCGGCCCGGACGGGGCAGCTGATCCCGCTGTCGAACCTCGTCAATGTCGAGCAAATGGCGGACTCGCGCCAGCTCAACCGCTATAACCGCGTGCGCGCCATCACGGTGAACGCCAACCTCGATCCGGGGGTGTCGCTGGGCGCGGCCCTCGACGAAATGGAGCGGATCGCCCGCGAAGTCCTGCCGGAAGAAGCGGCCATCGACTACAAGGGCCAGTCGCTCGACTACAAACGCGCGGGCGAGAGCATCCTGTTCGTGTTCGGCTTCGGCATCCTGGTGGTGTTCCTTGTGCTGGCGGCGCAATTCGAGAGCTGGACCCACCCGTTCGTCATCATGCTGTGCGTGCCGGCAACCATTGGCGGCGGCTTGCTGGGCATCTGGCTGACGGGCAACTCGCTGAACATCTACACGCAGATCGGCCTGATCATGCTCGTGGGACTGGCGGCGAAGAACGGCATTCTGATCGTCGAGTTCGCCAACCAGTTGCGTGACCAGGGCAAGGAGTTCGGCGCGGCCCTGAGGGAAGCCGCCCTCACCCGCTTCCGCCCGATCGTGATGACGTCGCTGACGGCTATCGCGGGCGCGATCCCGCTGATCTTCAGTCATGGCGCCGGGTCGGAGACGCGCGCGGCCATCGGCATCGTGATCCTGTTCGGGGTGGCGACGGCGATGATCGTGACGCTGATTCTGGTGCCGGCGGCCTACGCGATGCTGGCGCGGCGCACGGGCAGTCCGCGCGACGTCGAGCGCAAGCTGGCGCGCGAGGAGCTTGCTTCGCCTCAGGAAGTCATGACGCCGGCGGAGTGATGCTGCGCTTCTAGAACATCGCGCTCAGGCTGGAGACAGTCAGCACGAGGCCGGAGGCGAACAGCAGCGCGAGGACGAGGCGGCGGAAAGCCAGCTGGTTGAGCCTGCGGAACAGCAGCGCGCCGAGCAGCACGGGCACGATCAGCGCGGGTGCGATCATCGCGAAGAGACCGAGCGTTTCCATCGTGATGACGTTGCCCGCGATGACGTAGCCGGTGAGCGTGGCGATGTGCATCGCGATATTGAACGTCTGCATCACGCCGCGCTGGGTGTCCTTGTCCCAGCCGCGCAGCGTGCACCAGAGCGTGGGGGCGGCCCCGGCCAGGCCGCCTATGCCGCCGAAGACGCCGCCGAGCCAGCCGGAGACGGCATCGGCGATCTTGCCGCCCCAGGTGACGCGAAGCGTGGCGGGAACGAAGAACATGGCGGGGCAGTAGATCAGCAGCACGATGCCGAGCGCGAGCTTGAAGCCCGCCGGATCGAGCACCCCGAGCAACACGATGCCGAGCGGCACGCCGATGAGGCCGCCGATGACGAATGGCGCCAAGCGTCTGAGGTCCGTGCCCTTCCAGGTGAGCGGGAGGGCGACAAGCTGGCCCACGAGCGAGCCGAACACGGCCATGGGCGCGGCGAGTTGCGGGGCCAGCACCCACGCCCAGATCGACAGCGCGACGAGCGAGAAGGCAAAGCCCGAGAGGCCCTGCACGAAGCCCGCAACGACGGCGCCGCCGATGACGATCATCAGGTAACTATCAATCATGTGGGCCTGACTAGAGCTCCCCCCGTGGCTTGTCATCCCGGCCAGGGCGTCCTTCGGCAAGCTCGGCGACGAAGGCGGAAAGCCGGGAGCATGCCTCGGCAGCACAGTAGACCAAAGAAAAAGAGCGGCCCGGTGGAGCCGCTCTTTCCATCCATGATGTTGTGCGAGCCTACGGCTTCACGAGTGCGTCGTAGATCCATGCGCGGTTCTTGCGCTGGTATTCGGCGAGCAGCGCACGGTCCTGGATCATGAAGACCATGACGAGGTCGTTCTTGGGATCGACCCAGAACTCGGTGCCGGCGATGCCGTTCCAGGAGAATGTGCCGTTGCCGGGACGCTGCTTGGTGTCGTCGGTGACGAGCGAGAAGCCGAGGCCGAATTCCATCGTGTTGGCGACGGGCCCCATGGCGGGGAAGAAAAGGCCCTTCTGGCGGATAGCCGCGTCGGTTTCTGCAATACGCATGCGATCGAGCGTTGCAGTCTCGATGATGCGGACGCCGCGATATTCGCCGCCATTGCGGAGCATCTCGGCGAAGCGGAGATAGTCTTCCGGCGTCGAGGAGAGACCGCCGCCGCCCTGCAGGAAGGCGACCGGCGTGGCGTAGTCGTAATAGAGCGGGTCGTTGTGCTTCGACTGGGCGAAGCGGGCGGACTGGCCGGCCGGCTGAAAGAACTTCGTGTCGGTCATGCCGAGCGGGCCGGTGACACGTTCGGCGACCACGAGGTCGAGCGACTTGCCGGCGGCGACTTCGACGACAGCGCCGAGGACATCGGTGGAGCGCGAGTAGTTCCAGGCCGTGCCCGGTTCGGCGGCGAGCGGCAGGCCGGCGAAGATCTTCGCCTGTTCGCGCGCGGTCTTGGAAGGGTCGCCCTCGCCGGCCTCGGCATACTGCTTGCCGAGCGGCGTGTTGGGCTGGATGAAGCCGTAAATGAGGCCCGAAGTGTGGGACATCAGGTGTCTGACCAGCATCGGCGTCTGCGCCGGCCGGGTCGTGCCGTCAGCCTGGATCACGGTGAGGTTGGCGTATTCAGGCAGATATTTGGAAACCGGATCGTCGACCGAGAGCTTGCCGTCCTCGACGAGCGACATGGCGGCGACCGTGACGATGGGCTTGGTCATCGAGAAGATGCGGAAGATGGTCTCTTCCGACATGGGCGTGGACTGGCCCGGACCCTGGACGCCGAAGCCCTGCGAGAAGGCGACCTGCCCGTGGCGCGCGATGAGCAGATACGCGCCGGGGATTTTCCCGCTGATCACGTCCTCGTTAAGCGCTTTCCGTATTTCGCCGAGCTTGGCCGGGTCGAAACCCAGCACGGTTGCATCGCCCGCGACGAGCGAGGACGCATAGGGATCGGCGACGGTCGGTGCGCTCTGGCAACCGCTCGCAAGTGCGAAAGCCAATGCCGCACCTGCGGCAATGAAGCTGCGTCTCATGTAGGCCATGACAGTGTCTCCTCCCCGAGCGGCCGCGTTCCGGCGGCTTTATGTATAGTGGCTCTAGCGCGCTTCCCGCGCGGGTGGAAAGTCCCACCCCGATCAATGGGTCGCGACCGACGGGACTTGCCCCGTGCCCGCGTTCAAAGTCTACTACGTGCGACACCTCGGCAATGGCATGCCTCTGGAGAGCGGGTTACCCAGTGTCGAGGTGGAGAATGATTGCGCGGTGAAAGCGGGAATGGCGAACACGCCGCTCGCCCATACGCGCAAGAGGGAGAGACGATGACCCGCTCTATCGTGGCGTTGGCGCTGGCATTTGCCATGGCCGCCTGTTCCGACAATTCATCCGGCGTTTCGAGCGCCCCCGTTGGCGACCCCGTCGAGGGTATGGGCGGGGCGACGATCGCCGACTTCAAGACCGACACCAACTTCAAGGATCTGATGGCGCACGTCGTCGATTACAGCGCCTGGGGCGTGTGGAACGCGCAGGGCTGGATCATCGACTCAGCCGGCATCCACGAGTTGTTCCCCACGGACGAGGCGGGATGGATGGGCGCGGAGAGCGCCGCGTTCACGCTGGCGGAATCGGCCAATGCGCTGCTGCTGCCGGGGCGGCCTTACTCCGACGAGCGTGACTGGGTGGACTTCTCCCACATGCTCTATGATGCGGCGAAGAAGGCGCAGGCCACGGCCCTGGCGCGCGACAAGCAGGCATTCTTCGACGCGGGCGGCGAAATCTACCAAGCATGCACGTCCTGCCATAACAAATACATTTCCGGGAATGTGGCCGGGCCGCGCGCGACGCTGCCCCCCCTGCCCAACCGGGCGCCGCCGCCGAACCAGTAGAGCCACCCAAACTTGCCTCCGCCGGTTTGATCGGCATCAGGCGGGTAACGAAATTTCCAGGCGACCGTAAATGCGGCGCCATAAGGGGAGAGACCGGATTTGCTGCACGATTTTGTAAACTGGATACGGGAGGACCTCGGACGCTTTACCGAGGATGGCCTGTCCTGGTCGCACCAGCTGCACCAGTCGCTGTTCATGTGGAACATCATCGAAGGCACGCATGTGCTGACGATCATGTTCTTCGCCGGGACGATCTGGCTGATCGACCTTCGCATGCTGGGCGTGGCGTTTCGCAACGTTCCGCTGTCGCGGCTGAACGAGAAGGTGCTGCCGATCACGGTGATCTCGTTCGCGGTGATGATTCTCACCGGGGTGATCGCCTTCGTCGGCCGCGACCCGATGATGTATTACCACAACATCTGGTTCAGGCTGAAAATCGTCTTCCTGATCGTGGCGGCGGTCAACATCCTCTGGTTCCACTACAAGGTGCAGAAATCGGAGACGGAGTGGGATACGATCCCGCCGGACGCGGACGTGCCCGCCAAGGCGCGCAGCGGACCTGCGCTGTGGGCATTCCTTGCCTCTGCTGTGCTGCTGCTTGGCACCTTCCCGATCACGGATGTCGATCTCAGCCTGATCGTGTGGACGCGCCTTGCGCTGACGGCCGTCGCGATGGTGTCGCTGTTCATCTACGTGCATGGACGCACGCCGAGCATTCCGCTGCCGGTCAAGCTTTCCGGGGCGATCTCGCTGAGCGCGTGGCTCCTGGTCATCATCTTCGGACGCTTCATCGCGTATGACTGGTTCTATTGCGAGAAGACCGAGCCGGGTTCGCTCGCCTATGTGCTGCAGGAGTGCGAGGTCTACAACTCGGGCGGCGGCGAAGAGTATTACGAAGAAGAAGAGACGGTGACCGAAGAGGAAGCAGTTCCCGAAGATCCGCCGCCAGAAGACGAGGCGCCGGCCGAGCCCGATGCTGCTCCCGCCCAACCCACGACCGGTCAGGAGGGCTGATCGCCATGACATTCGAACAATATCTGGGACAGGTTCCAGGGTTCACCGATTTCGTGGCCGGCATGCCCAATGTGTGGCCGATCTCGATGCTGCAGGACATCTATGCGCCGTTCGGCGCGCTGCACCTCGTCGGCCTCGGCCTCATGGGCGGCGCCGTTCTGCTGCTGAACCTGCGTCTGATGGGCACGGACCTTACGGGGCAGACGTTGCCTGCCCTCGAGAAGTCGACGCGGCCCTGGTTGATCTCCGGTCTCGCCATCGTGCTGGGCACGGGGATCATCATCGGGATGCTGAACTCCTACAAGCTCTACACATCCGTGCCGTTCTTCGTGAAGATGATGGCGCTGATCGCAGCGTGCATCTTCTCGTTCGGGGTGAGCAATTCGCTCGCCAAGAAGGAAGGGAAAGCGTCCACGGGCGTGCTGATCGCGCTGGCCGTGGCCATGGCGTTCTGGCTGCTTTCGCTGGGCGTGTTCCAGGCGGACGTGATCTCGGCGCCGGGCGTCTTCCACGCCATCACGGCGGGCTTTGCCATCCTGCTGATCTATGGCGTGCGGACGCGCTGGATCGCAGCGGGCGCTTACGCCCTGCTCTATGGCGGGCTGTTCCTGATGTATGCGGTGGTCGGGTTCGACACTTATGAGCCTGAATTCGACGTGGTCGCCTACTCGGCCACGATTGCAGGCGCGGTCATCATGGCGGTGCTCTACGGGGTCGAGATCTATCTCGGCCGCGCAGATGCGGCGACGCCTACGGCCAAGCTCGTGGCGCTGTTCTCGGTGCTGTGCTGGGTGACGGTGGCGGCGGGCGGACGGTGGATCGGCTTCGCGGCCTGATACCGGACGACGCCTGATATCGACGAAAACGCAGGCCCCGGAGGAGAAATCTTCCGGGGCCTTTTCGTATCCGCATCGGGGACGGGGCTTCCGCCTATTGACGCAATTCGCGGAGCATGGCGCGGTGACTTCATGCGCAACACATTCCTCCCCGCCCTCGCCGTATCCGTCTTCGCCCTGCTGGGTGCGTGTTCGGAGGAGAGCGCTTCGCCGACGCAGGCCCCGGCTGGCGCGCCGGCGGCAGGCGTCTCGCAGATCGAGCCGGTGGTCGCGGCGGAGCGGGCGTTCGCGGCGGACGCGGCGCGGATCGGCTGGATCGATTCCTATCCGGTGTGGGCCGCAAAGGACGGCATGGTGCTGCAGAAGGGCATATCGAGCGCGCTGGAGTTCGCGGCGAACATCCATCCCGACGTGCGCGGGGACACGTCGCTGGCATGGGGGCCGGAATTCGCGGGCATGTCCGCCGCGGGCGATTTCGGCTTTACCGCCGGCCCGTTCAACGGCGATGGCGCGGCATTCGGCTACTACCTGACGGTGTGGCACAAGCAGGCGGACGGCAATCTGCGCTGGCTGTTCGAGGGCGGGATCGATGTTGTGGAGCCGACCGTTGTGCCGGCGGCGGATGCGCCGGTGAGTGCGATTGCTGCGACGGTTTCGGCCGGCTCGATCGAGGAGGCTCACAAGGGCCTGCTGGCGCAGGACGCGGCGCTGTCATCGCAGGTCGGGACGGAGGGCGCGGCGGCGCTGGGCGATTATCTGGCCCCGGTCGTGCGCGTGCAGCGCGAAGGGCTTGCGCCTGCGACGGGCGCGGAGGCTGCGCGCGAGCTGATCGGACAGGACCCCGCGAGCATCAGATATGCAGCGCCTGCACGTCTGGCGATGTCGCAGGCGGGAGACATGGCGTTCACGATTGGCGACGCGACATGGGATGGCGGCAGCGGTTACACGACGCGAATCTGGGCGCAGACGGCGGATGGCTGGCGGATCGTGTTCGATCAGATCGTGCCGAGATAGGCGGGGTCTGCCTCAACACGCGCGGTGTTTCCGCACGCAATCCTTCCAGAACGAAAAGGCCCGCCGTCCAGAGGACGGCGGGCCAATCGTTATGCCCAACTCAAGGGAACCGCGTTAGAGCGCGGTGCACTTGTTGGCGGCGCCGCCTTCGCCCGGATCCGAACCGTCATCCGGGGCGTTCGTGCCCGACGAGCCGACGAACAGTTTGCAACCGTTCGGGAAGGTCACGTCACGGCCATTGGCCTTGCAGGTCGAGATCTTGAGCTTCTTGCCTTTCCAGTCGGACGTGCAGAGCGCGTCCTTCGACTGGTAGCCGCGGACGACAACTTCCGTGCCCGGCTTCAGCGAGTTCTTGTTGACGCCCGTGCGGACGAGCGTGTTCGGCGTGCCGCCTTCGACAGCCCAGTTGAACGTGGTGCCGACCTTGGCTTTGCCGGTGCCGTCAACGTCGGGAACGTTGATGTGGATCCAGGTGTGCGGGTTCACCCACTCGACGTGGTCAACCTTGCCTTTGAGCAGCACGGGCTTCTCGGCGTCAAACTCGGCCGCGAAGGCGTGGTGTGCGTAGGCGGCCGTTCCGGCGCCAACGGTCGTCAGGGCGGCCAGGGCCAGACCCGCAACAACGAGACGAACTTTGTTCTTCATCTACTTCCTCCAGATCCGACGGGTGGGCGCCGCCGTGATTTTTGATGGGGGGACTGCAGCCTGTGGCCCGACCGTTCCAGCACCCCTGTAATCAGGTTCGTTTTAGTCCGTACGTCCGTTGCGCTCAATATGCCAACTGTGTCGCGCCTGCCTGCCGCATTACGGCCAGCCAGGAGAGCCAGTCCGCCGCTTTGCTCTGATTCAAGCGGGATTTCTGGCGGTATTTGCTGCTTCTGGCCGTACCGGACGTTCGTCGATGCGGCCGTTCACAACAACTTCAACGCAAGGGAAACTGAAAACCGTCGGGGTCAGGCTGCACCATACCCCGACGGAATCGCTTTCAGACTGTCAGTTACCTTCCGCCTTGCGCTCTTCGGCCTCGCGGTTGGCGCGGTCCAGGGCAGGACCCGGCAGCGGGTTCTTGCGGAGGTGGCCGTACATCAGCTCCTCGACGAACTCGACGCACTTGAACTGCTGAAGCTGGGCGTCCTCCGCGATCTTCTTGTAGAGGACGAACGAAAGCTTGAGCGGGGCCGTATAGACGTCCTCGTCGATGACCTCGGCTTCGTAGCGCATGTGGAAGTCGGACAGCGGGGTCCAGCGCTCGATCACCTTGGTGGCGTAGCCGTGGTGGTTGCCCGAACGGTCGAGCCAGGTGTCCGGCAGCAGGCCGCGGACTTCCACGACGAAGGTGTCGCCTTCCCAGTGGCCGTAGGACGTGCCCATCCACGAATCCAGCGGCGGATCTTCGGGATCCTGCAGGAACACGTTGCGGACGGCGCCGGCATATTCGTAGGCGAAGAACACAGCCGAATCCGAGTGGAAGATCTGGAACGGCTTGTCCATGTAGTTGGCGCGCGGGATGCCCGGCAGGTAGCAATGGACTTCGGGATCGAGCTCAACCGCGCGGGCGCGGTTCTCGTCGCGGGTGGCCAGGGCTTCCGGGGTGTACGGGATCTTGCCGTCGCCCTGGACGATGCCGATGCCGGCCGGAACGGCGCCGATGGCGCCGAGCGCGACAACCGAAGCGTGCGGCACGGGCACGTAGGGGCCTTCGCGCATCTGCAGCGCGGCCGAGGCCGGGTGGGCCTCGATGTTGTAGTTGGCCGGGTTCAGGACCTGCCACACACCGTTGAGGTCGGGGTGTACGCCGTCCGGCCCGCGTTTGGCCTGCCACGCGCCAGCGGGAGCATCAGCCGCCGCCGTCGAGGTAGAGCCATCCACTGGCACTGTTTGGCAGGCGCCAAGCGCGCACGCCAAAGCAATCACTGATACGAGCTGTTTCATGTCTCCTCCCCGTTCACCCAGCGCCTATCGGCTGTTTCCTGTGACGATCTGCGTCCCCGTCTCCGCAAACTGCTGCGGGCGGATTGATTGGAAACGAGCGCCGGGCTGACGCTGGGGCGAACATACCGTCCTCCCATGCGAGCGCAATACTGCCGCCATGCCCTGAGACAAAGTCACCCTTCCGGCTGTGGCTTTGGGGCCAGAGATCAAAATTGCGCGTGTTGGCGGCGGCCCGATTCAATGCGTGGCGCGCTATTACGTCCGCCAATATGCGGCGGGCATCACATTCGGGTGAAAGATCGGCCGCCACGAGAGGCCGACGTACCTCTTATTCGATGCCGCACCTGCGAATGCGCGACTCGGCGGCTGGAGCTAGGCCGAAGGCGCGGGGCGAAGGGCGCTGACCACATCCGCCGGCAGGAGGCGCCCCCGTGCGCCCGGCACGATCCAGGCCGGGTTGGCGAAGGCGGGCTCGTCGAAGCCCATCACGCGCAGCAGGGTGGAGAAGAACGAGTTGGAGTTCCGCCCGAAGCCCATGAACGGATAGGGCAGCCCCGCCCCGCCCTCGGGCCCGTCGCTGAGCGCGTTGATGCGGCGGATGGCTTCGAGGGCGGGCGCGAGGCGCTGCTCGACCATATCAGGCGTCAGTCCGCCGGCGAGGACACGCATGGCGCCGGATGCGATGGCGGGCGCGAGGCTCCAGGCCGGGCCGACGGCGCCGTTGATCGGCATGAAGGTGCGCGGGTGAGTCTTGCTGTCATAGCCGCGCAGGCGGTCGCTCGGCAGGTAGCCGATGGGCTTGTTACGCCAGACTTGTGCCGAGGCGTCGTACCAGGAGGCAAGACCGTTCAACTGGCGGACGGCCTGACCGCGCGCGTCGCCGATCACGATCATGCGATGCGCCGCGAGGCGCGAGCGGCGCGGGATGCGGAGTTCGGCGGCGTTGATGCTCCAGGCGGTCATATGGGGA
>CAZGWV010000017.1:17038-46816 GCA_964529555.1 uncultured Rhizobium sp.
CCGGTTCATGCGGGGCGCACGGGCGAGCAGGTTTACCAGCAGGCCTGCGCGATGTGTCACGACAATGCCGAGGCGACGCGCTCGCCTTCGCGCGACAACCTGAAAGGCATGAGCTTCCAGTTCGTCAACTACGCGCTGACCAACGGGAAGATGAAGGACATGGCGACCGGCCTTACCGCCGACGAACGCGCCGCGGTGGTGAGCTATGTGACCGGGCGCGACACCAGCAAGACTGTGGACTGGACGCCGAACCTGATGTGCACGGGCGCACGGGCGGCGGTGGACCTGGAAGGTCCGGGCGCGGCGACGGCGACCCACTTTGGGTATGACTGGCGCAACACGCGCAAACTGACGGCGCAGCAGGCCGGGCTCACCACCGCGCAGATGGGCGAGATGGAGTTGGCGTGGGCGATCGCCTTCCCGGACGCGACCATCATGCGCAGCCAGGGCGCGATCGTGGGCAAGAATCTGTTCTATCCCGTCGCCGAAGCCGGGAAGATGTATGCCTTCGACCTGAGCGATCCCGACAAGCCGTGCGTGCAGTGGGTCTACACCACGCCGGGCGAGGCGCCGCTGCGCACGAGCGTGGCGTATGGCGTGCTGGGCGACGGGACGCCGCTGCTGGTGTTCTCGGGGATCGACTCCACCGTGCATGCGGTCGATCCGCGCACGGGCAAGGCGCTGTGGACCAAGCCGGTGGGCGTCTACTCGCACTCGATGACGACGGGCACGCCGAGCATCCTGAAGGATCGCGTGATTGTTCCTGTCGCGCAGTTTGAAATTTCGGTCGCGGCGGACAACAATCACGACTGCTGCACCAATCATGGCTATGTGCTGTCGCTCGATCCGAAGACGGGCGCTCAGCAGTGGCGCTATGACACGATGGAAGATGCGCAGGTGCTGCGCGACCGGGGCGACGGCAAGCCGCTGAAGGGCCCCTCGGGCGCGCCGATCTGGAATTCGCCGGTGGTGGATGAGGGACGCGGGCTGGTGTTCTTCGCGACGGGGGAGAGCAACTCGCCGCCGGCGCACACCAACACCAATGCGGTGATCGCCATCGACCTCAGGACCGGCGTGGAGAAGTGGAGCTTCCACGCGACGCCGAAGGACATCTTCAATTCGGGCTGCGGCCCCAATCCGAAGGAAGAGCAGCTGAACTGCGTGGGGCCGGACGAGACGGTCTACCGCGATGTCGATTTCGGCGCGTCGGTGATCCTCGGCAAGGGGAGCGACGGGAAGGAGTTGCTCTATGCGGGCCAGAAATCCGGCTCCGTGTGGGCGTTCGAGCCGGACACGGGCAAGGTGGTGTGGCGCACGCCGCTGGGCACGGGCGGCGCGCTGGGCGGCGTCCACTGGGGCATCGCGTTCGACAACGATCTGGTCTACGCGCCGATCACGCAGGTGGGCAGACCGATCGCGGGCGAGTGGGAGGGCGATCCCAACATCAAGTCTGGCATCTATGCGCTCGACGCGAAAACCGGCGCGATCAAGTGGCAGTTCAACCCCGAACCGCCGCCGGGCACGCCCCTGCCCGCGCCGGGAACGCGCGGCGGCTGGCGCGGCAACATCCTGTCGGCGGCGCCGGCGGTGATCGATGGCGCGGTGGTGTCGGCGGCGCTGAACGGCGCGCTGTATGTGAACGACGCGAAGACCGGCGAGTTGCTGTGGACCTACGAAACCGCCAGGGACTATGACGGGATCAACGGCGTGAAGGGCAAGGGCGGCGCGATCGACTCCAACTCGATCACGGCGATGAACGGTCTGCTGCTGGTGAACTCGGGCTACGGCATGTTCGGCCAGCCGGGCGGCAACATGCTGCTGGCGTTCAAGCCGAAGGAGTGATCAGGTCGGCCCCGGACATGATCACGGGGAGGACCTTATGCTGAAACCTGCACTTGCGGCGGTCGTCGGTCTGATGGCGGCGGCCTGTACGCCGCAACCGCCGGCGCTTCTCGCTGACGCGAAGGTCTGCGCGCTGATCTTTGGCGAGGACACCGGAGCGCGCGCCGCTGCGGCGAAGGGTCTGGAAGCCGCCGGCTGGCAGACCGTGGTCGAGCCTCCCGGCAAGTGCCAGCCGAACGTGTTCACGACCGTGGTGGCCCTGCCCGTCGAGGACGGGATGGGATCGACACTGGCGCACTCGGTAACGCTGGCCTCGTGGGCGGGCGGCGTGACGCTGACGCCGCTGGCGGTCAATGCGGTCTACTCCGACGAGCAGGAGGCGATCGACTCGGCGGTGAGCAGCACGGTGTCGAGCCTTGAGAAACTGCGCGCGGGCGAGGACGCGATCGGCAGCAACTGATCGGGCGGGCTTTCGCGCCCCGATATGCTCGGCCATGCGGCGGAACCGGCGCTTCGGGCCGGAGGCGTAGCGGCGAGAGGCGCGGCCTCCAGCTAATATTGGCGCTGCTTTGCCTTTCGCAACGTTACCTGTTGACGTGTACGTCACGCAAAGTGGATGTTCGTCTCGCTACCTCAGGCGGCGCGACAGACGCGGCCGGGTAAGCGGGAGGACCGCCCATGTTTCGCACCGCCGCGCATCGCGCCTTTGCCGTAGCATCGCTTTCAGCGCTGCTGCTTTCGTCCTGCATGACACCAGTCGATGCGCCGCCGGCGGAGGCGCCGCAACAGGTGGCGCAGCCCATTCCCGTCGCGCAGGTGAGCGGGCCGCATCCGGGCGAGGCGATCTACAAGCAGCGCTGCGCGGTGTGTCACGACAATTCGGAAGCGACCAAAGCGCCGCCGCTGGAGACGATGGCCCGCATGTCGCCGGGCCAGATCACCAACGCGCTGATCGCGGGCATAATGATCCCGCAGGCGGTGGGGCTGACGTCGAAGGATGTATCGGACGTCTCGAACTATCTCGGCAAGGCGGACGCGGAAGACGATGGCTGGACGACGGCGATGGCCTGCCCCGCTTCGCGCGCGACGCCGAAGCTGGACATGGCGCCGACCGTGGCGACGTTCGGTTTCGACCAGACGAACCAGCGCAGGCTCGATCCGGCGAAGGTGGGGCTGGCGGGCAAGGACCTGACCTCGCTTGAGCTGGCGTGGACCATTGCCTTTCCGAAGGCGATCACGATGCGCAGCCAGGCGGCGGTGGTCGGCGACACGATGTTCCTGCCGGTGGGCGAGAGCAACAACCGGCTGTTCGCGTTCGACATCTCGGACAATCAGCAGCCTTGCATCCAGTGGATCTATGAAGGCGACCAGACGCTGCGCACCAGCGCGGGCTTCGGCACGCGGCAGGATGGCAGGAAGGTTGTGCTCGTCGGCGACATGGGCGGCTTCGTGCATATGATCGACGCGATGACCGGCAAGGAATTGTGGGCCGAACATATGGGGTTGTTCCCCGCCTCGATCTCGACGGGGACGCCCGTGCTGGTCGGTGACAAGGTGATCGCGCCCTCCTCCCAGTACGAGATCATGCTGGCCGCGCAGGACAGCCACGAGTGCTGCAAGATCCACGGCGGCGTCGTCGCGATGGACGCCATGACCGGCAAGCGCGTGTGGGAAGGCCACACGATGGAGCAGGCCAAACCGATCAAGGATCGCGGCGATGGCAAGATGATCTGGGGGCCTTCGGGCGCGCCGGTGTGGAACTCGCCGTCGATCGATACGAAGCGCGGGCTGATCTATGTGGGCACGGGCGAAGCCAACTCGGCGCCGGCCCACAAGAACACGAACGCCATCATGGCGTTCAGCCTGAAGGACGGATCGATCGAGTGGTCGCACCAGGCGACGCCGGACGATGTGTTCAACGTTGGCTGCAATCCCAATGGCGGGCCGAAGAACTGCCCTACCAAGGATGAGACCGTCTTCCGCGACGTGGACTTCGGAGCATCGACCATCATCGCCAAGGCGCCGAACGGGACGGAGCTTGTGCTGGCCGGACAGAAATCCGGCACGGTGTGGGCGATGAACCCGGACACGGGCGCTGTGGTCTGGCGCCGTGACATCGGCACGGGTGGTCCGAACGGCGGCATCCACTGGGGCATCGCGACGGACGACACGCATGTCTATGCGCCGATCAGCTATCCGGGCGCTTCGATCCCCGGACAGGACGTCGATCCGAGCCTGAAGCCGGGGCTTTATGCGGTGAACCTCAATGACGGGACGATCGACTGGAAGTTCGAAGTGGCCCCGGATTGCACGGACGCGCGCAAGGCCTTCGTGCCGCGCTGCAATCGCCTGTTCGGGCTTTCGGGCGCGCCGACCGTGATTGGCGATCACATCATCACGGGCGGTCTCGATGGGCGCGTCTACATGCTGGAGAAGAAGACCGGCAAGCTGGTGTGGCAGTTCGATACGGCGCGCGAGTTCGAGACGCTGAACGGCGTCAAGGGCAATGGCGGTTCGTTCGACAACGCCTCCATCGTCGCGGCGAACGGGCTGGTCCTTATGAATTCGGGCTATGGCCTGTTCGGCCAGGGCGCGGGCAATGTGATGATCGCGCTGAAGCCGAAGAAGTAGGACCGCCGGGCGCCTGCCCGGCAATCGCTGCGAAGCAGCGACCGCCTATGGCCGATAATATCGCATCGCTGATGCGGTGCGCTGCCGGGCAGGCGCCCGGCGGTCCCGGCTTGCCCTACCCTCGTCACGCGCTTACGACCTCCCTGACGGAGGCTGACGATGGCGAACGACACGGACAAGCTGGTGCGCGACCAGCCGGTCGGCATGCCGACCGAGCAGGGTCCGCTTGCGGTCTACAAGGGCGCGCAGCCGCCGGCGCCGAAATGGTTCGAGGATGCGGTCGCGCGGCAGTACGAGACTGCATTCACGGAGTGCGAGGGCGCGCGCATCCATTACCAGAGCTGGGGCGACAAGACGAAGCCGGGCCTGTTGCTGGTGCATGGCAATGGCGCGCATGCGCACTGGTGGGACTTCGTCGCGCCTTACCTGACTGACGACTACCACGTCGTCGCCATGACGTTCTCGGGCATGGGCGATTCGGACTGGCGCGAACGCTATGTGATGGACACATTCGCGAAAGAACAGCTGGCCGTATGCGCGGCGGCGGGGCTGTTCGATCACGCCGAGAAACCGATCATCATCGCGCACTCGTTCGGCGGCTTCGTGACGGTCGTGACCGGCGCCGAATATGGCGACAGGTTCGGCGGCATCGTGCTGGTCGACTCGCCGGTCAATCCGCCGGATCGCCCGCGCAACGGTCCGCCGCAGGTACGCGGGGGGAAGGTGTATCCCAGCCTCGAGGCGGCGCTGGCGCGCTTCCGGCTTGCGCCGCCGCAGCTGTGCGAGAACCACTATGTGATGGACTATATCGCACGCTGGTCGCTGGCGAAGAAGCCGGGGCCGGATGGACCGAATGGAGAGAAGACGGAGGGGTGGGGCTGGAAATTCGATCCGTCGATCTGGCAGCGCTTCTCCGTGTCGCGTCCGCCGCAGGAATTGCTGAAGGAGACGCGCTGCCGCATCGCGCTGTTCAAGGGCGAGAAGTCGATCCTGTGGGAGGACGATGTCGGCGATTACATGCGCGGGCTGCTGAACCGGCAGGTGCCGTTCATCGAGATCCCCGAGGCGCGCCACCACATCATGCTGGACCAGCCGCTGGCCTTCGTGGCGGCGTTACGCACGCTGTTGCAGGAGTGGCGGTATTCGACGTCGGACCGGGTGATTCCGGGGTAGCCGGGCGCCGCCGCATCCCCCACGGGGAGGGTTCCGGCTTTATCAGCAATTTTTTGCCCCGATGCGGCCCTCTGACCGCTTTCCACGGGGCGGGGATACGGTTACACCCCTGCTCGCTTAGCCTTGATACCGCTGGGAGTTAATCCGCCATGGCGCATGCCGAACCCGCCAACAAAGGCCCGATCGTGACGCCGCCGGCGCACACCGAAGCCTATATGGACATGTCCGCCCGGCGCGGCATGTGGTCGGGCTTCGGCCATTTCGCGACCTGGGCCTCGATGCTCTTCGTCCTGACGATCGGCTATGCGGTGTTCACGCTGACCATGGGGATTCCGTGGATCGGCGCCCTGATCGGCTTTGCAGCGTTCGGCGTCGCCGCCGGCCTCGTGATGGGCATGGGCGGCGCGTGGATCGCCACCGTTATCGGCCTCAGCGTTCTTGCCGTCTTCATTCAGGTTCTCATCTGGCTGGGTTCGCTTCTGTTCTGAGCTCCCGCTTCCGGGGTTTGAGGGGGCTACATGAAAATCGCAGTTCTCAAGGAACGCCGTTTCGGGGAGACGCGCGTCGCGGCGACGCCTGAATCCGTCAAGAAGCTGATCGGCCTCAAGCACTCCGTCGTCATCGAGACTGGCGCGGGCGTGACAGCCGGGGTTCGCGACGAGGATTATGTCGCCGCCGGAGCAACGGTTGGCTCGGCCGCCGACGCGCTCAAGGGGGCGGACATCGTCTTCAAGGTGCGCGCGCCGGATGCGGCGGAGCTGGCGACCTATCCGAAGAGCATCGCGCTTGCCGGATTGCTGGAGCCTTACGCCGCCAAGGCTGAAGCTGCGGCTTATGCTGCGGCAGGCGTTACCGCCGTTGCAATGGAGTTCGTGCCGCGCATCACGCGCGCCCAGTCGATGGACGTGCTGTCGAGCCAGGCGAACCTTGCCGGCTATCGCGCCGTGATCGAAGGCGCGCAGATTTATGGCCGCGCGCTGCCGATGATGATGACGGCGGCGGGCACTGTCGCCGCCGCCAAGGTGTTCGTGATGGGCGCGGGCGTTGCCGGCCTGCAGGCGATCGCGACGGCGCGCCGGCTAGGCGCGGTCGTGTCCGCGACCGACGTCCGTCCGGCGGCGAAGGAACAGGTGGCTTCTCTGGGCGCCAAGTTCATCGCGGTCGAGAACGAAGAGTTCAAGGCGGCTGAAACGGCGGCGGGATACGCCAAGGCCATGTCGCCCGAATACCAGAAACTGCAGGCCGAACTGGTGGCCGCGCACATCGCCAGGCAGGACATCGTGGTCACGACCGCGCTGATCCCCGGACGGGCCGCGCCCGTGCTGGTGACCGAGGCGATGGTGCGCGCGATGCGTCCGGGTTCGGTGATCGTCGATCTTGCGGTTAGCCAGGGCGGCAATTGCCCGCTGTCGAAGCCCGACGAGATCGTGGACGTGAGCGGCGTCAAGGTTGCGGGCTTCACCAACCTGCCCGGCCGCGTGGCGGCGGATACGTCGGCGCTGTACGCGCGCAACCTGCTTGCGCTGCTGCCGCTGTTGACGGGCGAGAACGCGGCGTTCGCGCCCAAATGGGACGACGAGATCGTGAAGGCGGCCGTGCTGACGCATGACGGGGCCGTGATTCACCCGGCGCTGAAAGATGGCTGACCGTGTCGAAGGCGATCGGTCTCGTCCTGACCATCACCGGCCTGATGCTGGGCTGGTACGTCGTGCAGACCATATCGCTTCCCGGACCGGCGCCGCTTCCCGGCTTCATCATCGCCGCGATCGCGCTTGCGATGGTCCCGGTGGGCGGGCGCTACATTCTCAAGCCGTCGAAAAAGAAACCTCAAGCGGGATCACAGCTATGATCGATCATACTGGCATGATCGGGCGCATCGCCGCCCTCCTCGCCATGACGGCTGGAATGGCGCTCGTCCTTGCAGCGCCTGCCTTCGCCTCCAGCGGCGCGGAACAGCCTGACGGGCTGGTGTTCCGTCTCGCCATCTTCGTGCTGGCCATTTTCGTCGGTTACTATGTGGTGTGGTCTGTGACGCCGGCGCTTCATACGCCGCTGATGGCGGTCACCAACGCGATCTCGTCGGTCATCATCGTCGGCGCGCTGATTGCGGCTGCCGCCGGCAACAATCAGGAGATGACCGGCGACCTGTGGCTGTCGAAGGGCATGGGCGGGATCGCCGTGGCGCTGGCCGCCGTGAACATCTTCGGCGGCTTCCTCGTCACGCGCCGTATGCTCGCGATGTACAAGAAGAAAGACAAGCCGGGCGCTGCTCCCGCCAAGACCGGGGGGCACTAGACCATGAACGCCAACATCGCGGCCATTCTCTATCTCATTTCGGGCGTGCTCTTCATCCTGAGCCTGCGCGGACTTTCGAGCCCGGCGACGTCGCAGGCGGGCGCGCGCAACGGCATGATCGGGATGGCGATCGCCATCGCGACAACGCTGTGGATGCTGTGGGATGGCGGCGCGGGCCTTGATGGCGCAACCATCGCCATCATCGTCGGCGGCATCGTTGTCGGCGGCATTGCGGGCGGCATCGTCGCGCAGAAGATCAAGATGACGGCCATGCCGCAACTCGTGGCGTTCTTCCACTCGCTGGTCGGCCTTGCCGCCGTGCTAGTGGCGGCGGCCGCGCTCTATGCGCCGATGGGCTATGGCATCGTCGATACCGAAGCGGCCATCGGCGCGACGGGCGCGCTGCCGCTCAAGCTGGCGTCGATCATCGAGCTGTCGCTCGGCTCGGCCATCGGCGCGCTGACCTTCACGGGGTCGGTGATCGCCTTCCTCAAGCTCAACGGCAACATGTCGGGCGCGCCGATCATCCTGCCGGCGCGCCATCTGATCAACATCGCTTTCGGCGTCGCCATCGTCGCGCTGGTCGTGATGATGGTGCAGACGAGCGGCACGGAGGCCTGGATGTTCTGGGCGCTGACGGGACTCGCGCTCGTGCTGGGCGTCACGCTCATCATTCCGATCGGCGGGGCGGACATGCCGGTCGTCGTCTCGATGCTCAACTCGTATTCGGGCTGGGCGGCGGCCGCCCTGGGCTTCACGCTGGAGAACAACGCGCTGATCATCACCGGCTCGCTGGTGGGATCGTCGGGCGCGATCCTGAGTTACATCATGTGCAAGGCGATGAACCGCAGCTTCATCTCCGTCATACTCGGCGGCTTCGGCGGCGAGACGGCGGCGGCGGCAACGGGCGGTGGACCGGCCAAACCCGTGAAGGTCGGTTCGGCGGACGACTGCGCCTTCATTATGAAGAACGCCTCGAAAGTCATCATCGTGCCCGGCTATGGCATGGCGGTAGCGCAGGCCCAGCACGCGCTGAAAGAGATGGGCGAGAAGCTGAAAGCCGAGGGTGTTGAAGTCACCTACGCGATCCATCCGGTCGCGGGGCGGATGCCGGGGCACATGA
Organism: uncultured Rhizobium sp.; assembly: GCA_964529555.1. GTDB lineage: Bacteria > Pseudomonadota > Alphaproteobacteria > Caulobacterales > Hyphomonadaceae > UBA7672. The sequence goes on from CAZGWV010000017.1 coordinate 26,103, forward strand.
ACGTGCTGCTGGCCGAAGCGCAGGTGCCGTATGACGAGGTACACGAACTGGAGGACATCAATTCGAGCTTCGCGCAGGCGGACGTGGCGTTTGTCATCGGCGCGAACGACGTGACAAACCCGGACGCTGAGACCAACACGGCATCGCCGATCTACGGCATGCCGGTGCTGAAGGTGTGGAACGCCAAGACGGTGTTCTTCATCAAGCGCTCACTGGCGAGCGGCTATGCCGGCGTCGAGAACCCCCTCTTCTTCCGCGAGAACACGATGATGCTCCTCGGCGACGCGAAGAAGATGACAGAAGAGATCGTGAAGGGACTTTAGGAACCACCATCACACCACCGGCAGGGCTGGTCCTAACGTCAGCTTTGCATTCGGAGGCGTCGCGCCTTATCACTTCTCCACGCCCGTGGAGGATCGCATGCTCGCGCAGTTTCAGCATTTCGCCGGTTACAATGCGTGGGCCAACCAGCGCGTGTATGAGGCGGCGGGGAAGCTGAGCGATGAGCAAATGTGGCGCGATGTCGGGCTGTTCTTCGGCAGTGTCGCAGGGACGCTGAATCATCTGCTCGTGGCGGACCGCGTGTGGATGAAGCGGTTCACGGGCGAGGGCGAGCATCCGACGGCGCTGAATGCCATCATCCATCGCGACTTCGCAGAGTTGCGCGCGGCGCGGGAAGCGGAAGATCGGCGGATCGTCGCTTATGCCGGCGCACTGACGCCGGAGACGCTGGCGCAAACATTCACCTATCGGAAGATGACCACGCCCGACATGGTGACCTCGCAGCTTTGGCCGGACCTGCTGCATGTATTCAATCACCAGACGCATCATCGCGGACAGGCGCATACCGGGTTGTCGATCCTGACAGGCGCGGAGCCGCCTTCGCTCGACATGATCCAGTATGCGCGAGCGTTGGCGCCGTAGGGGCGACAGACAGTGTGGACGGGACAATGGCATCGCTGATCGACAACATGCAGTGGGTCCTGCTGGTGTGCGGCCTGTTGACGGCGAGCATGGTGCAGGCGGTGTTTGCACCGCGCGCCACGGTGCGCTCATTCTTCGGCGAGGCGCCGGAGAGTGCGCAGTTCGATCTGATCGTGCGCAATTGGGGGATGCTGATCACGGCGGGCGGCGGGCTTCTGATCTATGCGGCGTTCAATCCCGAGATGCGGCCCGTTGCGATGATCTTTGCGGGCGCGACCAAGATCGCGTTCATCGCGTTGATGCTGGGGTCGGGCGTGATGAAACGGCAGGCATGGGTCGCGCTGGCGGCGGATAGCGTGATGCTGGCGCTGTTCGCGGCGTATCTTGCGGCCACGTCGGAACAGGCGGTGTAGATGGGGCTCTATTCGCGATATGTCGCGCCGTGGCTGGTGGACTGCGCGTGCGGGACGAAACCCATCGCCTATCAGCGCCGCAAGATCATTCCGCAGGCAAGCGGCGTCGTGCTGGAGATCGGTGCGGGCGGCGGGCGGAATTTCGCACTGTACGATCGCGGACAAGTCGAGCGTGTGATCGCGCTGGAGCCGGACGCGGCGATGGTGAAGCGTGGGCAGAAACGGACGCCCGAGGGACTGAAGCTGGAATGGCTGCAGCGCGGGGCGGAGGCGGCGGGGCTGGCGCCAGGGTCGGTCGATACGATCGTGACGACGTATACGCTGTGTACCATTCCCGATGCGGTGGGGGCGTTGGCTGCGCTGCGCTCTGCCTTGAAGCCTGACGGCAGGCTGCTGTTCTGCGAGCACGGGCTGGCGCCCGATGCGGATGTGACGAAGTGGCAGCGGCGGATCGAGCCGGTGTGGCGGCCGCTGGCGGGCGGATGCCACCTGACGCGCGATGTCGAGGCGACGATCGCGTCGGCGGGCTGGCGGATCGACAAGGCCGAGCGGATGTATCTGCCCGGCACGCCGCGTTATGCGGGCTACAATGTCTGGGGCACGGCGCGGCCGACGTAAGCGCTACTGCCCAGGCAGGCGGCGCGCCTTTGCGGGGCCGCAGCTCTTGAACGTGAACACGTCCCACGGTTCCTGCCCCGGACCATCGACGAGCGAATAGCGGATCTTGCGGCCAAGGTCTGTCATCAGGATGCGCTCGGGCGCGTTGGCGCCTTCGGAGGGCATGAAACCCGGCTCGCCGCTGTTCAGCGAATAAGTCAGACCCTGCCACACGAGGCATTCGGCGAACTGCTCTTCACTCAGATTGCCGTCATCGGGGCCGGGACGATTGCAGCCGTGGAAAATGTAGCCGGTGTCGCGGCTCGTTCCCATGTTTGAAGCGATGTAGCCCCACGCCGTTTTGCCATCGGGGAAAGCGAGTTCGAAAATGCTCTCGGTCATGCCGCCCATGTCCCACGGCTCGCCCATAGCAAAGCGCAGTTCGAAGCCGTTCCGGGGTTCGGTGTAGACCGCCTGCTCCAGCGGGCAGTCTATCCCGCTCTCGGTGACGCCGGGTTCGGCGGGCTTTGCGGATGCGGAGGACGCGGCCGGGGCGGGCGGCGTGCCTTGCGGCGCTCCGCAAGCGGCCGTGCACAGAAGGATAAGAGCGGTGCAGGCAAGGCGCATGACGTTTCGTCCCCGGAGTTATGGAACGTGTTTGCGGCAAGTCGCGATTGGGCGCCAGCGGGCGGATGCAGAGGCTGGAGGAGATTGTCGTGTGGCAAGACCCGGAATCCGTTTTGAAAGCGCGGGGGTGGATGAATGGCGCCGGGATAGCGCTTTGGCTCACCCTGAACGCCCGCGCAGGGGGCGTCGAAGGGCGCAGCCGGGATGGCAGGCAGAGGGAGAGCCCTGACCTGCGCCCTACGCCTGCGCCCGCAGCACCACGAGGAAGCTTTCGCCGTAGCGTTCGAGCTTGGCTTTGCCGATGCCGGGAAGGTTGGCCATTTCATCGAGCGTTGCGGGGCGAGCTTCGGCCATCGCGCGCAGGGTGGAGTCGTGGAAGACAACATAGGGCGGAACGCCCTGCGCCTTGGCGATCCGGGCGCGTTCGGCGCGCAGATCGTCGAACACGCCGTGGGCGGCTTCGCCCATCGCAGCCGCCTTCTCGCGGCGGGCGTCCTTCTTCGTCTGCTTCGGCGCTTCCTTGCGCAACAGGACGGGCTGCTCGCCGCGCAGCACGGGCCGCGCCTCGTCGGTAAGCTTCAGCGCGCCGAATTCGGAATCGACGCGGATGAATCCAAGGGCCGTGATCTGGCGAATCACGGATTGCCAGACACGCTGTTCGATATCCTTGCCGATCCCGAACACTGTCAGGTTCGTGTGGCTGAAGCTGATGACCTTGTCGGTCGTCTTGCCGCGCAGCACGTCGATAACATGGCCGGCGCCGAAGGACTCGCCGGTGCGGTAGATGGCGGAGAGCGCTTGTCTGGAGGCCTCGGTTGCATCCCATGTTTCAACAGGCGTGCGGCAGTTGTCGCAGTTGCCGCAATTGCCGGGGTGGGCTTCGCCGAAATGGGCGAGGATGGCCTGACGGCGGCAGGCGGTGGTTTCGCAGATCGCCAGCAGCGCGTTGAGCTTCGAGCGTTCGATGCGCTTCACGTCCTCGGGCGCATCGCCCTGCCCGATCATGCGGCTGCGTTGCGCGACGTCGCCCAGACCGAACGCCATCCATGCTTCGGACGGTTCGCCATCGCGGCCGGCGCGGCCGGTTTCCTGATAATACGCCTCGACCGAGCCGGGGATGTCGAGGTGAGCGACATAGCGCACGTCCGGCTTGTCGATGCCCATGCCGAAGGCGACGGTGGCGACGAGCGCGAGATTGTCCTCGGTCAGGAACGCATCCTGGTTTTTCGAGCGGATGCGCGCGTCCATGCCGGCGTGATAGGGCAGCGCGCGGATGCCTTTCTCGTTCAGCCACTCGGCTGTCTCCTCCACCTTCTTGCGCGAGAGGCAGTAGACGATGCCGCTCTTGCCTTCGTGGCGAGCCAGGAACTGGCGCAGCTGGTCCTTGCCGCTGTCGCGTTGGACGATCGAGTAAGAGATGTTCGGGCGGTCGAACGAGGCGGCGAAGACGCGGCCTTCCTTCAGGCGGAGGCGCTCGATGATGTCGGCGCGGGTCAGCGGATCGGCGGTGGCCGTGAGCGCGATGCGGGGGACGCCGGGAAAGCTGTCGGCGATCTGGGAGAGCTGTCGGTATTCGGGGCGGAAGTCGTGGCCCCACTGGCTGACGCAATGGGCTTCGTCGATGGCGAACAGGCTGATCTGGACGTCATTCAGCATCTGCTGGAAGCCGCCGGTCATCAGGCGTTCGGGCGCGACATAGAGCAGTTTGAGTTCGCGGGAGAACAGCTTGTCGCGGACGCTGCGGGCTTCGTCCGGCGTGAGCGCGGAGTTGAGGGCGGCGGCCTCGACGCCCTGCTGGCGCAGCGCCTCGACCTGGTCGCGCATCAGGGCGATGAGAGGTGAGACGATGATGGCGACGCCCGGACGGCACAGGGCCGGGATCTGATAGCAGAGCGATTTACCCGCGCCGGTGGGGAACAGGACAACCGCATCGCCCCCGGCGACGACATGGCGCACCACCTCTTCCTGCTGGCCGCGGAAGGCGGACAGGCCGAAGACGTCCTTGAGAACGTCTTCCGGGCGCAGGATGTCGAGGGGGTCTCGCAGGGGTTAATTCTCCTGATAGGGGCAGAGCTGTAGCATGCGCCCGCCCGCTGGCCATCCCGGTCCATCGGCGGTATAGGGCCGCCCCATGGCTACAACGCTTTCCCAACCCAAGGTCGGCATCGTTTCGCTGGGCTGCCCGAAGGCGCTCGTCGATTCAGAGCGCATCATCACGCGCCTGCGCGCCGAGGGATACCAGATCGCGCCCGACTACAAGGGGGCGGACCTCGTTCTTGTGAACACGTGCGGGTTCCTCGATTCCGCGCGGGCGGAAAGCCTCGATGCGATCGGCGAAGCGCTCAACGAGAACGGCAAGGTGATCGTGACGGGATGCCTTGGCGCGGAGGCCAATGTGATCACCGAGCGCCATCCCGACGTGCTCGCCGTGACGGGGCCGCACCAGTATGAGCAGGTGATGACGGCGGTGCATACACACCTGCCAGCGCCGGATCATCCCTTCGTTTCGCTGGTGCCGGAATCGGGCGTGCGGCTGACGCCGCGCCACTACGCCTATCTGAAGATTTCCGAAGGCTGCAACAATCGCTGCTCGTTCTGCATCATTCCGGGCCTGCGGGGCGATCTGGTTTCGCGCCGGATCGATGCGGTGCTGCGCGAAGGCGAACAGCTTGTGAAGGCGGGCGTGAAGGAGTTGCTGGTCATCAGCCAGGACACATCCGCCTATGGTCTCGATGTGAAGTACGCGCCGTACAAGTGGCGCGACAAGGAACGGCAGACGCGGTTCAAGGATCTTTGCGAGGGTCTGGGCGAACTGGGCGTGTGGACGCGGCTTCACTACGTCTATCCGTATCCGCACGTCGACGATGTAATGCCGATGATGGCGGATGGGCGTATCCTTCCCTATCTCGACATTCCGTTCCAGCATTCCTCGCCCAACGTGCTGAAGGCGATGAAGCGGCCCGCGAACATCGACAAGACGGCGGATCGCATTGCGAAATGGCGCTCGGAAGTGCCTGATCTCGTGCTGCGTTCGTCCTTCATCGTCGGCTTCCCCGGCGAGACCGAAGCGGACTTCGAGCATCTGCTGGCGTGGATGAGAGAGACGCGCATCGAGCGGGCGGGCTGCTTCAAGTACGAGAACGTCACGGGCGCGCCCTCCGCCGCCCTGCCCAATCACGTCCCGGAGGAAGTGAAGGAAGAACGCTGGCATCGCTTCATGGCGGTGCAGAGCGAGATCGCCGATGCACGCGCGCAGGCGCAGATCGGCAAGACCATCGACGTCATCATCGACGAGGTGGACGAAGACGGCGCGGTTGGCCGCTCGAAAGCGGATGCGCCGGAAATCGACGGGTCGGTGTTCATCGAGGATGCGACGGGCCTGAAGCCCGGCGACATCGTGAAGGCGACGGTCCACGCCGGCGAACAGGTGGACCTGTGGGCCGAGGTCGTGCGCTAGCTATTCGGCGGCGGGCGCTTCGACAACGCCTTGCAGCGGCACGCAGACAGAATCCGACTTGGCGCCGAGCTGGTCGAACGTGGCGAAACCTTCGAGGATCTCCTTGAAACGCTCGTCGGAGATCGATTGGCCAGCCGCCTCTTCTCGAAGGGCGGCGAGCATGACCGCTTCGTCCTCAAAGGCGCCATCCGAAGTCATGTTCTCGACCAGCCTCGCAACGAGGCGAAAGGCGTCATCCTCCGTGGCGCCGGCGTAGAAACCGGCGACGCAGCCGCATTCGCCCGGCGTGCCGTCTGGCCGCTTCATGCACCAGTCGTAGATGCGCTTGCTGGCGTCGCCCGGCGATGTGGTGACCTGCGCCGATGCGGGCATGAACGGAACGAGCAGCAGCGCAGACAGCGCAAAGCCATGCAGTTTCATCGAGTCACCCTCCAGACATCTGCGCATTGTGGCCGGTTGCACAGACATCTCCAAATCGCCGGGATATCCGGGCGGCGAGATATTGTTTTTCGATATGAACTAAGCTATTGGTAGCTGGTCGGCCGCCTGGGTCAGAGGCTCAAATGCCCGGCATAAGGCGGCTGTCGAAAAAATAACAAGCATGACAAGGGCAAAACCCATGCACCGCACCCTCCTCGTTCTTCCGGCAGTATTCGCAATGGCGCTCGGCGGCTGTGTCGTCGGCGGCGCCACGGGCCAGACCTATTCCGAATCCCAGCGCCACAACTATGCGGGCTTCAGCAAGGTCGACGTGTCGGCTGGCGTCGAAGTCGTGCTGACGCAGGGCGCGTTCGACGTGAAGGCCGAGACGACCGAGGGCAAGGGCTTCGAGAAGCTGATTGTCGAGGTGAATGGCGACACGCTGCGCATCAGCCGCAAACGGACGGCGATGTTCAACTTCAGCGACGGCCCGCGCTATCGCGTGACGGTGTCGGCGCCGGCTTACAGTGCGATCGAGGCTTCGTCGGGGTCCAGCATCAGGGCGGATAATCTGCGTCTCGATGCGGTTGAGATCGATGTGTCGTCGGGCGCGAGCGTTGGGATTGCCGGCACATGCACCACGCTCGATCTCGACATGTCGTCAGGCGCGAGCTTCAGCGGCGGCGGCCTGCGCTGCGATACGGCGACGGTTGAAGCTTCTTCGGGCGCGAATGCACAAGCGTTTGCCTCTCGCAGCGCCAGGGGCAATGCGTCGTCCGGCGCCAGCGTATCGTTCAGCGGCAACCCGGCGCAGCTGCAACGCGACACGTCCAGCGGCGGCTCGGTCAGCTCGCGCTAAGGCCGCCCGGACGTTCAAATTCCCGATCCTGCCTGTCGCAGCGAGGGCTGCGCTTGGCGGATGTACCGCCACGGCCAATGGCGGCGGCGATGTGTCGGTCAAACGGCGCTGAGGCGCTTCCGAAAAAACTCATCCCGCCTCGGCCGGGGGAGGCCAAGGCGGGATCCGGGAAGACCTGGCAGGCGTCTGGAGCCAGCGTCAGGTCGGCTGAGTGTTATCCCGGAACCCGATACGCTTTCGGGCCGAGTGTCGGTGTGGCGCGTCAGCGTCCAACTGGATTGGCGATCAGGACCGTGGCGTTGCGCGGCAGACCAAGCTCCTCATAGGTCCAGGTGAGACGCCGGCCTTCGATCACGAGCGCCTTGCAGTTGTCCGGCTCGATGCGTTGAAAGCCGATGCTGAAGCGATTGGCGCCGCGACGATCGACATCGACATTGAAATCGTCGCGATCGGTGCAGCCGCCGGAATATACGAGGATCGTGATCTCGCGGCTGCGCTCGCTGATTTGTGCGCCGTAGAGATAGCCGTAACTGCGGTCGTCGCGAGCCCAGCTGTCATGGCTCTCCGCAGCAACAATGACACATCCGCCGAGCATCGATGCGGCGACGGCTGCGAGCGCCAATAGACCTGCACGCTTCATATCCTGCCCCTGTCCTCGGGTGTGTTGCCAGGGGCGGTATGCCCATCCCCTTTCGAGAACCCATCATATCGTTTTTCGATATGAACCCGTGATGAATGCGTTGTTTAGCCGGGCCCCAGGGAAAGCGGCTCCAGCTGTCGTCAGCTGGAGCCGGGAGTCAGGGCAATTGGGGGCGATGCTACGCCAGAGCCCGATCAATTGGGTTTCGTGGACGGATCGCCATCGATCGCATCGCCGAGCGCATCGGCGCTGTCCTTGCGCTCGATGCCCAGCGTGTTGTCGATGGCTTCACCGGCCTTTTCCATCGGGCCGTCCGAGAGATTGCGTGGGCCGCCATCGGCTTCCTCGAGCGCGTTGTCGATCTTCTCGCCGGCTTCCTCGCACGCCGCGACGGCTCCGAGAGAAAACACGGCAGCGGCGAGCATGATGAACTTCTTCATAACGTGTCCTCCATCGGCGCTTGTGCGCCAGTCCGCGGAAACTACGCCTGCGGAGCGGAAAGGTTTCAGGGCGGGACAGCGATGGCCTGGCGATTGACATCATGCTTGCGACGGGCGGCGGCAATCCCGCTCGCGCGCCGCTGTTTCGACGACGCCACGCGCACGATCACGGTCGCCTCTGCGCTGGGGCGGGCCTTCAAGCTTGAGTACGCAAGACGCGAGCAGCGCTTCTGCCGCAGTAATCCACAGGTGGATCATGTGAGACGCCACGCCGCAGACTACGGACTGGTATCAGGCGTTGCCGGAATCGCAGTTCTTGCCGATAAACGATACTTCCGCGGCCCGTCCCCCCAACCCAGGGCCGAGGAAGAAGGGGGCGTCGGGCAACCGGCGCCCCCGACTTGTTCCGGGCGCGCGCACGACATTTGCCCGCCGCACCGCACGCCACCTGGAAGGCCGCCCCGTCCCAGACGCCTTCAGACTTCCATCGAGACGTTCCGCGCCCGCTGGCTGGCTTTTACCCAAATTGAGTATGCACGCGCAGGCCGCGCCTAGTCGATCTCGAACTGATCGGGGCGATAGCCGGGATCGGGATAACCGGGCTTCATCGCTTCGAGTTCACCGCGGATGAGACGGGCGGCGATGGCGCCGCGCCGCGTCCTGCTGTCGGCCGGGACGACATGCCAGGGCGCATGTGGCGTGGAGCAGCGCTGCAGCGCGGTTTCGTAGGCTTCCTGATACTGGTCCCAGAGCTTGCGATCCTCGAGATCGCCGGGGTTGAATTTCCAGCGCTTGGCAGGAATTTCGAGCCGCTCGCGCAGGCGTTCGCCCTGCTCCTCCTTCGACAGGTGGAGCATCAGCTTGAGGACGCGCGTGCCGTTCTCGGCCAGCAGCTTCTCGAAGGCGTTGATCTGTTCGTAGCGCTGCTCGACCTGTTTGGCCGGGGCAAGGTTGCGCACCTTCACGACCAGAACGTCTTCGTACTGCGAGCGGTTGAAAACGTGGATATATCCCCTCTTCGGCGCGCGGAGATGCAGACGCCAGAGATAGTCGTGCGCCAGCTCTTCCTCGGTCGGCTTGCCGAAGCCGAAGACGTTCACCCCGAGCGGGCTCGTGTATTTGAAACAGTCCTTCGTCGTGCCGTCCTTGCCGGACGTATCGATCCCCTGGAGGACGACAAGCAACGCCCCCGCCTTGCCGGCGAACATGGCGTCCTGCAGCTCATTGATGGCCAGCGCGTCTTCCTCGAGCGAGGCCTTCGCATCCTTCTTCGAATCGAACAGGAAGCCGCCGTGAGTCTTGCGATCCTTGAGCGTGAAGGATTTGGCCTTCTTCGGCTCGACGATCGTGGCGTCGCGGACGGCGTCGATGGAGGGGATATCGGACATGAAAGCTCCCGGCTGATGAACCAGCCTAGCGCCGGACAGGCCGCGAGTCCCGATGTTCGTTCAGCCGGTGTTCGCCCACAAAGCGAAAGGGCGGCCCGTTTCCAGGCCGCCCTCTCCAGTGTCTGCGATCATGGCGCGTCTTACGACGAGTAGTATTCGACCACGAGGTTGGGTTCCATACGGGCGGCGTACGGAATGTCCGACAGGGTCGGCATGCGGACGAATTTGGCCGTGCCGGCCTTGGCGTCGACTTCCACGTATTCGGGAACTTCACGCTCGCCCGAGCCCATCGCTTCGATGACCAGCGCCATGTTGCGCGACTTTTCCTTGACCTGAACGATGTCGCCCGGCTTCACGATCATGGAGGCGATGTTCGCCTTCTTGCCGTTCAGCGTGACGTGGCCGTGGTTCACGAACTGGCGAGCCGCGAAGATCGTCGGCACGAATTTCGAACGGTAGACCACCGTGTCGAGACGCGATTCGAGCAGGCCGACCAGCAGTTCGGCGGTGTTGCCCGTGCGGCGCTCGGCCTCTTCGTAGGTCTTGCGGAACTGTTTTTCCGTGATGTCGCCGTAGAAGCCCTTGAGCTTCTGCTTGGCCATCAGCTGGATGCCGAAGTCCGACGGCTTGTTGGCGCGGCGGGCGCCGTGCTGGCCGGGGCGGGACTGGCGCTTGTTGATCGGAGATTTGGGACGACCCCAGACGTTTTCACCAACGCGGCGGTCGAGCTTGTATTTGGCGTTCTGGCGCCTGGACATGGTAGCCTCTTTATCGATGCGCTCCGGCGGGGCCCTCATGGCCCACGCGATCTCAACGGCGGCGGCGCATCATCCGTAATTCCCGGCCCTTTCGGGCGCGGAAGCGGGCAAAAACAGGATTATCCCGCCATTGTCAACCGGAATGGGCCCCTGAAACCCCGGCCCTGACGGCGCTGCTCTCTGCCCTGTGACCTTGACGGCGCCCTTACGGCATTGCCGGGGTGGACCCCAAGGCATTAGAACATCCGGTATGCCGCCTCGACGCGGCGCTCATAATAAATCGGGAGCCCGCCGTGCGACTTGCAATAGCCCTCTTCCTTGGGACGGCGCTTTCCGCCGCCGGCCTGACGGCCCACGCCCAGACAGCCCCGGCCACGGCGGAGGCGCCTTACAAGGCCCCGCGCCTGTCGTTCGGCCAGCCCGATCTTCAGGGCGTCTGGAGCAATGCCTCGCTCACATCCCTGACCCGCCCGGCCGGCCTTGGCGATCGCCTTGTCTATACGGACGAAGAAGTCGCCAAGATGGAAGGCAACGTCCTGATCGAGATCGAGGAAGGCAATGCGCCGACCGATCCGAACGCCCCGGCCGATTATGTTGCGCCTTCAACCGTCACCCGCCCGGAATTCACGGCGGCTGGCGGCGCAGTCGGCGGCTATGACCGCGGCTGGCTCGACCCCGGCAACCACGTCATGCGCGTCAACGGCGAACCGCGCACCTCGATCATCACCACGCCGAACGGCATGCCGCCTGCGCGCATCGCCGGCGCGTCCACGGGCCCGACGCCGGCGATGCCGGCTGGATCCAACTCGTTCGACAGCTATGAGCGCCGCTCGGCCGGCGAGCGTTGCATCGTCTCGTTCGGCCGCAACGCCGGCCCGCCGATGTTCGCGAACGGGTTCTACAACAACAACTACCAGATCATTCAATCGCCGGACCATGTCGTTATCACGGTCGAGATGAACCACGATGCGCGTATCGTGCGGCTCAACTCCGAACACCGCAAGGATGACGTTCGCCCGTACTTCGGCGACTCGATCGGCTGGTGGGACGGCGACACGCTGGTTGTCGAGACGACGCATATCCCGCGCTCGCAGCAATTCATGGGCTCGTGGGAGAATCTGAAAGTGACCGAGCGCTTCACGCGCGTGGGCGAGCATCGGGTTCACTACGGCTTCACCGTGGAAGATCCGACGTTCTGGGCCGCTCCCTGGGGCGGCGAGTACGAGTTCGGACCGCTGGGCCAGCCGCTGTATGAATATGCCTGCCACGAAGGCAACCACGCCCTGCCCGGCATCCTGCTGGGAGAGCGCGTGAAGGACTGGGCGCCCGAGCCCGCCGCGAAACCGGCAAAACCGACTCGCTAGGGCCTGCTCAACTGCGGAAACAGAAACGGCGCGCGGCAACCCCGCGCGCCGTTTTGCTTTCCAGGCTGCGCCGCCGCACGGCCGGCGGACGGCGCTGGAACGATCAGGTTTCCGCCAGCGGCGGCCCGGATCGGGGCCGCGCACTTGAAATAAACGCTCAAATCGCAGATGTGGACCCCTTGCCCACGCCGACAGGCCCGGCCTCAGGAGTACATCCACCGTGGATTATCTTTTCACCCCGGAAGCCTTCCAAACCTTCCTGCAGGTCGTGATGATTGATCTCGTGCTGGCTGGCGACAACGCCGTCGTCATCGGTCTTGCGGCGGCTGGCCTGCCCAAGGAACAGCGCGGCAAGGCCATCCTGATCGGCATCATCGCGGCGACCGTGCTGCGCATCGTGTTCGCGCTGATGACCACGGTTCTGCTGGGCATTATCGGACTGCTGATCGCGGGCGGCGTCCTGCTGCTCTGGGTGTGCTGGAAGATGTGGCGCGAGCTGCGCACGCCGCAGCACGCGGACGAAGAAGCAATCACCGGCGAGGACATTGACGGCGACGGCAAGATCGCCGGTCAGGCCGTCACCACCAAGAAGTCGCTGCGCGCGGCCGTCATACAGATCATTGTCGCCGACGTTTCGATGTCGCTCGACAACGTGCTCGCCGTTGCGGGGGCCGCACACGAACACCCGGAAATCCTGATATTCGGCCTTGCGTTGTCGGTCCTGCTGATGGGCGTCGCGGCGACGTTCGTGGCGCGGCTGCTGCACAAGCATCGCTGGATCGCCTATATCGGCCTCCTCATCATTCTCTATGTCGCGGTGAAGATGATCCTGGACGGCTGGGTGCAGGTGCAGGACTGCAACCCGAGCTGGTTCGGCGGGACGGAGCTGGGCGTCCACTGTCCTTTCGCGGAGAAGCCCGAGGGCGCTCCGCTTGTTGTGCATTGACCCATCCGGCCGCACCACAATAGCCAGAAACAGAACCGCCGCCCTGATGAGGGGCGGCGGTTTTTCCTTTGGGCTTTGCCCCCGCTCTACCGGGGCGGATCGAGCGGACGCGGCGCGTCGTCGTCGCCGTCGCCGTCAACCGGAATGCCGGCGGAGCGAAGGGCGTCCAGGATGGTGCGCTCGATATTCTCGCCGAACGCGCCGCCATCGGCGCCGGAGAAGTTGAACTGGCCGTTGGCGCGGGCGGCGGCGATGCCATCGCGCGCGGCGGCCAGAGCTTCGCGGGCGATGTTCATGCCAAGACGTCCTTCCGACATGGCGGCGGCGATCTCGCTGCGGTGCTGGGCCATCTCCTGACGGGCGTCGGCCATCTCGGCGCGAGCCTCGGCAAGGGCTGCGCGGATCTCGGCCTTGAGTTCAGGCCCGAGCGTGCGGCGCAGTTCCTCGCGCGCCTCGGCGATAGCGCGGCGGGCTTCTTCCATGTCGAGGTCAATGTCGTGAAGATCCTGCCAGCCTTCGAGCGAATCCGGGTCGACGCCGGCTTCTTCGAGGGCGAGGCGGACTTCCTCCATGATACGCGGCATGTCCGCGAGAACATCCTGGCCGACCATGCTGGCGATATCGATACCCAGCGCCGACATCTCGACACCGAGGGCGGACATTTCGGCCTGAAGCTCAGGCGTCAGTTCAGCCATGAGCCCTTCGAGTTCGGGACCAAGCTCGGCCATCAGACCGGCGAGTTCCGGCTGGAGCCCCGCCATCATGGCCTCGACCTCGGCGCCGAGAGCGGCGACCTCGCGGTTCGGGCCGGAGTAGTGAAAGCTGCGGCCATCGTCGCCATCGAGCGTTATGACGGTGCGGCCATTCGTGACGGTGCGGTGTTCGCTTTCGACGGGGGCGGCCCCCTGCGCGTCAGACGAAGGCGGCTGGGCTTCGGCGGTGAAGCGCGGCGTGACCATTGCGGCGACGCCGATTGCGAGCGCGAGGCCGGCAAAGGCGAGACGGCCCGAATAGCGCGTCTGCGTGCCCCCGGTCCTGGCGATGTCGATCAGGCGGCGGACGCGGCGGCTGAAGTGCGAGCGCGGGCCAATGGCGCCAACGGCGAGGCGCGGGGCGCGCACCCAGAGCTGGTTCTCGGCCTGTTTAGTGAGCGAGCGGGCGAAGGCCTTTGCATCGCCCGTACGGTCGACGGCGGCCTCGTCGCAGGCGACTTCGCGTTCCTCGTCCATGCGGCGGCTGATCCAGTAGAGCGCCGGGCTCCACCACAGGAGAGCAAGCACGACGCGCTGGCCAAGGGCGGCGAGCATATCGCGGCGGCGGATGTGGGCGTGCTCGTGCTCCAGCAGGCCGGCCATGCCGGGCGAGGCCGGCGCGATGGATTCCGGCAGCACGATGCAGGGGCGCAGCAGGCCAGCAGCCATCGGACCGGGCGCTTCCGGGCTGACGACGACACGGACGCCTTTCATGCGCGCTTGCAGGGCGGGCGGCAGATCAGCCGGGCGGGCGCGAGCGACCAGGCGCTCGACGGCGAGAAGATCGCGCCCGGTGCGGAACAGCAGGAAGGCGGCGACGCCAAGCCAGATGGCGAGGATCGGCCAGCCGAGATCGGGCAGTTTGAGTTCGGGCAGCGTGAACAGCGACACGGGCTTCGTGTCCGTCGTGACCTTGACGATGGGAGCAGCGACCGGGGCCGCAGGCGTAGCGGGCGCCGCCGCCGGCGCGGGGGCTTCGCCCGTGAAGAGCGCGGGAACGACACCTGCAACAGGCGCGGCGGGCGCTACGACTGCTGAGGCCGTCGCATCGACTTGAACTTGCGTCGTTTCGACCGGCTTGAGCGCCATCGGAGCGTCGAGCTGTTTCAGCAGGCCGGCGACGATCGTCTCGCCTGGGATGAAAGCTGCGAGCGGCAGCGCGAGGCTCGCCACGAAGGCGGCTGCGGCAACGCCGTAGCGCGTGCCGCCGCGCATGCGCTTGCCGAGGATAAGGGCCACGGCCAGCACGGCGACAAGCGCCACGCTCTGCCACAGATGGCCGATCACCAGTGTCTGGATCACGCCGACGTCACTCATTGCCGTCCTCCGGGGAGATGCTGTCGAGTTCGTCCTTCAGCGCTTGCAGTTCATCTGCGCTGAGGGTCTCGCTTCTGATGAGATGCTGGGCAAGTTCGTTGGGCGAACCTTCGAAGAAGGTGGACACCATCTTGCGCAGCGCGCGGGTGCGCGCTTCAGCGCGCGATACGATGGGCCTGTAGATGAAGGCCCGGCCGTCCTGGCGCGGCGCGACATAGTTCTTGTCGGTAAGAATCCGCAGCAGGGTGAGCACGGTGTTGTAGGCGACGGGGTAGCTGTCTCCGAGCGCGTCGGTAACATCGCGCACGCTCGCCTCCCCCTTGTCCCAGAGCACGCGCATGATGCGCTGCTCGGCTTCGGTCAGAACATCGGATCTGGGCTTCGGCATGGCGTCTTTTTCTCGTTGTCGGGTCCGGTTGCCCCGGATCTTCTCGATTGCTTGCTCTGGTTTCGTCCGATCCGGCATTCTGACCGTCGCCGGAACAACTAGTTCCTTAGGTGCGGATTGTTTTGCCGTTTATCGATACGGGCGTCAACTAGATTCTTAGTTCGCTCCTGCGGATTTCCGCAGGAAGGCCGACCGCGGCAGGGCATCAGTCCTCTCGGATGACACGAGCCTTGCCGCGTCCGAGCGCCAGCGCCTTGATCGCGCCCCTGAACGTGCGGACTTCCTGGGCGGTCCAGCCGGCGCGGGTGAAGGCGTTGCGGAGGTTCTGTGTGATGGGCGCGCGCTTCTCTTCCGGGAAGAAGAAACCGGCGCGATCGAGTTCGGCCTCGAAATGCTTCATCATGCCGATCAGTTCCTCGCGCGTGGCGGGCGCGTCGACGGTTGTGGTGAAGGAAGCCGGAAGACCGCCGCCCTGCGCATCGGCCCAGGCGTGGGCGAGCAGCGCGACGGCCTGCGCGAGATTGAGCGAGGCAAAGCCCTTGGCCACCGGATAGGAGAGAATGGCATCCGACAGCGCCACCGCCTCATTGGGCAGGCCCGCGCGCTCGGCGCCGAACAGGAAGGCTGTGCGGACAGGCGTGGAGGCGACACGCGCAATGGCGCCGTGCGCGCTCAGCACCGGCTTTTCCATCTCGCGCGGGCGGGCCGTGGTGGCGAAGACCTGACCGCAATCGGAGATCGCCTGCTCCACCGTGTCGAACACCGTGGCGGTCACCACATCCGGCAAGGCGCCCGCGCTCATGGTTTCGGCGGCGGGATTGGGCCAGCCGTCGCGCGGCGCGACGAGGCGCAGGTCAGCCAGCCCGAAATTCGCCATCGCGCGTGCAGCCGCGCCGATGTTCTCGCCCATCTGGGGCGCAACGAGGACGAAGCAGGGAGCGAAAGCCGGACGGGTCATGCCCGCCTTTTAGGCCCGATCGCGAAGTTCTGGAATGGCGCCCGAAACAGGCGAAATCCGGCCCCGTTATTGCGGTTTCCCAACCGCCCATTGTGCATCGGGGCGTGTCTGATATAGCCCCCGGAAACGCACTTTCAGGAGCATTCCATGGCCGTCATCAAGGTAGCAAACCCCGTCGTCGAGATGGATGGCGACGAGATGACCCGGATCATCTGGGCGCTGATCAAGGAACGCCTGATCCTTCCCTATCTCGACATCGACCTGAAGTATTACGACCTGTCGATCGAGAACCGCGACGCGACCAACGACCAGGTGACGATCGACTCGGCGGAAGCCACCAAGAAATACGGCGTCGCCGTGAAGTGCGCGACCATCACGCCGGACGAAGCCCGCGTCGAAGAGTTCAAGCTGAAGAAGATGTGGAAGTCGCCCAACGGCACGATCCGCAACATCCTCGACGGCGTCGTCTTCCGCGAGCCCATCGTGATGAAGAACGTGCCGCGCCTCGTGCCGGGCTGGACGCAGCCTGTCGTGGTCGGCCGTCACGCCTTCGGCGACCAGTACAAGGCGACGGATTTCAAGGTGCCCGGCGCCGGCAAGCTGACGATCAAGTTCCAGCCGGCTGACGGCGGCCCCGCCATCGAGCACGAGGTTTTCGATTTCCCCGGCGCCGGCATCGCCATGGGCATGTACAATCTCGACAAGTCGATCCGCGATTTCGCGCGCGCCTCGTTCAACTTCGGCCTTGCGCGCAAATGGCCGGTCTATCTCTCGACCAAGAACACCATCCTCAAAGCCTATGACGGCCGCTTCAAGGACATCTTCCAGGAAGTGTTCGACGCCGAATTCGCCGAACAGTTCAAGGCGTTCGGCGGCACGTACGAGCACCGGCTGATCGACGACATGGTGGCGGCGTGCCTCAAATGGTCGGGCGGCTATGTGTGGGCGTGCAAGAACTATGACGGCGACGTGCAGTCCGACACGGTGGCGCAGGGCTACGGTTCGCTTGGCCTGATGACCTCGGTGCTGATGACGCCGGATGGCAAGACGGTGGAAGCCGAAGCCGCCCACGGCACCGTGACGCGCCACTACCGCGCGCACCAGCAGGGCAAGTCGACCTCGACCAACTCCATCGCCTCGATCTTCGCCTGGACGCGGGGCCTCGCCCACCGCGCCAAGCTGGACGGCAATGCCGAACTCGCGAAGTTCTCGACCACGCTGGAGAAGACCGTGATCGACACGGTGGAAGCGGGCTTCATGACGAAAGACCTGTCGCTCCTCATCGGACCGGACCAGCCCTGGCTGACGACGGAAGGCTTCATCGAGAAAGTCGCGACCAACTTCCAGGATGCGATGTCGAAATAGGCTTCGTTGGAACGGACAAGACGAGGCCCGTGGGAGCGATCCTGCGGGCCTTTTTGTTTTGGACTTTGCGCTGTCTGTGCGCCGAACACATCCTTCGAGACGATTGGCCCTTCGGGCCAATCCCTCAGGATGAGGGCGATGGTTGCTGAAACAGCGCAGCATCCACCAGCCTCATCCTGAGGGATCGCGAAGCGATCGTCTCGAAGGATGAAATCAGGAGCGCCGGCCTAGCCCGCGAGCGCAGCTTTCACCGCAGTAATCGCGTCCGCAGCCTTGGCTCCATCCGGGCCGCCGCCTTGGGCCATATCCGGGCGGCCGCCGCCCTTGGCGCCGCCGACGGCTTGCACAGCTTTGGTGACGAGGTCGCCAGCCTTGAACTTGCCGGTGAGATCGTCGGTGACGCCCACCACCACTGTTGCCTTACCTTCGGCGGTCGCGACGAACACGACGACGCCGGAGCCGACGGATTTCTTGGCTTCGTCGGCGAGGCCCTTGAGATCCTTCGCGGGGACATCGACGATCTTGCCGATGAACTTGACGCCGTTGACCTCTTCGGGGCCAGACGCAGAACCGCCGTTCCCAGTACTGTTCAGGGCGAGTTTCTTGCGGGCGTCGGCGAGTTCGGCTTCGAGCTTCTTGCGTTCGGCGGCGAGCGCGGACACGCGGCCCGGCGCATCGGCGATGGGCGATTTGAACTGGCCGGCGATTTCGCGCGCGATGGCCGCCTGGCCTTTCAGGAAGTCGAGCGCGGCGGCCCCCGTGACGCCCTCGATACGGCGGACGCCTTGCGCGACGCCGCCTTCGGACGTGATGACGAACACCGCGATATCGCCCGTGCGGGCGACGTGCGTGCCGCCGCAGAGTTCGACGGAGTAAGGCGCGTTGGCTTCCGACACGGAATTGCCGAGGCGAAGGACGCGGACTTCGTCGCCGTATTTTTCACCGAACAGCGCCATCGCGCCGGCTTCGATGGCCTTGTCGGGCGCCATCACCTTGATCTGTGTTTCGGCGTTCTGGCGCACGACGGCGTTGACCTCGGCCTCGACGGCCTCGATCTCGTCGCGCGTCATCGGCGCGGTGTGCGAGAAGTCGAAGCGGAAATAGTCGGCCTCAACCAGCGAGCCTTTCTGCGTGACGTGCTTGCCCAGGCGGTTGCGCAGGGCGGCGTGCAGCAGGTGAGTCGCCGAATGGTTGGCGCGGATCTTTGCGCGGCGCATGCGGTCTATCTTCATCTCCGCGAGGTCGCCCGGCCTGGCGCCGCCCGAGAGCATTTCGCCGACATGGGCGAAGACATCGCCCGCGCGCTTCTGCACGTCGTCGACGCGGAAGCGGCCGCCGCCGGCGAAGAAGATCTCGCCCTTGTCGCCCGCCTGGCCGCCGCTTTCGGCATAGAAGGGCGACTGGTCGAAGACGAGTTCGGCCTTGTCGCCCGTCTTGATCGCCGGGACCTGCGCGCCGCCGATGAGGGCGATTTTCAGCGTGCCGGAGGATTCCTCGGCATCGTAGCCTTGGAAGTTCGTCGCGCCGGAAGCGTCGCGCACGGCGAACCAGACTTCGCCCGAGGCATCGCCCGCGGCGAATTTGGAATTCTCCTGGCTGCGCGCGCGCTGGATTTCCATCGCGGCGTTGAAGCCGGGTTCATCGACCGTCAGGCCGCGCGCGCGCAGCACGTCCTGCGTGAGATCGAGCGGGAAGCCGAACGTGTCGTAGAGCTTGAAGGCGACATCGCCCTTGAGCACGCCGCCCTTGCCGAGCGAGGCGGCTTCTTCGTCGAGCAGGGCGAGACCGCGGCCGAGCGTGCGCTGGAAGGCCTGCTCTTCCTGGCTGAAGGCGGACTCGATGACGTCCTTCGCGCGGATCAGTTCGGGATAGGCTTCGCCCATCTCCTTGCCGAGCGCCGAGACCAGCTTGAACATGTTCGGCTCGCGCGTGCCGAGGATGTGGGCGTGGCGCATGGCGCGGCGCATGATGCGGCGGAGGACATAGCCCCTGCCCTCGTTGGACGGCGAGACGCCATCGGCGATGAGGAAGGAGGAGGCGCGCAGGTGATCCGCGATGACGCGGAAGGAGGCGAGCCGGTCGCCATCGGCCTTCACATTGTAGAGGTCTTCCTCGGCGGCGATGAGATTTGCGAACAGGTCGATCTCGTAGTTCGAGTGGACGCCCTGCAGGATGGCCGACAGACGCTCCAGCCCCATGCCGGTGTCGATCGAGGGCTTGGGCAGGGGCACGCGCTCGCGCCCGTCGTTGAACTGCTCGAACTGCATGAAGACGAGATTCCAGATCTCGATGAAGCGGTCGCCATCCTGGTCGGCCGAGCCGGGGGGGCCGCCCCAGATCTTGTCGCCATGGTCGTAGAAGATTTCCGAGCACGGGCCGCACGGGCCAGTGTCGCCCATCATCCAGAAATTGTCGTTGCTGGCGATGCGGATGATCCGCGAGTCCGGCAGGCCGGCGATCTTCTTCCAGAAGCCGGCGGCCTCGTCGTCGTCGTGATAGACGGTGACCAGCAGCTTGTCTTTCGGCAGGCCGTAGTCGCGCGTCAGCAGCGTCCAGGCGTGCTCGATGGCGAGTTCCTTGAAATAGTCGCCGAACGAGAAGTTGCCGAGCATCTCGAAGAAGGTGTGGTGGCGCGCGGTGTAGCCGACATTGTCGAGGTCGTTGTGCTTACCGCCGGCGCGGACGCATTTCTGCGAGGTGGCGGCGCGCGGGGCGAAGGGTTTCTCGGCGCCGGTGAAGATGTTCTTGAACTGCACCATGCCCGCATTGACGAACAGGAGCGTGTTGTCGCCGTGCGGAACCAGCGACGAGGACTGCTTCACGGCGTGGCCGGTCTTGTCGAAATAGTTGAGGAAGGCGGCGCGGATCTGGTTCACGCTCGCGGACCCGTTTCCAGGCGTCTGGCCGGATTTCGAAGGCGGGCTTTTCGACGTCATGGACAGGCTCCTGAAGTCATGGGGACCGCTCCGCCTGCAGAGGCGGCCATGCTCCCACGACCGGGTTGTTCAGGGTTCCGGCGCCAGTCATCCCAGCCCGGCTCGGGAACCCTGCAGCGGTATAGGGCGCTGGGGCGCCGCAAGCAACGCCGCCAGAGGGACAGC
>CAZGWV010000018.1:0-37176 GCA_964529555.1 uncultured Rhizobium sp.
CTGCGGGCGCCCTCAGGATGAGGCCGGTTGGTCTTGAAACCTTGAAACAATACAACACTCGCCGGCCTCATCCCGAGGGATCGCGAAGCGATCGTCTCGAAGGATGAATTCATCGCCCCAACGCCCCCAAAATCCTCCTTGCCCTTGCCTCTCGCGCGCGTGAAGGTCGCTACCAAACGGGATCAGGATCGCGACCGCGTCCTGGCCATCATCCGGGGAGACACCACATGCTTCGCCTGACTTCATCCATCGCCGTCCTCGCGGCGACGCTGCTCGCCTCCTGCACCCAGATGCCCCCGCAGGTCGAGGAGCGCCGCGAGGTCCGCGTCGAGGTCCACAAGATCGGCGGCGCCGGGCACGAAGGTCCCCGCAATCTCTCCGCCACCGCCGCCTCTCCCGAAGCCCTCGGCTTCGACTCAGCCCGCCTGAAAAAGCTCGACGACTACATGACGAACGTCGTCACCTCCGGCCGCGTCGCCGGCATGACCACGCTGCTTGCCCGTCACGGCCAGATCGTCAGCTACAAGACCTATGGCGCCGCCAACCTCGACACCGGCGCGCCGATCGATAACGACACCATCTTCCGCATCTACTCGATGACCAAGCCCGTCACCGGCGTTGCGATGATGGTGCTGTTCGAGGAAGGCAAATGGCGCCTCGACGATCCGGTCACGCGCTTCGTGCCCGAGTTCAAGGACCTGCGCGTCGTCAAATCCATCAAGGCCGACGGCACGATGGAACTCGAAGACATGAAGCGCCCGCCCACCATGCGCGAGGTGATGAGCCACACCGCCGGCTTCGGCTACGGCCTCGCGGAGGAACATCCCGTCGACAAGCTGTTCCGCGAGAAGGCCGTGCTCTCGGCGCCGAGCCTCAAGCAGATGATCGACCGCACGGCTGAAATCCCGCTGATGTATCAGCCCGGAACCAGCTGGTATTACTCCTCCGCCGTCGATATCCAGGGCTACATCATCGAGAAGATCTCGGGCCAGACGCTCGGCCAGTTCATGCAGCAGCGTATCTTCGCCCCGCTGAAAATGCCCGACACCGCCTTCTACACCGGCGCCGACAAGGCCAGCCGCCTGTCCGCCGTCTACGTCTTCGACCGCGACCTCGGAAAGATCGTCGAGGCGAAGCAACTCTTCGGCGTCGACATGCCCGACTACACCAAGCCCCCGGTCAATGAGAGCGGCGGCGGCGGCCTCGTCTCCACGACGATGGACTATGCGCGCTTCGCCCAGATGCTCGCCAATGGCGGCGAACTCGACGGCGCGCGCATCCTCTCGCCCGCCGCGGTCGAGATGATGGGCACGAACGTCATTCCGAAGAACGTGCTGGTCAATTCCAACGGCACCACGGCCGCGCGCTTCAACGAAGCCGTCGGCTTCGGCCTCGACTTCCAGGTCATCACCGACGCCCGCGCCGCCGGCTCGCTCGAAGGCGATGGCTCGATCAGCTGGGGCGGCGCCGCCGGCACCTGGTTCTGGATCGACCCGACGAACGACATCGTCTTCGTCGGCATGATCCAGCGCATGGGCGGCACCGGCGGCGACGACCTCGGCACAATGGCCCGCACGCTGACCTATCAGGCGCTGGTGAACCCGGAGAAGTAAGACCGGGCATTGAAACCGACTGCGCCTGACAACACATCCTTCGAGACCATTGGCCCTCGCGGGCCAATCCCTCAGGATGAGGCCGGTGGGTGCTGCTCCGTTTCAAAGCCAATCGGCCTCATCCTGAGGGCTTCGGAGCGGTCGGCGAAGCCGACGAATTGGTCCGGGGGACCAATTCGAGAGGAGAAGGCGCGGAGCGCTCGCGAAGCGATCGTCTCGAAGGATGAATGAGTGGCTCCGCCGCCCACCACGCCCGGCGCCCCACAAAAACAAAGAGGCCGCCCTCTCGGACGGCCTCTCTAATTTCCGTCGAAGCGAAACCTAGTGACGCAACGTATAGCTGAACGCCGCGAACTGCTCGCGCATCTCGATGTCGCGGTCGCCCGCAATGTCGTTATAGTTCAGCTTGCGCTCGACGAGGCCGAACGACATCTGCGCGCCCTCGCCGGTCGAGAATGCGATGCCGACCTGAAGGTCGCCAACCGTCGCCTGGTCGCGCAGGCTTGCGCCATCCATCGCGTGGCCATCCGCAACGTTCCAGACCAGCGCTTCGTTGTCGGCGCCGACGAAGAAATACCAGGACGGCGCCTGAACGCCCGAACCGCGCAGATCGCGATCGGCAAGGCCCATACCGACACGGAATTCAGCGCCGGTCCGCGCCACATTGCTGCCGGCGCGGTTGCGCTCGATCTGCGCACGCGGCGTAAACGACATGTCGAGGCCGAAGCCCGACGTGGAGCCCGGCGACACGAACGAAATCTCGCCGCCAAAGCTGTCGCCCTGCAGCCCGCGCACGGGCATCGGCGTCGCAAGGTCCAGCGCCTCGAAGCGGGCGGCGGCCAGCGGGCTGGACATCTGCGTGGGTCCGAAACGGCTGCCCACATTCAGGGGAAGGCCGAAATCTTCCTGAGTCGGCACGTCGAGCACGACATCGCGCGGCGACTCGCCGGACTGGAAGGATTGAGGGCCATCGACGGGGCCGACCGTCAGCACGAGCGCTTCCGGGTCGGCCGGCGGCGTCGCGCAGCCGAGGCACGACGCAACAACGAAACTTCCTGCTAGACTGGCAATCATTTTAACTGCTCGTCCCAGACAATGATGACCCGAAGGCTGAACCCACGCTCTTACCAAAACCATAACGGCTTAGGCGAAAATGCGTTCCGCTCCGGGTCCCACAGGTCTCATCCAGCGCCAACCCTAGTCCAAAAGGTCGCAGCGGACAACCGTGCGGACTCACGCCGGAACTTCAAGGCAAGAAGGCGGCCTTCCGGCCGCCCTCTCTCATTCAACGCTGATTCAGTTGGGGAATTTCTACTGGCAGGCGAGGCATTCCTCGTAGTCGGTCTTCTCCGCCTTGGCGAAGCCCGACGCCTTCTCGCCCCCTTCCGAACCCGCAAAGCTCGCGCGCTGGATCGATTTGGAGCGGCAGTAGTAGAGCGACTTCAGGCCCCTGTCCCACGCCGTCCAGTGCAGCATGTGGAGGTCCCACTTGTCGATGTCGGCCGACAGGAAAAGGTTAAGGGACTGGCCCTGGCAGATGTACGGCGTGCGGTCCGCCGCCAGCTCGATCACCCAGCGCTGATCGATCTCGAAGGCGGTGCGGAACACCAGCTTCTCCTGCTCGGTCAGGCAATCGAGGTGCTGCACCGACCCCTCGTTCTCGAGGATGGTCGCCCAGACGGACGGCTTGTTGTTGCCGGTCTTCTCCAGCACTTCCTCGAGGAAGGGGTTCTTCACCGAGAACGAGCCCGACAGGGTCTTGTGCGTGTAGATGTTGGCCGGGATCGGCTCGATGCCTGCCGACGTGCCGCCACAGATGATCGAGATCGACGCCGTCGGCGCGATCGCCAGCTTGTGGGAGAAGCGCGCCATCACGCCCATGTCTTCCGCATCCGGGCACGGCCCGCGTTCCTTGGCCAGCTTCACCGAAGCCGCATCCGCGCCACGGCGCAGATGCTTGAACATCACATTGTTCCACGACTTGGCCGTGGACGATTCCATCGCAACGCCTTGGCTTTGCAGGAAGGAGTGGAAGCCCATCAGACCGAGGCCAACCGAGCGCTCGCGCTTGGCGGAGTAGACCGCGCGATGCATTTCCGGCGGGGCGCGCTTGATGAAATCTTCCAGCACGTTGTCGAGGAAGCGGAAGATGTCGTCGAGGAAGTTCTCGTTGCTCTTCCACTCCAGGAATTTCTCGGCGTTCACCGACGACAGGCAGCATACCGCCGTGCGGTCGACGCCCAGGTGATCGAGGCCCGTGTGCAGCATGATTTCCGAGCACAGGTTCGACTGGCGGACCTTGAAGCCCAGCTGCTTCTGGTGCGCCGGCATCGCGTTGTTCACCGTGTCGGTGAACAGCAGGTAGGGCTCGCCCGTCGCCATGCGCAGTTCGAGGATCTTCTGCCACAGCTTGCGGGCCGAAACCTCTTTCATCACCACGCCGCTCTTGGGCGATTTGAGCTGGAACTGCGCGTCCTGACGGACGGCTTCCATGAACTCGTCGGTGATGTTGATGCCGTGGTGCAGGTTCAGCGACTTGCGGTTGAAGTCACCGGCCGCTTTGCGGATTTCGAGGAACTCCTCGATCTCCGGGTGGAAGATGTCGAGATAGCACGCCGCCGAACCGCGGCGCAGCGAGCCCTGCGAAATGGCGAGGGTCAGCGAATCCATCACGCGGATGAACGGAATGATTCCCGACGTCTGCCCGTTCTGGCCGACCTTTTCGCCGATGGAGCGGACTTCGCCCCAATAGGTGCCGATGCCGCCGCCATTCGAGGCGAGCCAGACATTCTCGTTCCAGGTCTCGACGATTCCATCGAGGGAATCGGAAACGCCGTTCAGGAAGCAGGAGATCGGCAGGCCGCGATCCGCCCCGCCATTCGACAGGACCGGCGTCGCCGGCATGAACCAGAGCTTCGAGATATAGTCGTAAATTCGTTGCGCATGTCCGACATCATCCGAGTAGGCCAGAGCGACTCGGGCAAACATGTCCTGGTAGCTCTCGCCCGGCAGGACATAGCGGTCGTCCAGCGTCTTCTTGCCGAAATCGGTCAGGAGGGCGTCCCGCGAGGGATCGGTCTTGATACCCTCAACGACCCGCAAACCGCCCTGCGCCTTGGGCTTCCCACGGCGGGTGGCGGTCTTTTCATCGGCAAGAACGGCTTCTGCGGACATCGAAATCTCTCGTAAGAGGCCAAAATTCGTTAATTCCGGCCAGAACCCGGCGAAACCCAACTGATTGGTGTCCCGCGCCAGCCCCGACGCTAGATATAGTGTCACCCTATCCCTAATGGACCGTCAACACACCCGAGAGGGGAATCTTTTCTCTTATCCACGGAAGAGAAATTAGGGGATTTAGACCTCGTTAACCATTGACCTTGCATACGCCCGCCAGCCGGCCGACTCGGCCTCCCCATTCCTTCTGGATAACGACTTCCACAGGACCGAAGCCGGCCGGGCCGCGTTCGCAAATCCTCCGGCTTGCCATTCCGGCCAAGCCGCGCCGCCGCACAGGGCGGGAATC
Source organism: uncultured Rhizobium sp. (assembly GCA_964529555.1). Lineage (GTDB taxonomy): Bacteria > Pseudomonadota > Alphaproteobacteria > Caulobacterales > Hyphomonadaceae > UBA7672. The sequence continues at coordinate 5,137 of CAZGWV010000018.1, forward strand.
CCGAGGCCGCGAGCACGGCGCTCGCAGCCCCTGGGCTCCGGGCCTTGCCCGGAACGACATCGAGATGAGACCCGAAGCGTGCGCCGCCGCTCTATTGGGGCGATACAACCCCGCCCGCCGGCCAGCCCGTATCGCCAAGCCGCGTCACGTTGAACTCGATGAACTTCACCGGCTCGCCGCCGCTTTTCATCACGCGCGTGCCCACTTCGGTCCACACGCCGTCCTTCACCGTGGCCTCGTAGTGGATCGTCATGTTCGGCCCGGCGGGAATCTCCCACGTAAAGCCGGTCGCCGTCGGCACGATGGTAAAATCGCCTTGCCGCCCCGACGTGTAGGAGCGCATCGCATACGCCTTCGTGTCCGGGTCGTAAGAGATCACCGCGAACGCATTGAAGCTCACGCGCCCATCGGCTTCATAGCCCCTGCCCTCGATGACCTTCACCGCGCCGTCCAGCATCGGCCCGACACGCTCGGTCTGCGTGATGGTGTGCCAGCTTCCGTCGGCGAACTGCGTCTTCGCAGGGCCGCGCCATTCGCCATCGAGGAAGTCGAACGCGCGCATCGCTTCCTTCTGCGCAGCGATCCGCGGCGCAGGATCGTACGCACCCTGCGCCATCGCAGGCGCGGCCATCGCCAGCGGCGCCACAGCCATCAGTCCAGCCACGATCAACCCACGCATCTCATGTCCTCCGCGTCATATGAAAAGTACTTTTCATTAGAAAGCATAAACGTCAACCGGAATTTGCAGACGCCCCCGCCGCCGCGTCAGCCTTGCCGCGCGCCTCGCCCACAGGCTAGCTGACGCCCGATTACGTGGAGGGCGATATGACCGGGTCGAAGAACAACATCGGCAAACGCTTCGGGATGATCGGCGCCGTCGCCCTGCTCGCCGCCTGCGCCGGCGTGCCCGCGCTCATCGCCACCGCGCAGCAGACGCCCGCAGCCGCCGACACCTACATCCACGCCGGCCGCCTGCTCGCCGACCCCGCCTCAGGCAATGTGCTGACGCAACAGACCATCCTGGTGCGCGATGGCAAGATCGTCTCGATCACCGCCGGCTACACCGCTGCGCCGCGCGGCGCGAACGTCATCGATCTCAAATCCAGCTTCGTCCTGCCCGGCCTGATCGACAGCCACGTCCACCTTGCGAGCGAGCAAGGCCCGGACTCGCGCATCAACGGCCTCATCAAGACCAGGTCCGACGCCGCAATCGACGCCGCAGGCTTTGCCGTGAAGACGCTGCACGCCGGCTTCACCACGGTCGCCGATCTGGGCGGGCCGTCTGAATCCATCCTCGCCCTCCGCTCCGGCATCGCGCGCGGCGTCGTGCCCGGCCCGCGTATCATTTCCGCTGCCGGCGGCGTCAGCGTGCATGGCGGCCACGGCGACGCCAACGGGATTCCTGCGGGCCTCGTCCCCTACTATCGCGGCAATGGCGTCTGCTCCGGCGCCGACGATTGCGCCCGCGCCACGCGCGAGCGTGTTCGCGACGGCGCCGACATCATCAAGATCACCGCAACGGGCGGCGTGCTGTCCAACACCGCAGCCGGCCTCGGCCAGCAATTCACCGACGCCGAACTCGCCGCCATCGTGCAGGCCGCGCATGCGATGGGCCGCAAGGTGACAGCGCACGCGCACGGCGTGGACGGCATCAACTCCTTCCTCCGCGCAGGCGGCGACAGCATCGAACACGGCACCTATGCCGACGCCACTTCGGCGGAACTCTTCAAGGCCAACGGCGCCTATCTGATCCCCACGCTTCTCGCTGGCGATTTCGTCGCCCGCGAGGCCGCCAAACCCAACAGCTTCCTCCAGCCCGCACAGAAAGCGAAAGCGCTCGAGGCCGGCCCGAAGATGCAGGACATGCTCCGCCGCATGCACGCCGCCGGTGTGAAGATCGCGTTCGGCACCGACACAGGCGTCTCCGCCCACGGCGACAATGCGCAGGAGTTCGCGCTGATGGTCGGCGCCGGCATGACGCCGCTGCAGACCATCCAGGCCGCAACCGTCAACGCCGCCGACCATTTCAGCCTCACCGCTGAAATCGGCTCCATCGCACCGGGCAAGATCGCCGACATCATCGCGGTGGGCGGCGATCCGCTGACGAATGTGCGCGAACTGGAGTCGGTGGACTTCGTGATGGCGCGCGGGCGCGTTCACAAGCAGTAGGCGGGTTGTAAGATCGGCCAAAGTCTCCGATGCTGCTGCGGGCATTGGCAGAGGGGGCGCGGGAATGCGGGCTTGGCTGGCGAAGACCGGAGCGTGCGTTATCGCCCTGCTGCTGACTGCGACGCTCGTCCTGCCGGCCGCCCCGCAGGACAAGTCAGCCCTCCTCGCCCAGATCGAGTCCTGCATCGTCGACTACGGTTCTCGTTACGAACTCGCCAGCCTCAACGGCGACAAAGAGATCGAGCAGCGCACGCAACTGCAGGTCCAGGCGCTGGTCGTCGGCGCCCAGAAGGCGGGGATCATCTCGCAGGACTACAAATTCCCCGAAGCCCTCCAGAAGAAGACCTCCCAGCAGGCCAACGACTGGTTCCGCGGGAAGGCGGATGGAACGGCGATCCTCACCCGCATTTTCGCCTGCGATGAAAAATTCCCGCTCGGCGCCGTCCAGGTTGCAGCGGCGCTCGCCGCCGCTGACCCGGCAAAGAGCGGCGGCGGACTTGGTCTGCCTCTCAGCACATTGAAACCGCCCGCGCAGAAGTCCGCGCTGACCTGCGCGCAGGCCGTGACTGCATGGACCGATGGCTGGGGCACATTCTATCCCACGCCCGCGCAGGGCGTGTGGGCAAGGGAGGCGCTGGCCAGCGCGTCAGCCAGCCGCGCGCAGCCATCGCCCGCCTGGTGCGAAGGCGCCTACACCGCGCCGCGCACCATGCCGCCAAAGAACGCTGCAGCTTGTCACGCGATATTCGAAAGCGACGCCGAGAAAGCTGCTGGAGGCGCCAACGCCGCTGCGGCGCAGGCGAAGCTGCAGGCTTACGGTCCCGTCTTCACGCGCGCGCGCACCCAGGCCGGCAAGAGCACCGACCCGGCTTCGGCTGCCGCTGAAATCAAGATGTGGCGCAGCACCTACCAGAACTGGCCCGCCAGTCTCGTCGACGCCGAGCGCGCCCAGTGCAACGCAGCGGTCGCCGACTTCGTCCCCGCGACGCAATGGGATGCGATGCGGTCGGGACGCGAGCAGATCGCCGACATGTGCTTCGCCGTCGTCATGTCGGAACTGTCAGCCGGCAAGTGGACGGACATCGATCCGGCTGATCGCAAATGGGCGCTCGAAAATGAAAAGCGGCCCTATGCGTCGATGGAGCAGCCCTACAGCGCCTGCCTGTCGCGCTGGCGTCCACACATGACCTACTCGCGTTTCGACATCAGCCTCTACGAGACAGCGCCGCTCGCCGATGTCATCGCCGCCGTCAAGGAAACGAAGAATCTCGCCTGGGCCGCGCAGGCGCTTTCACTCGTCAATCGCCGCACCGACGCCGACTCCGTGCGCGCCGTCGCCGCTCTCGACCTGCAGTTTGCCGACAAGGACCTGCAGGCAATGTCGTCCGTAGACGGCCTTGTCGATCTTCCGGCCATGGACGCCCTGCGCGCCCTGCCCACGCCACAGATCCTCAAGCTCGTCGCGCAAATCCGTAACGAAACTTGGCAACGTAGCGCCATCGCACTGCTTGCCGCGCGCACGGATCTCGACACGCAGATTGCAACCGGCGACTTTCTTTCCGCGGCGCGCGGCGTCGCCTTCCTCGGCGGCCCGTCCTACGCGACCGATTTCTACCGGCGCGCAGCCGATGGCGGCAGCGTGTATGGCAAGTTCCGTCTCGGCCAGAAGCTGATCTATGGAACCGGCATTGCCCGAGACTACGCGGGCGGCAAGCAGCTCATCTCCGAGGCAGCGTCAGCCGGCAACGGCAACGCGAAGCGCGAACTCGACTACCTGATTTCGCAGGAGCGCAACGCCGCTGACCTCGCCGAACAGCGCCGCCGCGCGACCGAAGCGGAAGCCGCCGCCGCGCACCGCATGGATTTCATCCTCCGCTGCGGCTACATTCCAGAGGAAGAACAGCACAAATGGATATGCGCACGCTGACCGTGGGTTGATTTGGAATCGTGATTTCTATCGGCGATTCCTACTTCGGCAAACCCAGCGCCACCCTCACATCGCGCCAATCGACCATCTTGTAGTTCTGCTGACCCGGCAGGGGCGCGTCTTCATCGTCGTGGAAGGCCAGCGCGCCTTCAGGGAACGGGCCGATCGGGCCGGACCATGCATCGAGGCCGTCCGTCGCGGTGACGCCGTCGATCGTGTCACCATCGACGATAGCGAAGCGGCCGACATAGGTGTGCGCCGCTCCCTCGATGCGGAACACGTTGTAGGTGTCGTCGCCCTGCGAGGATGCGATCAGGTATTTGTACGCGCCGTCGCGCATAATGGTGAGACCCTCGACATCATCCGTGATGCGCTTGAGGTCCACTTTCGCGATGCTCTCGGGCGTATCGCTCGACCCGGCGGCAAGATTCCAGCGCCAGATGCCGACGTCTTCCTCGCCGACATAGAGATTGCCCGTCTCGTCATCCACAACGCAGCCTTCCGCCTGGCTGTCCACGCGCAGCGTCCGCACAAGCTCCGTGACAGGCGCGCCGGCAGCGTTGGCTTCCACTGTCCAGATGCGAATCTCGCCCGACTTGGAGTCCGCAACTAGCAGGAACTTGCCGTCATACTTGCCCACGCAGAAGCCGTAGGGCTCGTAATCGCCGGTCGCGACAAAGCCCCACTCCCGCGTCTCCAGCGTCACGGGATCGAGCAGGTAGGTGTAAAGTCCCAGCTTCTCGTCTGCGGATGCGCCGACCAGAACATAGTCCTTGCCGCCAACCTTGAAGCCTTCGCGCAGGTCCACATTGTTGAGCGCCCCACTCGGGAAGAACTGCTTCACCGTGCCGTCCATATTGTGAACGTAAAGCCCGTCCGTCTTGTCCGTGCCGAACATCACCGCGCGTGAGGGATCGTTCCGGTCCGCCCAGAACGCGGGATCGTCCGCATCCACCTGCCCGTCGGACGTCACCACCGTTTCGATCGACGCCTTCACCAGAGCCGGCGGCTCGCCATTGGCCCAACGCGGACCCGTGGCGCATGCGCCGACGAGCAATGTCAGTCCAAGGGCGGCATAGATCTTCATGTGTCGTCCTCAAATCAGAAGGTCAGAAATATGCCGGCTCCGCTCCCGAGGTCAGCGGGAACGGAGCCGAGCCGCAGGCGTCCCTGCGTTAGAACCTCGCGCGCACGCCCAGCTTGCCGGTCCAGGAATACTCCTCGTACTGCAGCAGGCGGCGGCGATTGTCCGGCCCGTTCTGGTAGGCGACGTAGGGCTCGTCTCCCAGGTTCACGAACTCGGCGTAGATCTGCACGGCGTCGGTCAGATCGTACTTGGCGGTGATATCGTACTGGATGTGGTCCTCGATCATCCGGTCCTCGCCGGCATTGCCGCCGAGTTCGTCGAGGTAGCCGTCGCGATAAGACACGGCGAAGCGGATGTCGAACGGGCCGGAGTCATATCCGACCGTCAGGTTGAGCGTGTTCTCGGCGGCGGCCGGCAGCGGGATGGTGCGGCCAAAGATCTGACCTTCGGAGTCGGTGTAGGTGTAGTTGGCGCTGATCACGAACCCGTCGAACGGCCCCGGCAGGAAGTCCAGCGCCTGGGCGTAGCCAAGCTCGAAGCCGAACACCGTCGCGCCTTCGCCGTTCACCGGAATGATGGCCTCGTCATAGGCGACGCCGTTGAACACGCCGCCGAACGGATCGTCCGGCCCGCCATCGGCTTCGAAGTCCACGATGAAGTTCTCGATATCCTTGTAGAACACCCCGCCCTGCAGCACGGCGTTGTTGGCGAAGTACCATTCGGCCGTCGCGTCGAAGTTCCAGGCTTCGTAGGGGTCGAGGTTCGGGTTGCCGAACTCGCCTTCACGCTCGCCGCCGTCATTTTCCTCAACCAGGAAGCGCGGTGCGATCTGGCCGGGACGCGGGCGCGTAACCGAGCGATAGACGCCGGCGCGCAACACGACGTCGTCGGTCGCCTCATAGCGAACGTTCACGCTGGGCAGCCAGTTGGTGTAATCGCGCTTGAAGCCGGTGGGCGTCAGATAGACCGCATCGCCATCCTCGATCACCAGCGTGCCAGAGCCCGTATATGTGCCGCCCTCTTCGACCAGCTCCACAAGGTTGGCCGAGACGTCCTGCCTGGTCTGCTCGACGCGCAGGCCGCCCACGATGCGCAGGTCGCCGCTGTCGAAGCGGCCCATGACGTAGGCCGCCGTGATGTCTTCCCGCACTTCATAGTCCGACACCAGCGAGTCGAACTCGGAGTCGAGATCGGCGCGCTCGAAGTCGGCGAAGTTGGCGTTGAAATAGCTGCGGAACGATGTCTTCGACGGCGTCGGCGCGATGTTGGCGAGACCATAGCTGGGCGAACCGGGAAAGTCCGCCAGCGTCAGGTCCGGCGCTTCGAAGAAGTCGATCTCGGCGTCATAGGTCTTCTCGCGGAAGCGGCCGCGCACGCCACCCTGCACTTCAAGCGATCCCATGTCGAGATTGAATTCGCGCGTGGCGTCGAAGCGGAAGGCAAACTCCTCGTCCTGCGAGTCGCTCACCGTCGTCCGCTCGACATCGTTGAACTCGTACTCCGCCGGATCGAAGAACAACGCCGATCCCGTTGTCACGGCATAAGCCGGGATGCGCCAGTCGGAATAATCGAACGTGACGGCAAGATCGCCTGCGTCTTCGAAATCACGGCGGAAGCTGACCGGATCGAGCGAGCCGCGCTCCTGCTCGTCGGCGAATGACCACGAGCCTTCGTAGCGGAAGCGCCATTCGTCCATCTTGGTCGTGCCGCCCAGCAGCAGCGAGGAAATGGTCTGGACCTCGAACCTGTCCTTCATCGTGCGCTCGACGCGAATCCGGCCATCGTCCGAAAGGAAGGTTGCGCTGTCGGCGGAACCGGAATTCGGCGCTTCGTCCAGTTCGAACACCAGATTCCCGCGATATTCCCGGTCCTCGAACTCGCTGTGCATCAGGCGGGCGAACAGGGTCGTGCCGTCATCGACGTCGTAATCGAAAGACAGCGAGCCGCCGATGCGCATGCGCTCCACGTCATAGTCGCGGAACTGAACTTCATCCGCATAGACAACGCCGCCATCCTCGTCCCAGCCGTCCATTTCGACATTGTCGGTGGAGAACTGGCGGTTGGTGTAGGACAGGCCGCCGGCGACGCCGAGATTGCCCCAGGTGTTCGAGAAGTCGATGCTGGCGCGCGGCGACCATTCGCCGTTGAGATCGTTGTAGCTGCCCTCGGCGCGCACCGACAGCAGCGGCTCGCGGCGGTCGAAGCCCTTGGTCGTCACGATATTGATCGAGCCGCCAAGGCTGTCGGCGTCCATGTCCGGCGTCAGCGTCTTCTGGATCTCGATCGATTCGATGATGTCGGACGGGATGACATCGAGCGCAACCGAACGCACGTCCGATTCCGGCGCCGTGAGCCGCACGCCGTTCACCGAAGCAGCGTTGAGGTCGGGGCTGAGGCCGCGAACGGCGACGAAGCGGCCCTCGCCCTGGTCGTTCAGCACGTTGACGCCCGGCGCGCGGCGCACGGCTTCGGCGACGTTCTGGTCGGGGAACTGGCCAATGCCGTCGCGCGACAGCACCGACTCCACCGTGTCCGATGCACGTTGGCGCGAGATCGAGGACGCCAGGCTGGCGCGCTGGCCGACGACCAGAACCACATCGTCCCGCCCTGCGCCGGTCAGCGCGACGGAAACCGTGACCGTGCCAGCCTCCGTGACGACGATCTGCTGCGCGAAGGGCTCGGCGCCAGCGTAGGACACTCGCAGCGTGTATGTGCCGGCCGGAATGTTGTTGAACCGGAAGGCGCCGTTCGCCTCGCTGGCGACCGCGCGGCGAAGTTCGACGATCTCGACATCGGCGCCGGCAAGCGAGCGGACCTGGCCGGCATCGGTCACGACGCCTGCAACATCGCCTGCCCACGCGGGCGCGCCACAGAGCGCGACAAGGGCTGCGGACAACAGAAGGCGCGTCCGGCGCGAGATCGTTGACTGGATAGGCATGCATCACCCCTCATCTGAGTTGGGGGCGGCATAGGCGCCGTGCATGACGGGGCGCCGACAGTTCTGTTGCAGTTAAATGACGCCCTGCAGGCATTGTTTCCGGGCCACACGGGCGCGGGACGATTGCGACAGAAACACGACAGCGCTATGAGCGCGCCATGAGCACCGGAAACACGTCGATCAGGATCATCGGCATCGATGCGGACGACACGCTCTGGCACAATGAGACGATCTTCCGTCTGACGCACAAGCGATTCAACGAGTTGCTTGGAGAATTCGCGGACGAAGAAACGCTCGAAGCCAGGCTCGCCGCAGTCGAGCGCGAGAACATGAAGACCTATGGTTATGGCGCGAAGGGCTTCACGCTCTCGATGCTCCAGACCGCGATGGAAATTTCGGGCGGCAATGTCTCTCCGAAGGTGCTGCGCGAGATTCTCGACGCGGGCCGCGAAATGATGACCCATCCGATCGACCCGCTGCCGGGCGTCGAAGAGGCGCTGAAACAACTCAAGGAGCGCGCGAAACTCGTCCTCATCACGAAGGGCGACCTGTTCCACCAGGAATCAAAACTCGCGGCCTCGGGTCTCGGCTCGCATTTCTCCGGCGTCGAGATCGTCTCGGAGAAGACGCCGGACATCTATACGAAAGCCTTCGCCCGGCATGGCGGCGCCGCCGAAACATCGCTGATGACCGGCAATTCGGTGAAGTCGGACATCCTGCCTATGCTGGCCGCCGGCGGCTTCGCCGCGCTCGTGCCCTATCCGCTGGTCTGGTGGGCTGAAGCGGCGGAGCGACCGGACGGCCATCCGAAGTATCGCGAAGTTTCGGCGCTGGCCCTCGTCAACCAGTGGCTGGACGAGATCGGCTAGCCAGGACCGCCCTATTTCTTCTGCTGCCCGAGCCCCATCACCGACCCGCTCGCCAGCACATGGCCCATCAACGGCTCGGTCAGCTCGGCATAGGTTTTCGGCGCGAAGTCCGCCGGCAGAACGGTATCCAGCGCGAAGACCTGGATGTGATAGCGATGCTTCGGCCCCGGCGGCGTGCGCGGGCCGAGATAGGGCTTGCCCGCACCCTGATAGTTGGGCCCGTAGATCGATCCCGCCGGAATCTCTTCCGGCTTCATTCCCGCGGGCAGCTTCGTCGTGCCCGCCGGAATGTTCACGGCCGACCAGTGCAGGATCGGCGCGCCGCGTGCAACGAAGTCGGTGTCCTGCATGATGATGGCGTAGCTCTTTGTGCCGGCTGGACCCGCAGTCCACTCAAGGCCGGGAAACTCATTGCCTTCATACTGCGTGTACTTGAAGTCGATGTCCGCGCCATCGGCCCAGCCCGGCGTCGAGACATCCAGCTTCGCGCCGTCCTTCGCCGGCAGCGTCACGATCGCTTTCAGCTCCGCGCCGGCTTCAACCTCCGGCGGCGGCGGCGCGCCCTGCGCGATGGCGGCAGGCGCAAGCATTGCAGCGATCATCACAGATACAAGCAGCTTCTTCATCGGCGCATCCTTCCCAGCTCGTCACCCCCGGCAGCGCGCGGCGCTATCCGGGATTCATTCAACAACATCCGCGACCGCCCCGATGGGGTCCGGCCCTACTTCGGCACAACCTTCAGCAGCCGCGCCTCCGGTCCGTCCGTCAGCAGGTACAGCGCGCCATCCGGCCCCACGCCGATGTCGCGATAGCGGTCACGCTCGCGGTCCGAGAAGTTAAAGCGTTCCTCGCCCTTCACGGTCTCGCCATCCATCGTCAGGCGCGCGACAAAGCTGGGATTCAGCCCCGCCGCAAACACGCTGCCCTTCCATGCCGGGAACAGGTCGGCGTCGTAATAGGCAAGTCCGCCCGGCGCGATCACCGGATCCCAGTAGTAGAGCGGCTGTTCCATTCCATCCTTGGCCGTGATCCCCTCGCCGATCTTGCGCAGCGTGCCGCCATACTCGACGCCATAGGTGATCGTCGGCCAGCCATAGTCCTTGCCCTTGCGCGCGATGTTGATCTCGTCGCCGCCTTGCGGGCCATGCTCAAGCTCCCACAGCTCGCCCGTAACCGGATGCAGGAACGCGCCCTGCACGTTGCGATGGCCATAGCTCCAGATTTCCGGCAGCGCATTGCTCTTCTGATCCGCGAACGGATTGTCCTTCGGGACCGATCCATCCGTGTTGATGCGCACGATCTTGCCCAGCCCGCTGTGCAGGTCCTGCGCCTGGACACGGCCCGCCGGCACGGAGCGCTCGCCCAGCGTCACGAACAGCGTGCCGTCCCTGGCGAACACAAGGCGCGACCCGAAGTGGAGGTTGGATTGCAGCGCCGGCGTCTGGCGCCAGATCACCTCCACGCCTTCAATCCCCGGCTGGGCGCCATCAACGAGCTTGCCTTTGGCGACGGCCGTGTTGTTCGTCTTATCGCTATTCGGTTCGGCATAGCTCCAGTAGATCATCTGGTTCGCTGCGAAGTTCGGATCGAGCGCCACGTCCAGAAGCCCGCCCTGCCCGACGCCGTGAACCGCCGGCACGCCGTCCTTGATCGGCGGGGAAAGCTTGCCGTCCTTGTCCGCGATGCGGAACTGCCCGGCCACGCGCTCGGTGATCAGGAATTTCCCGCCCGGCAGGAACTCCACCGCGAACGGGCTGGCGATGCCGGCAGCGACAACCTCCTGCACGTCATACTGCACATTGGCCTTGATTTCCGGCGCGCGTGTCTGGTTGGGCGATGCCGGCTGGTAGCCAGCCTTGTTGGTATCCCGCGTCTCCGCGGGCGGCTGGGCGATGGCGACGACGCCCGCCCCTATGGCGGCCGCAGCGGCAACAAGAGCAAGCATTGGGCGGGTGCGCATGGCGGATTCACTCCCTCGGGAACGTGTCTGTCTGTTCCCAACTTAGGCTTCTTTGTCGCGCGGAACAGCCGAAACCTGCATCACGCCACCGCGAGGCCGGTTTGCGCGCCTGTCCAACACGTTATATTTTATGAACTATAACGACTCGGCCGGGCTTGCCCAGCGCACATTTGCGTCAGCCGCAGCCCGCCCCCGCCGCTTGTGCTTGACCCGATACCGGCGCACGCTGGACGTGATATGGAGTTCGGCCCATGCGCATCCTTCTTGCCCTTCTCGCTCTCTTCCTCGCGCCCGCCGCCTTCGCCCAGAAGACCGAGCAGCCCCAAACACAACAAGCAGTGTTCGCCGGAGGATGCTTCTGGTGCATGGAAAGCGACATGCAGGGCCTGCCGGGCGTGATCTCGGTCGAGTCCGGCTATACGGGCGGGGCCGAGCGCCATCCGAAGTACAAGGACGTCGCGCGCCAGCTTACCGGCCACTACGAGGCGATCCGCATCACCTTCGATCCCGCGAAGATCACCTATGAACAGCTGCTCTCGCGCTATTGGCCGCTGATCGACCCGACCGACGATGGCGGCCAGTTCTGCGACCGTGGCCGCTCCTACCTTCCCGCCATCTTCGTGGCGCCACACCAGGAAGCCGCCGCGCAGGCATCGAAGAAGGCGATCGTCGAGGGAGGCCGCGTCAATGGCGAGGTGAAAGTGCCGATCCTGCCGTTGGGCGAGTTCTGGCCTGCCGAGGAAGAGCACCGCAACTTCGCCAAGCGCAATCCCGACTATTACGCCGCCTATCGCAAGGGTTGCCGGCGCGATGTGATCCTGCGGCAAGTCTGGAAACCGGTGGGCTGACACCTCCTGCGCCGCGCCTACCCCATCCGCTTCGGCCCCTCCGGCCGCGTCACGATGAACACCGCGCTCGCCAGCAGGATCACGCCGATCACCCAGATCCCCAGCGGCTCCATATGGATGACGAACAGAATCGCGAACGACACGATCATCGAGCCGACCGCAATGAACTTGATCTTGCGCGGAATGGCGCCGTTCTCGCGCCAGGCCACGATGCTGGGACCCAGCCTGGGATGGTTGACCAGCCATCTTTCCAACCTGGGCGAGGAGCGCGCGAAGCATCCCGCTGCGAGGATCAGAAAAATCGTCCCCGGCATGCCTGGCGTCAAATAGCCGACGACTCCCACCCCCACCAGCAACAGGCCGAGCAGGAAAAACAGCGGGCGCATTAGCGGATGAGCTTTGGGTTTCTCAGGCGCGGACATTCTGCCGTCTAATGTTCCCCGCGACGGCCTCTCGGCAAGAGACTTTGCAACCGCACCTTGTTCTCAACGTGCGACAGAAATGCTCTTGCAACTCATTCGCATTTATTGGATGATCTCTCCAACAGGGGAATCGACCCATGTCCAAGGCGCTGCGACTGTATCGGGATAGACCGCTTTTCATGCCGGAAAAGCTCGCGAGTCCTCCTCCTCGCCCAACAGCGTCGCCTTCTGCGGAGCCGGTTCCGACCCCGGCTGCGGCGTCTTGGATGGGCCGCCCCCTGCTTTTCTGCGAGTGGCTCAGGATCAGGGATATCGCCAATGCCTGAAACAGCCGGGATCGAGGCAACAAACGACGCGCCCGCGAATCTCCACCGCTCGGCCATGCGCTATGTCTTCTTCGCCATAGCCATCGCCGCGCTTGTCGCCTGGCCGTTCTACGGCAAGCCGTTGACGCTCGCCCACGGCGCCTGGCTGGCCGGCTTCATCTTGATGTGCGCGATCAGAATTCCGCACGCGCGGCGCAATACGCAGAATGTCATCACGGGCAACCGACACGACATTTCCGAGAAGATCCTGCTGCTTGGCATGTGGCTCGCCTCCATGGCCCTGCCCTTCATCGCCATCGCCACGCCCTTCCTTGATTTCGCGGCCTACACTTTGCCCGAATGGACGGTGTGGGCCGGCATGGCCCTGCTCGTCCCCTATCTCTGGTTGTTCTGGCGCTCGCATGCGGACCTTGGCCGCAACTGGAGCCCCGGACTCGAAGTGCGCGCCGGCCACGGCCTCGTCACCCATGGCGTCTACAGCCGTATCCGCCATCCGATGTACGCAGCCATCTGGCTCGGCGCGCTCGCCCAACCCCTGCTGATCCACAACTGGATCGGCGGCTTCGCGATCGTCCCCTGCTTCCTCGCCATGTGCCTCATCCGCATCCCCCGCGAGGAAGCGATGATGGCCGCGCAGTTCGGCGAAGCGTGGGACGAGTATTGCAGTCGTTCTGGCAGGATCATTCCGCACGTCTAGGCTTGCCGGCGATCCAGGCCATCACAATGCGAATCGCCCCGACGACGGGAATGCAGACGATCACCCCGTGCACGAACATCATGCCAAGCCCCATCAGAGACAGCGGGCCAAAGCCGTGGAAGGCGGTGTACATGACAAAGAAGACCCCCGCGCCGATCATCGCGGCCAGCACCGCCGCCCCCAACCATTTTCCATACGCCGCAGGAACAATCCGACGACAACCGACAGGACAAGCATCAACAGCGGCAGGGTCAGCGTGCCTTCCGTGCGATTGAAGGGATTGTCGAACCACCGCGCCAGCAGGTCCATCGCGCCGCTCCGTCTGCATCGACATTCTATCCAATCCTGACTGAAAAGTCCGGCTTTTCACGCTTTCGGGATGTTGACCCCGTGTCCTTGGCTGTAACGCCGGTTTCAGCTTATGGTCCGCCCCGACGACCGGCCCCAGAGTCGGCTCAACCCAAGCAAGGGTTACAAGGGGAGACAATGTCCACACATCCGCTCAAGCTCGGATCGCGCCTGCTGTTTGCAGCCGCATCCTTCGCCTTCCTCGCCGCCGCCTGCACCGAAGCGCCGGCTGAACCGGCCGCCGCAGCCCGCGCCTTCGACGACGCCGCGTGGCCTGCCGCCGCAGTCGCCGACGCCACCGCCACCGGCTTCACCGCCGAGGGCCTCGCAGCCCTCGACGCCCGCATGGCCAAGGCCGTCGCCGACGGCGACGTCGCCGGCATGGTCTACATCCTCGGCAAGGGCGGCGAGATCGCCGCTTTCAATTCGCACGGCATCCAGTCAGGCGACCCGAAGACCGGCACGCCGATCACCAAGGACACGCTTTTCCGCATCTATTCGATGAGCAAGCCGATCACCGGCGTCGCCATGATGCAGCTCTACGAGCAGGGCAAGTGGGCGATGGAAGACCCCGTCTCCAAGCATGTGCCCGAACTCGCCGGGCTCAAGGTGCTGACGTGGAAAGACGGCAAGCCGGTGATGGGCGCCGATGGCAAGCCCGTGCTCGCCGCCGCCTCCGCCGAGCCCACGATGCGCCAGCTGATGAGCCACACCGCCGGCTTCGGCTATGGCCTGTCGGGTGATGATCCGGTCAACAACGCCTTCCGCGACAGCGGCGTCCTCACCTCGGCAAACCTTGAAGAGATGATCGGCAAGATCAAGGACATCCCGCTGATCTACGATCCGGGCTCGCGCTGGTACTACTCCGTCGCCGTCGATATCCAGGGCTACATCGTGCAGAAGCTCTCGGGCCAGAAGCTCGGCGAGTACCTGAAGCAGCACGTCTTCACGCCGCTCGGCATGAACGACACGGCCTTCTACGTCACCGAGGCCAACAAGCCGCGCTTCGCCGACGTCTACTCCTGGCCGAGGGACGCCACGGCCCTCGCCGTGATGCCGGAACGCCCGGACCGCCCCGGCTTCACCGATCCCAACCGTCTCGAAAGCGGCGGCGGCGGCCTCGTCGGCTCGACGCACGACTATGCGCGCTTCGCCCAGATGTTCCTCAACAAGGGAACGCTCGCTGGCAACACCGTGCTGAAGCCCGAAACCGTCGAACTGATGCGCACCAACACGATCGGCGAACTGCGCCTCTATTCGGATGGCACGACCGCCAATCCGGGCTTGCCCGGCGTCGGCTTCGGCATGGACTTCGCCGTCTATGACGACAGCTCCATCACCGGCCAGCCTTACGGCAAAGGCACGCATTACTGGGGCGGCGCCGCCGGCACCTGGTTCTGGATCGATCCGGCCAACGACCTCTTCTTCGTCGGCATGATCCAGCAGATGGGCGGTTTCCGCCCTGGCGCCATGAACTTCCGCAACGAGTCTGCGGCGCTGGTCTATGGCGCGCTGGCCGCCGCCACGCCGGCTGCCCCGGCTGATGCCGCGCCCGCCGCGACGCCGAACCCGTAAGACTCTTACAGACGGAAAACGAACCGGGCGGCGTTGAGAACTGAAACTCAACGCCGCCCTTTTTGTTTCGAATGGTACGAAAAGCGAAGACGCTCCACCGTTTGTCACCCCGGAGGCGCGTAGCGCTGTCCGGGGCCCATCGGGCGAGCATCGGAATGGATAAATGGGTCCCGGCTCTCGCTGCGCTCGGCCGGGATGACAACCACGAATGACGAGAGAGGACATCACGATGAAACGCCAGCCCATCACCATCGGCAAGCTCTGGCTCGCCGCCGGTCTCGCCAGTGTCCTCGCCGCGTGCACCGCGATGGAAGCCGCCGCTCCAGCCGCACAGACTGGCACGCCAGCCACGGCTGCCGCTCCCTCCACCGCGTGGCCCACCGCCGCAGATGTCGTCGCCTCGCAGGCCTTCACGCCCGCCGGGCTTCAGGCGCTGGATGCGCGCATGAAGGAGGCCGTGGACAAGGGCGAAGTCGCGGGCCTGCAATACGCGCTCGTCAAGGACGGCAAGCTGATCGCCATCAACACGTTCGGCGCGCAATCCTATGGCGGCCCGCCCGTCACCGACGCCACGATTTTCCGCATCCGGTCGATGACCAAGCCGATCGTCGGCGTCGCCATGATGCAGCTTTGGGAAAAGGGGCTCTGGAAGCCGGAAGACCCGATCACCAAATTCCTGCCCGAACTCGGCAATCTCAAGGTCGCGACCAACCGCGAGTCGATCGCCGAAGGCCTCGTGCCCGCCGCACGCGCGCCGAACATGAACGAGGTGATGACCCACACGGCCGGCTTCGGCTATGGCCTCTCCGCCGCCTCTGCGGTCGACAAGGAGTTCCAGCGCGACAACCCACACGCACAGCCGGACCTTCCCTCCGCGATGAAGCGCCTCGCCGAAATTCCGCTGCTGTTCCAGCCGGGCGAACGCTGGAGCTATTCCTACACGGTCGACGTGCAGGCCGCAGCGCTGGAGAAGATGAGCGGCATGACGCTCGGCGCTTATCTCGACACCAATATCTTCACGCCGCTCGGCATGAACGACACGGACTTCTTCATTTCCCAGAAGGACTACGACACGCGCCTTGCGAAAGTTTACACGCGCAACGCAGCCGGCGAACGCGAAGTCTATCCCGATGGCTACAGCTTCACCGTTCGCAACCATCACGAATCCGGCGGCGGGGGTCTAACCTCCACCGCCCATGATTATGTCCGCTTCGTGCAGATGCTGCTCAATGACGGCACGCTCGACGGCCAGCAGATCCTCAAGCCCGATACGGTGAAGCTGATGATGTCGAACCATATCGGCGACAAGCGCGCGATGGGCGGAGCGGGCTTCGGCTGGGGCGGCGCCGTGAAACTCAACGAACCAACGGATGCCGCGCCCGCCCCCGCCGGCATGTATGACTGGTTCGGCATCGACGGCACATGGTTCTGGGTCGATCCGGTCAACAAGGTTGGCTTCGTCGGCATGATCCAGCGCCGGGGCAATCCGGGACAAGGCGCGATCAACCTGCGCGCGGAGTCACAGCAGCTGGTCTACAAGGCGTTGGTGAAGTAGCGCCAACGCCGCGCCGCGTCAGGCATCTTTCGCGAGATAGCCTTCCAGCGTCGCATCGATGTCCGGCCGACCGATGCGTTTGATCTCCCAGCGGAGCTCAACGCCGGAGTTCGCCTTCACAGCCGTGCGGACTTCCTCGCCGAGGCATTCGATGTCCGCTGCAGTCGCCGCGCCTGTGTTGAGCAGGAAGTTACAGTGCAGTTCGCTCACCTGCGCGCCGCCACGCTTGTGGCCGCGCATGCCGGCCGCATCGATCAACTTCCAGGATGAGCGCTGGTTCGGCGTTCCCGGCGGATCGGGGTTGGCGAAGGTCGATCCGCCGGTCTTTTCGCGGATCGGCTGTGTGGTTTCGCGGCGCGCTTTCAGGGCGTCGATGCGTTCAGCGATCGCAGCAGGATCATCCTGCGTTCCGCGAAACAGGGCTTCCGTGAAGATCAGGTCTTCGCCCGCTTCGGTATGGCGATAGGTGAAATGGAAGTCGGCATTGCTGAGCGTCACGCGCTGACCTTGCCGGTTCACCGCGCGGGCCTCGACGAGCACGTCTTTCGTTTCCGCCCCATAGCAGCCGGCATTCATGCGCAGCGCGCCGCCAATCGTGCCCGGCACGCCGGAGAAGAATTCAAGGCCCGCAATCCCCGCATTCGCGGCGGCCACGGAGACGCGGCCATCGAGCGCAGCGGCGCCGGCCGTGACCGTGAGCCCATTCGCGCTGATCTTTCCGAAGCTGGGACCCAGGCGGACGACAACGCCCGCTATGCCGCCATCGCGCACGATGACGTTCGAGGCCGCGCCGAGGATGGTGACGGGAATGATCGGGTCGAGGTTCGCGAGGAAATCCGCGAGATCGTCTTCGTCCTTCGGCAGGAACAACGCATCCGCCGGGCCGCCGACGCGGAACCAGGTAAAGGGCGCGAGCCGTTCGTCGGCGAGAAGCTTGCCGCGAACGGGGGGTAGACGGTCGAGGAAAGTGGTCATGCCGGAGGACTAGCGCGCGGCGGCGCGGGAGGCCAGTGGCTGAAGCCGTTACCTGCAAGCCCTCTGCCCGCCCACATCCAGGTGGAAATGGTTGGCGTGGGCTTCGTTGTAGTCGGGACCCAGCGTCACATCGAAGAGATCGCACGCGCGTTGGCGGATCTCACGGAGAAAGTCGCCTTCGGCGCCTTTCGCGTAGTAGTCGCGCAGCACGGAGATGGTGCGGCCGTCAGCGAGCACGAAGGCGGCGACGTCGATGGCCTTGGCGAAGGCGTGCTCGGAAAGCTTGTCGGTGTCGGCGACGGTGCGGCACTGGAAGGTGCCGAATACCTTGATCTCCTCGACCGCCGAGCCGAGATATTTTTCGGAAGCCGGGATCACGACGTGGCGCTCCCACAAGTGGAGCTTGGCCGCGAGACCGCACGTCATCGGCAGGTCTTTCGGCGCGCCGGGGTTCGGCTCCCACGCGGCGAGCGAGGAGGATATCTCGACGGCCTCGGTATAGCCGCACTGGCCCTGGCTTCTGGCGGGCATTTCAGTGAACGTAACGGAGGCGGCCGACAGCGCGTCGTGGCACGCATCGACATCGCGCGACAGTTTCTTGAGCTGCGAAGGATCGGCGAGCGCGCTGAACAGAGTGAGGTCAACGCCGGGCGACTTGGCGGGCGCGGCTACCGTGTTGTCGATCACCGGGCGCGCGAATGTGGAACGGGTGGAGGTCGCCTCGGCGCTGCGGAAGTTGGCGAGCGCGAATCCGGCGCCCAGCGCGATCACGAGACCGGCGCAGGCGGCGATGAGGGAATGCGACTTCTTCATAGCCACTCGTCTTTTCGCAACCAGGAAATGCAAACGCGGCGCCTTCGCCGCTCGATACGGAAGAGGAAAAGCGCCCGGAAGGTTACCGGCTGACTAACCGAACGGCGAGTTGCGAAGTCGTAAGACTGCGCGTCAGCACACCGTTAACCATGGAAAGACCTGGACGGTCAGCCCTTCTTCAACTCATCGGCGAGTGAATTGGCATGAGACGTGATGTCGCCCGCCCCGAGGCAAACGACCATTTCGTCTCCGGTTCGTATGGACTTCCGAATTTCTGCGGGCAGGTCCGACAGGCTCGCCATGGCGCGGGCCGAACGGTGGCCATGATTGACGAGTTCCTTCACGAGGCTCTCATGGCTGACGCCGTCGATGGGCTGTTCGCCCGCCGCATAGACCGGCGCGATGATAACGTCGTCCGCATCGTTGAGGCAGGTGGCGAACTGTTCGAACAGGTCGCGCAGGCGCGTGTAGCGGTGCGGCTGCACCACGGCGATGACGCGCTTCTCGCGTCCCTGCACATCGCGCGCGGCCTTCAGTACGGCGGCGATCTCGACGGGGTGGTGCCCGTAATCGTCGATGATGCGCACGCCATTCCATTCGCCCACGGGCGTGAAACGGCGCTTGACGCCGCCGAATTTCAGCAGCGCCGCGCGGATCTGTTCTTCCGTGCCGCCGAGTTCGCGCGCAACCGCAATGGCGGCGAGCGAGTTCTGCACGTTGTGACGCCCAGCCATGGGAAGCTTCAGACTAACCCAGCGCGTCTGGTCCGCCTCGCCGCGCGCACGCAGGACGAGATCGAACGTCGCGCCGTCGGCTTCCGAGCGCACATTGACGGCCCAGAGATCGGATTGCGGATTGAAGCCGTAGGTGATGCGGCGACGATCAGGGATGCGCGAGGCAAGCGCCTGCACTTCCGGGTGATCGGCGCAGAGAACGGCGAAGCCATAGAATGGCAGATTCTCGACGAAGGTGTCGAAGCCTTTGCGCAGCGCTTCCATGGAGCCGTAATGGTCCATGTGCTCGGGGTCGATATTGGTGACGATGGCGACCGTGGGGCGCAGCTTGGTGAACGTACCGTCGCTTTCGTCGGCCTCCACCACCATCCATTCGCCCTGCCCCAGCTTCGCGTTCGAGGCGTAGGCATTGATGACGCCGCCATTGATGACGGTGGGATCGAGGCCGACTCCGTCGAGCAGCGCCGCCACCATCGATGTCGTCGTCGTCTTGCCATGCGTGCCGGCGATGGCGACCGTCCATTTGAGACGGATGAGTTCGGCCAGCATGTCGGCGCGGCGGACGACGGGGATGGCGCGGGCGCGAGCCGCATCCACTTCCGGGTTGCCTCCCCTGATGGCGGTGGAGATGACGAGAGCGCCGACGCCTTCGATATTCTCGGCCTTGTGGCCGATCATGATCTTCGCGCCGCGCTGGGCGAGGCGCTCGGTATTGGCGCTCGCCTTCATGTCGGAGCCCGAGACCTGATAGCCAAGGTTCAGCATGACCTCCGCAATGCCGGACATGCCGATGCCGCCAATGCCCACGAAATGCACGGCGCCGACGTCGAAGGGGATTGTTCTACGCATGGGTCATTCCTGTCATGCCTGCTGGCTGTTCGGCAAGATCGTGAATCCACCCGCCAGTTCGCCTATGGAACCAGCCCCCGCCGAACGTGAAGACCCTACCCCGCCTTCATACCGGCCGCCTGCTCCGCAAGATCCGCCAGCTCCCGCGCCGCGTTCGGTTTGCCCAGCCGCCACGCGGCCTTCGCGCGCGCCTTCAGCACGCCCGCGTTGGAGACACGCTCCAGCAGGAGCGGCGTGAAGGTTTCGACGGTGAACACCGGCTCGGGAACCACATCGGCGGCGGCCCCCGTCACCATGCCTTCGGCGTTGGCGGTCTGATGGTCGTCCATCGCGATGCCCAGCGGAATGAGGATCGACGGACGGCCGGCGATGGCGAGTTCGGTGACCGTGCCGGCTCCCGAGCGGGCAATCACAAGATGCGCTGCGGCAAGTCGATCCTGCATGTCGGAGAAGAAAGACTCGACGGTCGCGTTGATGCCGGCGTCACGATAGGCGGCGCGCACGGCTTCAAGCTGCTCCTCGCGCGCCTGCTGCACGACATGGAGACGGGCGCGTTGTGCTTCGGGCAGTACGACGATGGATTTCGGGATCACTTCGCCGAACAGGCGCGCACCCTGGCTGCCGCCGGTGATGAGGATGTTGAGCGGACCTGTGTCGGTAAGATCGGGATAGGGCCTGTCCCGCACGGCTTTGATCGCATTGCGCACAGGATTGCCGACGACACGCTTTGCGCCTTCCGCGCCGGGCGGCAGGCGGTCGAGGCGGTCAAAGCCGCAGGCGACGAATTTGGCGGACTTGGCGAACAGGCGGTTTACACGACCGAGCACCGAATTCTGTTCGTGGATGACGATCGGCAGGCCGAGCGCGCGCGCGGCGGAGAGCGAGGGATAGCTGGGATAGCCGCCAAAGCCCGCGATGAGTTTCGGCTTGGTCTTCTCGAAATTGCGGCGCGCCTCCGCTGTCCCTGCGCGCAGCTTGAGCGCGCTCATCAGCAGCTTGTGCGGCATCTTCGAGCCGAAAGTTGCCGCTTCGACTTCGAGACGCCAGTCGGCGGGGAAATTGTTCGCGTACTTCTTGCCCCGCTCATCGGTCACCAGCGCCACCTGCCAGCCGCGCGCGTGCATCTCGTCGGCGAAGGCCTGGGCGGGGAACATATGTCCGCCTGTTCCGCCAGCGGCGACAACCACGAGGGGCTTAACTTGCGCGGTCATGCATGCCTCAGATGAGCGATATGAGAGAGGGAGGATTCAGGTTGCTTGCGCGTGAGCGCAAGCGCGAGGCCGAGCGTGAGCGCACTGCCGAGCAGGGACGAGCCGCCTGACGAGACGAGCGGCAGCGTCATGCCCTTGGGCGGGATGAGCGAGAGGTTGACCGCCATGTTCACGGCCGCTTGCAGGCCGAAGATCGCATAGAGCCCGACGCCGGCTGCGCGGCGATATATGTCCTTCTGGCGTGAAGCATCCATCACGCCCTTGATCGAAATGACCGCGAACAGGAGCGTGAGCAGCGCCAGCAGGATGAGGCCGAACTCTTCCCCCGCGACGGAGTAGATGAAGTCGGTATGCGCGTCCGGCAACACGCGCTTCACTTGCCCCTCGCCAGGCCCCACGCCGAACATGCCGCCGCGTTCGATCGCTTCGCGCGCACGGTCGATCTGGAACGTGTCGCTGGCGTCTGGGTTGATGAAGGAGTTGATGCGATTGCGCACATGCGGCAGCAGAAAATAGAGTCCCGCGCCCAGCAGCGATCCGCCGACGATGAAGCCCGTTGCCCAGAGCCATGGCAGGCCGATGACGAAGAACACGATAACGAAGGCCGCCGTGAGCAGCGCCGCCTGCCCCACATCCGGCTGAAGCAGCAGCAGGCCAACCGTCGCCGCATAGAAGGCAAAAGCGATGAGCGCCCAAGGCCCCGCCGGGAATTTATCGCGCTGCGCCAGCAGCCACGCGACCATGACGACCAGCGCCGGCTTCACGATCTCGGACGGCTGGAACGTCGTGCCCCAGAGCCGGAACCAGCGCTTTGCGCCCTTGGCCTCATGGCCGAACACGAGAAGTCCCGCCATCATCAGGAAGCAGACGACGAAAAGGATGCCGCAGACCCGCCGCGCCCAGACGGGGCCGAGCATCGATGTTCCGACGAGCACACCGGCAGACATGATACCGAACGCTGCCTGGCGATAGACGAAGTAGAACGGATCGCCGAGCTTCAGCTTGCTGGCGGCTGCCGGGCCGGCGGCGAGCGACAGCACCATTCCGGCGCCGAGAAGGATCAGCGCCGCGGCGATCAAGCCTTTGTCGACGGTGCGCCACCACTCGGCGATGGGCGACCTGTCTGACCTCTTGAACACCTGCATGGCGTGGGCCTAGGCGGGCTCGGTCGGCGTGCGGCGCTTCACCAGCTTCGCAGCTTCCTGGCGGAAGGCGAGGCCGCGCTGCTCGAAGTCGCGGAACTGGTCGAAGCTGGCGCAGGCAGGCGAGAACAGCACAACGGGATTGGGATCGCCCGAGGCGCGCGCGTCGTTGAAAGCGGCCTCGACGGCGACATCGAGCGTGCGGCACTTCACATGATCGAGCTTGCCGGTGAGCGCACGCGCGAACGCTTCGGTGCTTTCGCCGATCAGATAGGCTTTCCTGATCTGGCCGAACAGCGGGCCGAGATCGTCGATACCCTCTTCCTTCGGGCGGCCGCCGACGATCCAGTAAGCATTCGGGAACGCACGGATCGCCTGCTCTGCGGCCTGCGCATTGGTGGCTTTCGAGTCGTTGATAAAGCGCACGCCCTCGATCGAGCCGATGGTTTCGAGGCGATGCGGCAGGCCCGGAAAGGTGAGGATCGCCGCGATGATATCGGACGGCTCGAGGCCCAGCGCACGGCAGGCGGCATAGGCGGCGGCGACGTTCTGGTGGTTGTGACGGCCAGGGAGCGCACGCGCCGTGGAAATGTCGGCGGGCGGTTCAGCGCGGCCCGAGAGCGAGTCCTGCAGCAGGCCCTCGAGCACAGCAACGCCACGGCCGAGGCCATATTCGGCGGATACGGGGATGACGCGGCGCAGGCCCTCGCACGAAAGCTGGGTCGCCATCACGCCCGAGCGCGTATCGTCGACGCCGACGATGGCGACGTCTTCGGGGCGCTGGTTGCGGAAGATACGGCGCTTGGCGCTGACATAGCCATCCATGCCGCCATGGCGCGACAGGTGGTCGGGAGAGAGGTTCAGCATCACGGCGACGTCGCAACGCAGGCTTTCGGCGAGGTCGAGCTGGTAGCTGGAGAGTTCGAGCACGTAGATCGCCGCGCCGTGGAGCTTTTCGAGATCGAGCACGCCGACGCCGATATTGCCGCCGACGCGCACATCCTTGCCGTTGGCTTTCAGGATATGGCCGATCAGGGCCGTGGTGGTCGATTTGCCATTGGTGCCGGTGATGCCGACGATGCGTGGACGGTCGATCTCGCTGAGTTCGTTCACGGTGCGCGCAAACAGCTCCATGTCGCCGATCACGGGGATGTTCAGCATCTGCGCCATACGCACGAAGCGGTGCGGCTCGGGGAAGCGCAGCGGAATGCCCGGCGAGAGCACGAGAGCGGCGAAGGTCTGCCAGTCGCGGCGGTTGAGATCGACCAGCGGCACACCCGCAGCCTCGGCGGCCGTGCGCGCATTCTCGTTGTCGTCCCACGCGCAAACGCGGGCGCCGCCGGCCATGAGGGCGCGGCAGGTCGCGATGCCCGACCTGCCAAGGCCGAACACTGCGACTTCCTTACCCTCGAATGCTGGGACCGGGATCACGTTGGGCTCACCTCAGACGCAGTGTGGCGAGGCCCGCGAGCGCGAGCAGGAAGGCGATGATCCAGAAGCGGATGACGACGGTGGGTTCCGACCAGCCCAGCTTCTCGAAATGGTGGTGGACGGGCGCCATCCTGAAGAAGCGTTTGCCGGTGGCCTTGAAGTAGACGACCTGGATAATGACCGAGAGGGCCTCGAACAGGAACAGGCCGCCGACGATGGCCAGCACCATTTCGTGCTTCACGCACACAGCCATTGCGCCGAGGCAGCCGCCCAGCGCGAGCGAGCCGGTGTCGCCCATGAAAACCTTGGCGGGCGGCGCGTTGTACCAGAGGAAACCCAGACCTCCGCCTACGAGCGAACCCATGACGACGGAGAGTTCCGCCGTGCCCGGCGTCGGCGTCAGCAGCAGGTAGTCCGCAAAGCGCGGCGTGCCGGTGGCGTAGGCGATGAAGCCGAAGGTTGCGCCTGCGATCATCACCGGGCCGATGGCGAGGCCATCGAGGCCGTCGGTGAAGTTCACGGCGTTGCCTGCGCCCACGATCACGAACGCCCCGAAGGCGATGAAACCGTAGATCGTCAGATCGAACATGAAGTCCTTGAGGAAGGGCAGCGCGAGGCCCGTGGCGTAGCCTGGCAGCGGCTCGACCTTCAACGTGCCGCTGGCGAGCGCGGCCGCCGTGGTTTCCTGGGCGTAATGGGAGATCCAGAAGACGGCGATGCCGGCGATGACGAATTCCACAAGGAGGCGGACCTTGCCGGAGAGGCCAGCCGTGCCCTTCTTCGTGACCTTCTGGTAGTCGTCGATGAAGCCAACGGCGCAGAAGCCTACCGTCACGAACAGCACGATCCAGATATACTGGTTATTGAGGTCGGCCCAGAGCAGCGTGCCCGACAGAATGCCGAGCAGGATGAGGAAACCGCCCATGGTGGGCGTGCCCTTCTTCGACTGGTGGCTTTCCGGGCCGTCCGTGCGGATGGGCTGGCCCTTGCCCTGGCGGGCGCGCAGCCAGGCGATCATCGGGGCGCCGAACAACAGCGTGATGATCAGGCCCGTCGCGAGGCCGAGCGCCACGCGAAAGGTGATGAAGCTGAACAGGTTCAGTTCGCCGCCATAGGGCGACAGAAGTTCGTACAGCATGTCAGGCCCCTGACGCTTTCTGCGGTCCGCCGGCGGTCTGGCTCATCTGCCGCAACACCGATCCAACACGCGCCATGCCGGATGCATTCGAGCCTTTGATCAAGACCACGTCGCCCGGTTCTAACCAGCTTTTCACCTGTTCCGCCGCTTCTGCCGGACCTGTGACATGAACGACTCTGATGCCTGCGTCACGCGCGCGCAGTTCGTCGGCGAGATGCTTCATCTCTTCGCCGGAGAGAACGGCCGCCGAAACCTTCGCGGAAAGAATTGCGCTGGCGAGGCCCGCGTGGAGAGCAGCGCTTCCCTCGCCGAGTTCCCGCATTTCCCCCAGCGCAATGATCTTGCGTCCGGGACGCCGCGATACGCCTTCGATCGCAGCGCGCATGGATTCAGGATTGGCGTTGTAGGCGTCATCGACCAGCGTCACTTCGCCGCCCTGCGGCAGCTTCAGCGGTTCCGCGACGCCGCGACCCGCAGGCGGCGCATAGCCCGAAAGCGCCTCTGCCGCATGGCGCGGCGCGATGCCGGCGATGGCGGCGGCGATCAGCGCGAGAGCCGCGTTCGCAGCCCAGTGTTCGCCCACCGCGTCAAGGGACACAGTGACCTGCTCGCCCATCACATCGATGGTGATGCGCGACGTCCGGCCGTCGGTTTCGTAGGCGACCGGCGCAGCGGCGCGCTTCTCGGGCGCACCGCCATAGGTGAACACTTCGGCAATCGGCTGGAGTTCGAGCGCGCGGCGCTTCAGGCGCTCGAAAAAATAATCCCTTGCCGGCAGGATGGCCGAGCCGCCGGGGACGAGGCCCGCGAAGATCTGGGCTTTTTCGTCCGCCACGCCCTCGACCGAGCCCATGCCCTGCAAGTGGGCCGGGGCGATGCGCGTGATCATGGCGAGGTGCGGGCGCACCATGTCGGAGCGCGGGGCAATCTCGCCCGGCGTGTTCATGCCGATCTCGAAGACAGCGCGCTCCGTCTCGCGCGGCATCCGGGCCAGCGTCAGCGGCACGCCCCAGTGATTGTTGAACGATTTGTCGGACCAGTGCGCCCTGCCCGCCGCGCGGAAAATGCGCGCCAGCATTTCCTTGACGCTGGTCTTGCCAACCGAGCCCGTGATGGCGGCGCAGGTGGCGGAGGTGCGAGCGCGCGCGGCAAGGCCCATTTTCTCGAGCGCAGACAGCACATCGTCGACCAGCAGGCCGGGGTGTGCGCCCAGCACATTGCGCGAGACGAGCGCAGCTTCCGCGCCCGCGCCAAACGCATTGGCGACGAAGTCATGCCCGTCGCGCACGTCCCGCAGCGCCACGAAGAGATCGCGCGGCTGGAGCGAGCGCGTGTCGATCGACACGCCGTTGACAGCCCAGACACCGACAGCCTTGCCGCCGGAAGCCTTCTCGGCCTCCTCGGATGTCCACAGCGGGGAGAGACTGGGATCGGTCACGCCGCGCCTCCCACATCCTTCAGCGCCGCGCGGGCGGCATCGAAATCGGAGAAGGGAATGGTGACGCCCTTCACGATCTGCCCGGTCTCGTGACCCTTGCCGGCTATCAGCAGCGCATCGCCCGCCTTGAGGCGGCGGATGCCTTCATTGATGGCGGCGGCGCGGTCGCCGATTTCGCTGGCGTCCGGCGCGCCCTTGCGGATAGCGGCGCGGATCAACGCGGGATCTTCCGAGCGCGGATTGTCGTCGGTGACGATTATCTCGTCCGCGAGGCGGCGGGCGACATCGCCCATGATCGGGCGCTTGGTGGAGTCGCGATCGCCGCCGCAGCCGAAGACGACGATCAGCTTGCCGCGCACATGCGGGCGCGCGGCGCGCAGCAGCACGTTGAGACCATCGGGCGTGTGGGCGTAGTCTACGAACACCGGCGCCTTGGCCGCCGTCTGGCCCACCAGTTCGAGCCGACCGTGGACGCCCTTGAGCTGCGTGAGGCCTTCCAGCACGGCATGAACATCATCGCCCAGCGCCATCGCGATGCCGGCGGCGCACAGCGCATTCAGCGCCTGGAATTCACCGATCAACGGCAGGTGGATGGTGCGTTCGTTCACGGCGCTCTCGCCCCACTGGATCACCAGGTCCTGCCCCGTCCCGCGCGGCAGAGCTTCGGAGATGCGCAGATTGCGGCCACGCCAGCCGACGGTGAACGTCTTGAGCCGGGCTTCACGCGCGACGGCCTCGAACGCTTCCAGTTCCGGGCTGTCGGCATTGACGATGGCCGGCGCGCCGGCGGGCAGCAGTTCAGAGAACAGCTTCATCTTGGCCCGGCGGTAGTCGTCGAAATCCTTGTGATAGTCGAGATGGTCCTGCGTGAGATTGGTGAACGCGCCGGCGGCGAGCTTCACGCCATGCAGGCGGTATTGCGAGAGGCCGTGGCTCGACGCTTCCATCGCGGCATGCGTGACGCCTTCGCGCGCGAGATTGGAGAGCGTCTCGTGGATCGCAACCGGATCGGGAGTCGTGTGCCCGAGATCGAGCACGCCCGAAGGGCCGATTGCGCCGAGCGTGCCCATGGACGCGGACTTGCGGCCCATGCTGGCCCAGACCTGACGCAGGAAATCGACCGTCGAGCTTTTACCGTTGGTGCCGGTGACGGCGGCGACGGTGCCCGGCTGTTGCGGGAAGAAGGCGGCTGCGGCATTGGCCAGCACGAGGCGCGGCTCTGCGGCCTTCACGGCGGGAACGCTCCACTGGCCGGGGCGATCGTCGGTCAGCACGGCGGTAGCGCCAGCCTTGATTGCGGCATCGATATAGTCGCGCCCATCCTTCGACACGCCCTGCAGCGCCGCGAACAGGAAGCCGGGCTTCACCTTGCGACTGTCGGCGGTGATCCCCGCAATCTCGACAGAGCCGAGAGCGGACGCGAGGCCAGGAGCGAGGGCGGACAACTTCACTGCGCGACTCCTTCTGAGCCATGTTCCGTACCCTGAAGGCTTGCCGCCCTCACAGCCGACGCGCCAAGCACAGGTTGAACGTCCAGCAGCGGGGCGGCGCGTGCGATCACCTTGCCAGCGATCGTAGCCGCCGTCACCGACGCAGTCCGTATCGCTCCCGTTCTGGGTTCCGCCTCATCGAGGACGACAAGCACGACGAATTGAGGGCGGGACGCGGGGAATACAGCGGCGAACGACGTGATATTCCTGTTGGGATCGTAACCATCCGGCGTCGGCTTCTCCGCCGTGCCCGTTTTTCCCGCGACTTCATAGCCGGCCGCTTCCGCAAGCTTGCCCGAACCGTCCGTCACCGTCCGGCGCAGCATGGCGAGGACGGAGTTGGCGGTTTCGCGGCTCATCACGCGCCTGCGTTGCACGGAGGCGGGATCGAGGGGTTCGAGCAGCGTCGGCGTCACGAGTTCGCCGCCGGTCGCAAACGGCGTGTAGGTCATTGCGAAAGCGAGCGGGCTGACGCCGATGCCGTGGCCGAACGCGATAGTGGCCATCGACGTCTGGTCCCATTCGGCGGGGCTCAGGGGCGAGGCCATCTGGGGGCCCGTGATGGTGACGCCGCCGAGCAGGCCGAGATCGGCGAGAAAGCCCTTGAGCGCCTGCGGCCCGATACGCTGGGCGATCAGCGAGGCGCCGATATTGGACGAATACGCGATCACGTCGGCGGCGGTGACCGAGCGCGCGTTCGGCAGCGGATGGGGATCGCGCACCGTGATGGCGCCGATCTTCACCGGAGCCGAGACGTCGAACCGATCGGTGATCTCCAGCTTGCCGGCATCGAGCGCGGCGGCGACGGTGAGCGGCTTGTAGATCGAGCCCAGCTCGGGACGAACATTGAGGGCGCGGTTGATCTTGGCCTGGACAGGCTCGTCGCCCCGCTTGCGGGGATCGGAAAACGGCCACGAGGCGATGGCGCGCACGGCGCCGGTGTTTGCATCGAGCACGATGCCGGCGGCGCCGATCATGCTGAACTGATCCTGCGCGGCGAGAAGCTCCTGTTCGAGAACGAACTGCACGCTGGCGTCGATCGTGAGACGCAGCGGTTCGCCGCCCTCCTTGAGACGCTTGTCGTAGACCTTCTCGACGCCCTCCAGGCCATCGCCATCGACGCCGGTGTATCCCAGCACATGGCCGGCCAGTGCGCCGTTGGGATAGACGCGCTGGGGCTCCTCGACAAAGCGCAGCGCCTCCATGCCGAGATCCTTCACGGCGCGGCGTTCGCGTTCGGTGATGCCGCGGCGGATCCAGACGAAGCGGCGCTTCTTGTCGGACAGCGTCTGCGTCAGCTGGGCGGCATTGAGATTCGGCAGAACGGTCTTCAGGCCCGCGATGACTTCGGACGGGTCCCAGATCGCGCTGGGGTCGGCGGCGAGCGACCAGCCCCGCAGAGTGGTGGCGAGCAATTGCCCGTCGCGGTCCACGATGTCAGCGCGACGCACCTGCTCGACGCGCGGGATATCGCCGCCATTACGCTCGGGGCCGTTGAACACGACCCAGGCGGACCTGCCGACGATGACGACGAAGACCAGCGACAACGCCAGCGCAATGATGCGGGCGCGGCGCGGACCCCAGACGTCCTCGTATGGCGGGTCGAGGACACTCATCGCTGATCGGGAGCACCCGTGGCGGGCGCGGCGTCCGGCGCGGGGAGCGTGAGACGCTCTTCGCCGAGACGCTGGCGCAGCGCTTCGGTGGCGACGTACTGACCGGGAGCGGCCTGCTCCAGACCCAGACGTTCGCGCGCGATGGGGCCGATGCGCTCAGGGCGCGTGAGATAGGCTTCCTCGGCCTTCAAGACGGCGATGTCCTTCTCGACACTGGCGACCTCGCCCTTGAGGTCGTCGATGCGGCCCTGGGTTTCTTCAGCGCTCAGCTTGGCGCGATAAACCGCGACGGCGAGGCCCGCGACAACGACGAGTCCGCCGACGATGACGATCCGGTTCATGACGCGGCTCCTTCAAGTTGTTTGAGGCCCGGAAGGCGCAGCCCGGCTTGGGGCGCGGCATTCCAGGGCGAGGCTTCCGTGCGCAGCGCCCAGCGCAGGCGGGCAGAGCGCGCGCGCGGGTTGGCGGCGAGTTCGGCTTCGTCCGGCTCGGTGGCCTTGCGTTGCAGAAGTTCGAAAGTCGGCGGCGCACCGCGCGGGATGCCGGGAATGTGGCGCGAGGCTCCCGGATCGTTGCCCGAGCGCGAACGCAGGAACAGCTTCACGATGCGGTCTTCGATCGAATGGAAGGTGACGATGGCGAGGCGGCCGCCGGGCTTCAGCACGCGCTCACACGCGGCCAGAGCACGCACCAGTTCGCCCGTCTCTTCGTTCACCCACATGCGCAAGGCCTGGAAGCTGCGCGTTGCAGGATGCGTGGGCTTGCCGCGCCGGCCGCCGACGGAGCGCTCGATCTCGTCGGCGAGGTCGAGCGTGGTCTCGAACGGCTGCGAGCGGCGGCGCTGCACGATGAAGCGTGCGATGCGGCGGGCGGCGGGCTCCTCGCCGAGAATGTGGAAGATGTCGGCAAGTTCGCCTTCGGTGAGGCGGTTGACCGCATCTGCGGCGCTGGGGCCACGCTGACCCATGCGCATGTCGAGCGGGCCATCGCGCATGAAGGAGAAGCCGCGCGCCGCTTCATCGATCTGGAATGACGAGACGCCAAGGTCGAGCATCACGCCGTCGACCTGCTCGTGACCCGCAGCACGGAGGATGGCTTCGAGTTCGCCGAAGCGGCCGGGCGCGGGAATGAGGCGCGGGTCCCTGCCCGCATGCGCCCAGGCGCGCTCCATCGCCTCGGGGTCGCGATCGATGGCGATGAGCTTGATGTTGGCCACGGCAAGCGCCGCGCGGGCATAGCCGCCGCCGCCATAGGTTCCATCGACCATCACGGCGCCATCGACGGGGGCGAGCGCGTGGATCACCTGCTCCGCAAGGACGGGGACGTGCGTGCCGGCATGAGGAGAGATGGGGCCGCTGTTCATTGCGCCTCCCCCTGAACCTTGGGACGCAGCGGCTTGGCTTTGAGCAGGCCGAGGCTGTCGAGGGCGAGCGCGCGCATCTCCGCCTTCACGGCGTCGTACGCCGCAGGCTCCCAGATCTGGAAGCGGTCGCCGAGACCGACAAAGCGCGCCTTGTCGGAGATTCCGGCGGTCGAGAGCAATTCGGCGTCCAGCACGATCCTTCCACCTTCGTCGAACCTGGCCTGGCGGGCTTCGCCCATGATGTAGCCCGCGAGCGCGAAACGTCGCTTGTCCATCAGGTCGAGGTCGCCCATCGATTCCTCGAACGCATTCATCAGGGCCTGCCCGGCGCCCTCGATGCAGGGCTTGTCGAGCGAGGGCCACAAAAAGACCGTGTCGGTTCCGCCCAACGCCTTGCGGAAGGAAGCCGGGATGGACACCCGCTTCTTCCCATCGACGCCGCTCTCGTAGGAGGAGAGAAACATACCCCGAATTGCCCGCTAGACGCTGACCCCTGATGGGATTGCGTACCCAAGAATGCACCGCCACAGAGCCCCTTCCGTGGAGCTTTAGGGGATAGCATGGGAGAATATGGGCTCCAAAGGGATATTAGGTCGCCATTAACCATTGAGCGGAACAAACCAAGTAGATCGGTGAGTTGTAGCGGCTCGTTTGTGGATAAGTGGTTTACGACGTGTGAATTGGCTGCGGAGTGAGCGCGCAAATACTGGCGTTTCGATGTTGATCGCCTGACGCCGTATCTTTCCACAGGTATTGGAAGACCACTCAGCGCGAGACTTGATCAGGCGGCCTGTAAGCCGGGTTCTGTCCACCGTCTTGCGACGGATAGGCGACCATTCCTCTGGGACGCCCCTCGCGGGACGCCTCGCGCGACCAACCCGGACGGAGCGCGAAGGCGCGCCTGTTCCTTGCGGAACGCCCGTCCCTATTCGGTCTTGCTCCAGGCGGGGCTTGCCT
Organism: uncultured Rhizobium sp.; assembly: GCA_964529555.1. Taxonomy (GTDB): domain Bacteria; phylum Pseudomonadota; class Alphaproteobacteria; order Caulobacterales; family Hyphomonadaceae; genus UBA7672. The sequence goes on from CAZGWV010000018.1 coordinate 37,015, forward strand.
TGCCATCCCTGTCACCAGGGACGCGGTGGGCTCTTACCCCACCCTTTCACCCTTACCCGGAACAAGTTCCGGGCGGTTTGCTTTCTGTGGCGCTATCCCTCGGATTACTCCGGGCGGACGTTATCCGCCGCCTTGCCTACGTGGAGCCCGGACTTTCCTCCA
>CAZGWV010000018.1:37276-46514 GCA_964529555.1 uncultured Rhizobium sp.
CTCCGGGCGGACGTTATCCGCCGCCTTGCCTACGTGGAGCCCGGACTTTCCTCCAGCGGTTGCCCACCAGCGGTCGCCCGGCCGCCTGATCAGCCGGTATTGTAGCGGAAAGCGCCGGATTGGTCGATTCTGGCCGTTGGTGAGGCTGAAACGCCGCAGAACAGCAATTACTGCCTTTGGTTATGGCCTGTTCAGGTGGGCGCGTCTAAAAAGCCGTCGCTACGTCACCTGGAGGGTATGCATGTTTCGGACTTCCGCACTTGTTCTCGGCCTCGCTGTCCTGGCCGCCCCGGCGTTTGCAGACCCCGGCCCGGCCGAAGGCGCCGCGCTCTACGACATGCGCTGCAAGATGTGCCACACGGGCGCGATCCCGAATGCTCCGGCGCAGGACAAGCTCGCCCTGCTCGACAACGACAAGATCGTCGATGTGCTCATCAACCCGACCGGCATGATGGCGAGCGCGGTCGGCGGCCTCAGCGACGAAGACCGTCGCAACATCGCCGTGTTCCTCACCGGCAAGACCATGCCGGCCAAGGGCGACCTGCCCGAGGTCAAGGCCGACTAGGCTGCACCGCGATCCTGCGATCTTCCGCTGGGCGTCGAGCGAGCGCCTCGATGAACTCCTGACGCTGATCCACGGCGCATTCGCGCATCTCACGCCGCCCTCCGGCGTGCTCATTGAAACCGTGGCTGACATCCAACGGCGCCAGCGCGACGGCTTCGTGCTGGTGGCGATGGAAGGCGGCAGCTTCGTCGGCAGCCTCTTCTGCGCCGAGAAGGACAAAAGCCTCTACCTCACGCGCATGGCGACGCGGCGGGATCTCGCCGGCCGGGGAATCGGCCGCGCGATCCTTCGGGCGGCTGAAGCGGAAGCACAAGGCATGGGCCTGCCCAAGCTCAGCCTGCGGGTTCGCCAGAACCTCCCCGGCAATCGCGATTACTTTGCGCGCTTCGGTTTCATCGTCACCGGCGAAGGCCAGGAGAATGGCCGCACGCCTTTCCATGTGATGGAAAAGCTCATCCGATAGTTCTGGACTTTCGCGCGCAGGCGGCCACCTTCGCGCGATGATCCTGCTGCGCACGCTTTCCGTTTCGTTGGCTCTGGCTTTCGCCGCCGCACCGGCGCTGGCGCAGGGCTACGCCGCGCCGGAGAACACGGCGGGCCAGCCCGATCTTTCGGGCCACTGGACCAATGCAAGCTCGACCATGCTCGAGCGCGACGCACGCTATGGCGACCGGCTCACCCTGAGCGAGGAAGAAGCCGCCGCCCTGCCGCGCGACGCCAATGCGATGACAGTCGATGGAAAGGTGCGCACGTCTTTCCTCGTCCTGCCGGCGGATGGGCAACTGCCCGATCTTACGCCGCAAGCGCGCGCGCAACTGGAAGACCGGCGCGCATCGTTCCCGCGTGGCGTCGGCTATGGACGCGGCGACAATCCCGAATCGATGACATTCGCCGAACGATGCCTGCGCGATTTCGGCTCGTCGCTCGGCCCGCCGATGATGCCGGTGGGCTACAACAACACGTACCAGATCGTGCAGACGGCGGACCATGTGATGATTCTCGTCGAGATGATCCACGACGCGCGCATCATCCCCATTGGCCGCGAGCACAAGCCCGATGCGATTCGTTCATGGATGGGCGATTCAGTCGGGCGATACGAAGGCGACACGCTCGTGGTTGAAACCACCAATTTCCGCCCCGGCCTCGCCTTCCGCGGCGCGCCGGAGGACATCACGCTGATCGAGCGCTTCAGGCGCGTGAGCGAGACGCAGATCCTCTACTCATTCGAGATCGACGAGCCGGACGTGTTCACTGCGCCGATCCGCGCCGAGATCGCGATGAATGCAACGCGCGGGCCCGTGCTTGAGTATGCGTGTCACGAAGGCAACTACTCGTTCGGCAACCAGCTGCAGACGCAGAGGTTGGCTGAGGGGCAATAAGCAAAGGCAGCGCCAGCCGAACGAGACCCCCACCTGTCCGCCCCCTAAGTACGGGGCGGGACCCTGAAGCGATCACCGTCCTTCAAAGTGGGGTAAGTTCTCCCAACAAGGTTCCGCCCCGTACTTAGGGGGCGGACAGGTGGGGGGTCTGTCTCAACATTCGCGATGACCGCTACTTCGCGAAGTGATCGATCAGCGCATCGGCCGCCGCAGCGCCCAGTGCGCGCGCGTTCGCTTGAGACTCATGGTCCCACAGTTCCACAGTCAGCCCCGGCGCCTTCAGCACGTCCAACGCCCACCCCTTCGACGTGCCGCCATCGGGATTGTGCGCGTAAGCCCACGGCACGGGCGCGGGCATGACGCTGTCGAACCGGGCTTTCAGCACCGGGAGCAGATCGATGGTCGGCGAGGCTGCGTCGAGCGGCGGGGCGTAGATCACCGTGCGGTCTGTCGAATGGAAATCCATCATCGAGACAACGCGGCGATTGCCGGCCTGCTCGCGTATCCACGTCGAGAGCGTGCGTGTTTCCGGCTGGGTGAAATTGCCCCAGTCGCGGTTGAGGTCCATGCCGCCGGCATTGAGGCGCCAGTGACCGCCATCGACCCCATCGGGATTCGGCATGGGGGCCAGGATGATGCGGTGGCGGGCGCGGAAGGTGACGGCCTTTGCGTCGCTGCGGCCGATCAGGCGCTCGACAAAGCCGCGATAAGCCTCCTGCCCTGAAGTCTCCGGCGGATGCTGCCGCGTGATGGCGACAATGGCGTCGATGCCGCCGCCGCCGACAAAGCCGATCAGCGGCCTGCCTTCGCGCGAGCGGCCATACTCGGCCTCCATGAAGCCGGCGCCGGAGAGCGCGCGGCGTGTCCAGTCGAGATTGTCGTTCGCCGACGAGAGCGGCTGGCCCGCTATCCATGTAGCGCCGGGCTGCACGTTGAAGGTGAGGCTTGCGCGCGTCTTGCGCGCGTTCAGCTGCAGCGCGCTTTCAGGCAGTGCGGACCAGCCCGCGCCGTCGGTGCTGATGTAAGGGCGATAGCGGTGTTTGTAGTCCGTGTAGTCGAGCGTCGCGACAACGCTGCGGGCGGTTTCGCTTGTGATGCGGAAGGCGAACCACGGGCTGGGATTGATGCCCTCGACAAGAGCTGGCTCGTGATCGACGGAAACGATGACGGAGCCGTCTGGCGCGATGACGCAATCATGGCGGCCAGCGGCGGGAAAATCGATATCGATGACGAATCCGGCCGAGCCGCAGATGCCGCTGGGCGCAGGCGCGCCGCCGAGCATGGCGCAGCCGCCAAGCGCCAACATCGCTGCAATCGCAAATGTCCGTTTCATCCACGGCCTCCCTCGTTCGCACGACGCGGACAGGGTTAATGCCTAATCGCGCGGTGCGATAGGGGAACAGATGCGGGGGCTGTACGGAAGGAACTAGTTCAGACGGCCAGGGCGCGGCTTGACGATCTCCGTCACAAACACCGCGACTTCATCGGCGACCTGCTGGGCCGCCAGCGCCAGGGCGGCGGCGCGGCTGCGCGGCGCGCGGCCGGAAGGCGCCCTCTCCGCCGAGAAAGACTTCTGCGCGACAGGGCGGCGCGTGTGCGCGTCCATGATGCTGACCTGCACTTCTACGCGGACAGGCGCGGTCTCGCGGCCTGCGGAAAGATCCACGATCCGCCAGCGCACATCGTAATCCACTTCGGCGCCAAGCTGGCCGAGCACAGCGCGGCCGGGACCCTGCGCCTGGGAGAGCGAGTTGACGACTGCGCCCTGCAGCAGTTGCGGGGCGGCATCCGACCAGCGGACGTCGCCGAGATAGATCAGTTCCTGCGCATCGCGCACGGCGATGTCGGCGCCGGCGAAGGCGCGCGGCGATTCGGGCGGGAACACAGCCACGTCCGCAAGCAGCGGGGCGGATGGCGCCCTGGCGCGGTCGGCGGGCAACGACACCAGTGCGGACGGGATCATCGGCTCGGGCAGGAGCGAAACACAGCCGGACGCAGCAAGGGCGGCGGCGAGCGCGGCAATGATGGTCAGGCGCATGGCTTAGCGCTCCACGGGTCGGGGCTGCTGATAGACGAAGCGGCTGGGGTCCTGCTCGACCTGGGAGATCAGGGACTGCAGCTGTACGATCACGGTCTGGATATCCTGCGCGGTGTTGCCAACCTGACGGAGCGCACGCGAGGCGGATGGCGTCAGCTGCGTATTGATCTGGTTGACCGCAAGGCCGAGGCCGGCAAGCGTCGTGCGGGCCTGATCGAGCAGCGGCTCCACCTTGTCGAGCGCCTGCGATGCTTCGGCGGAAAGCGTGGACACGCCGCCGTTGATCGAGGTGGCGGCGTCCTCGACGGATCGGGCCGCCGCTTCAAGCGCAGCAAGAGTCGGGGCAAGTTTCGCAATGGCCAGATTGGCGTTGTCGAGCAGGCCATCGTCGGCGGCGATCTTCGCGGTAGCGGCGTCGAGGTTCTTCAGGGCCGAGGTGAAGTGCTCGAGATTGTCTTCCGACAGCATTTCGTTGAGGCGCTTGATCGTATCGCCCGAGACGCCGAGCAGATCCTGCCCGCCCTGGAAGAGTTCGTCGACCAGCGTGCGGCTCGTGCGGATGCGGGGGACGACGCCATCCTGCGGCGCGACCAGTTCGCTCTCGGGTTTGCCGGCGAGGATCTGGATGAAGGTGACGCCCGTGATGCCCTGGAAGTTCAGCTGCGCGACGCTGTCGGTGCGGACGGGGGTTTGCGATTCAATGCGGATGTGGGCGATGACGTTGTTGGGATTGTCGCGGTCGAGGCGCAGCGTTGTCACCTCGCCCACCTTGATGCCGTTGAAGCGGACCTCGCCGCCTTCGGAGAGACCGTTCACCGGGCCTTCGAAAATGACGTCATAGTCCGCATAGCTGCGGTTCAGCGGGTTGCCCGCGATCCACAGCGTGAAGAGCGCCAGCGCCCCCGCCGCCAGAAGGACGAACGCGCCGATAAGCACATAATTGGCCTTGGTCTCCATGGCTTATCTCACTGCAGCCCGGCCGCGCGGGCCGGAGAAGTATTCCTGGATCCACGGATGAGGATTTTCCCTCACCTCATCCAGAGAACCGATTGCAAGCACCTTGCCGTCGCTGAGCACTGCGATCCGGTCGCAGGTTGCCGCAAGCGTGTCGAGATCATGGGTCACAAGGAACACGGTTAATCCGAGGGCGTTGCTCAGTGAACGCACAAGTTCGTCGAACTTTCCTGCGCCGATGGGATCGAGACCGGCTGTGGGCTCGTCGAGGAACAGGAGATCGGGGTCGAGCGCCAAAGCCCGCGCCAGCGCTGCGCGTTTGCGCATGCCGCCAGAGAGGTCCGCCGGAGATTTGGAAGCGGCATCGAGTTCAAGTCCCGCCAGCCTGATCTTGAGATCGGCCAGTTCGCGCATCAGTTGAGCTGGAATTTTCGTGTGCTCAATCATCGGCGCCATGACGTTCTCGCGAACGGTCAGGGTCGAGAACAGGGCGCCATCCTGAAACATCACGCCCCAGCGGCGCTCCATGCCGATGCGCTGGGCGCGGGACATCTTGTCGAGCTTGCTTCCGAACACCTCGATCTCGCCGGCGTTGGGCGTGTGGAGGCCGACGATCGAGCGCAGCAAGACTGACTTTCCGGTCCCCGAGCCGCCGATGACGCCGAGCACTTCGCCCTTGCGCATGTCGAGGTCGAGACCCTCGTGGACGGTCTTGGAGCCGAAGCGGTTGACGAGGCCGCGCACGCGCACGGCGATCTCGCCGCCATCGGCGGAGCCGCCTGCCTCGCGGGCGAGAGGGGCGTCAGCGGCGGTCATACGTTCAGCATGTAATAGAGGACTGCAAACATCGCATCGATGGCGATGACGAGGAAGATCGCCTCCACCACCGCCGTGGTCGTGCGACGGCCGAGCGAGACAACATCGCCTTCGACCAGCAGGCCCTGACGGCAGCCGACCATGGCGACGACGATCGCGAACACCGGCGCCTTGAGCATGCCGACCCAGAAATGGCGCGGCGGAACGACTTCCTGAAAGCGCGAGAGGAACATCTGCGGCGAGATATCCATCGCGCTCCACGCGGCGACCATGCCGCCGGCAATGCCTGCGAGCGTGGCCGCAAAGGTCAGAAGCGGCGTCATAATCAGCAGCGCGATGAGGCGCGGGGCGACCAGCGCCTCCATCGGATCGAGGCCGATGGTGCGCATCGCGTCGATCTCCTGACGCATCTTCATGGCGCCTATCTGCGCGGTGAAGGCGCTGTCGGTGCGGCCAGCGAGCAGGATCGCTGTGAGCACGGCGCCGAACTCGCGCAGCATGCCGATCCCGACAAGCTCCACCGTGAAGACGGAGGCGTTGAACATCGCCAGCAGGTTCGCGCCGATGAAAGCGATGACGAGGCCGATGAAGAAGGACAGGAAGCAGACGATGGGCAGCGCATCGAGCCCCGCCTCTTCCATGATCGCGACGACGGATTTCCAGCGGACGCGGCGCGGATTCAGCGCGAGGCGCCACATCGTCGCCATTGTCTCGCCAATGAACGAGAGCAGGCCGAGGAATTCCGTCCACGCCTGCACGGCGCCCCGCCCCGCCCTGTCGAGCAGCGCGATGAAGCCGGGCACGCGCGCCGGATCGGGCGGCGCGGCGGGACTGGCCTTCCGTACACGGCCGAGTATGCGCGCGATCGAGGCGTGGTCGCCGCGAATATCGATGGGATCGTCAATCCCTTCGAGCGCGCCGAATGCACGGTCGATCAGGTAGGCGCCGGATGTATCGATCCGGCCAAGACCCGAAACATCGAGAACGGAATCCGGGGAGATTTTCGCCTGGCGCAGTTTTTCCTCGACCAGGGCCACGGTAAACACCGTCCAGTCGCCGAAAATCGACAGGACCTGTCGACCGTCGGCGGCGGCATCCACCTGAAATCGTGTTGAATTGCTCGCCATAGGTCAGTCTTACAGTGGAAAAGCTAGGAAACACCAAACGCGCAGCCCCCGCGATGCGGTTCCCTTCAGGGTTGCAACTGCGGGGCGAACTGTCGCTTTGAGGCCATCGCATCGCGCCCTGTTTACCTGCTAGAAACCACGAGGCCCCGGATGGGCCCCAGGGAGGACACATGCGAGCCATCGTGGTTGCTGCATCGCTGCTGGGACTGCTGCTGGTGGCGGCGGGCGCAAGCGGCGGACACGGCGTCGTGCCGGTGGAGGCCGAGGCGCGCTGGCATTCGGCCTTCGTCTATGGTTTCGCGCACACGCTGGCGGCGATCCTCGCGGCGGCCATGCCGTTCCGCAACCTGCTGCAATATGTGGCGGGCTGGTCGTTCGTGGTGAGCGTCGTGCTGTTCTCTGGCGTGCAGATCGGCAGGATCATGCTGGGCGGCATCGCGATGTCGCCGACGCCGCTGGATCAGGTGAGCTTCCTCGTACCCGCAGGCGGCGTGGCCTTCATTTTGGGCTGGCTGATGCTCGGGCTGTCGGCGTTGCTGGCGCGCAGGGCGGATGAGGTTGAGGATTGAGGATCAATCCATCCGCATACGGCGGAAGGCGTTTAACCAGCCCCCCAAGGGGATTGCCGAAGTACCCGCTACCCGCCGACTGCGGCCGGCTCGGCAACCTTCGCCGCCGCCAGTTCATCCGCGACGCGGCGGGCGCGGCTGAGGGAATCGTCCAGTTGCGCGAGTTCAAGCGATATCTGGTATTCGCTCTCGGACCGCTTGTTCACCTGTACAAAGGCATCGGACAGGGAATCGCGCGCCTGGCGAGCGTGGATCAGGGCGCGTTCGAATTCGAGGACATCCGCGCTGGTCGGCGCGCTGTCCTTCATCAGGGCCTCGGCGAGGCGGCTGAGCGCATCGATCCCGTCCGCCGACGCCTTCATGTCGGCGCGGGCGCGGGCGATCACGACGGCGGGAACACCCCGATCAGCGCCGATCACGCGCCAGTAGGCGCCGGCGCCGGCATCCTTTCCGGTCAGCATGTCCGCAAGGGAAGCCAGGCTGGTCTCGCCCGCGGCCAGGCCTTTTTCGCGAGTTTGCTTGCAGAATTCGTCGGACGGCCCATGCAGGGACGACACGTCGGCAATCAGGGAAATATCGGCCGAGACCGGCTCATAAAGCGCAACGGTGGTGCAGCCGGCCACAGGGACCGCCATCGCGAGTGGCACAAGGAGGAACCGCATGCGCGACACCGAACCTAACCCCGGAAGTTCGTTGCTTGTGAAATTGGTATAGATGCGTCGCATCGAAAAAACAAACATCGCCTTGATTGGTTGACGCTAAGTTGGCTGCCTGTAGATGAAGCATCGATGAACGAAGATAGACCCCGCCGCTCGCTTTACCCCCCCATCGAGCCTCGCAAGACCGGCCGGCTGGCCGTCAGCGCGCTGCACGAGCTGTATTGGGAAGAAAGCGGGCATCCTGACGGCCTGCCTGTAATTGCCCTGCATGGCGGCCCCGGCGGCGGTTCCAGCCCCGAAATGCGCCGGTTCTTCGACCCGCGCCGTTACCGGATCATCATGTTCGACCAGCGCGGCTGCGGCCGGTCGACGCCTCATTCGGAACTTCGCGAGAACACCACCTGGGATCTCGTCCGCGACATCGAGACGCTTCGGGCTCATCTGGGGATCAAGAAGTGGGTGGTGTTCGGCGGATCGTGGGGCTCGACGCTCGCCCTTGCCTACACCGCCATGCATCGCAAGCAGGTGCTGGGGCTGCTGCTGCGCGGCATCTTCCTGCTGAAGGAAAGCGAGATCCGCTGGTTCTATCAGGACGGCGCCAGCAACATCTTCCCCGATGCGTTCGACCGCTATGTGACGCCGATCCCGGAGAACGAGCGCGGCGACCTGCTCAAGGCGTTCTACAAGCGCCTGACCGGCAAGAACCCTACCGCACGCGCCGAAGCCGCCGCCGCATGGGCGCGCTGGGAGGGCGAGACGCTGGCAATCCAGGGGCCGCGCCAGCGCCCGCCGCGCTTTGACGAGGCCGACTTCCTCGACGCATTCGCACGCATCGAGTGCCACTACTTCCACAACAAGGGGTTCTTCGATTCGGATGGCTGGCTGCTGGACCAGGCCGCGAAGTTCGGCGACCTGCCGGGCGTGATCGTGCATGGCCGCTATGACGTGGTGACGCCGTTGTCGTCGGCGTGGGCGCTGAACAAGGCGTGGCCGAAAGCCGTGCTGAAGATCGTGCCGGATGCGGGGCACTCCTCGCTTGAGCCCGGCATAGTGAGCGAGTTGATCAAGGCCAGCGACGGGTTTGCGGAGAAGCTGGGGTGACCGGGCGTTGAACACATCCTTCGAGACGAT
>CAZGWV010000019.1:0-3061 GCA_964529555.1 uncultured Rhizobium sp.
GCCCAGTCGCGCGAGGAGCCGGTGCCGTATTCCTTGCCGGCGAAGATCACGAGCGGCGTCTTCTCGGCGACGTATTCCATCGCTGCGTCGTAGATCGCTTCCTGCTTGCCGTCCTTCAGCGTGACGCCGCCTTCGACGCCGGGGACCATGTGGTTCTTGATGCGGATGTTGGCGAAGGTGCCGCGCATCATGACTTCGTGGTTGCCGCGGCGCGCGCCGTAGGAGTTGAACTCCGTCACCGGCACCTGGTGCTCGCGCAGGTATTTGCCAGCCGGGCCGGTCGCCTTGATGTCGCCGGCGGGCGAGATGTGGTCGGTGGTGATCGAGTCGCCGAAGAGGGCGAGGATCTTGGCGTTGGCGACGTCGGTGACGGGCTCGGGCGTCATCGTCATGCCCTCGAAATAGGGCGGGTTCTGCACATAGGTCGAGGCCATCGGCCAGCCATAGGTGTCGCCGCCTTCGACCTTGATGGCTTGCCACTGTTCGTCGCCCTTGAAGACGTCCGAATAGCGCGCGGCGAACATTTCAGCCGTCACGACCGTGCGCACGGTCTGGGCGATCTCCTGCGAGGTCGGCCAGATGTCGGCGAGATAGACGGGCGCGTTCTTGTCGTCATAACCGATGGCGTCCTTGGTGACGTCGACATTCATCGAACCGGCCAGGGCGTAGGCGACGACCAGCGGCGGGGAGGCGAGATAGTTCGCCCGCACGTCGGGGTTCACGCGGCCTTCGAAGTTGCGGTTGCCGGAGAGAACCGACGTGGCGACGAGATCGCCTTCCGCGATGGCTTTCGAGATGGTCTCGGGCAGGGGACCCGAATTGCCGATGCAGGTCGTGCAGCCATAGCCGACGAGGTTGAAGCCGAGCGCGTCGAGATCGTCCTGCAGACCGGCCTTGGCGAGATAGTCGGTGACCACCTGCGAGCCGGGCGCCAGCGAGGTTTTCACCCACGGTTGCGTGTTGATCTTGCGCTGGCGGGCGTTGCGCGCCAGCAGGCCCGCGGCGATCAGGACGGACGGGTTGGACGTGTTGGTGCAGCTGGTGATGGCCGCGATCACGACGTCGCCATGACCGATCGAGTATTCCTCACCCTCGACCTTGGCGCGGACGTCGGCCTTGTCGAGACGGCTGAACTCCTTGTCGAGGCAGACGGCAAAATTGTCGGCGGCGTCGCGCAGCGCGATCCGGTCCTGCGGGCGTTTCGGGCCGGCGATGGAGGGCTCGACCAGGGCGAGGTCCAGCGACAGCGTGTCGGTGAAGACCGGGTCCTTCATGTCGGCGCGCCAGAAGCCCTGCGCCTTGGCGTAAGCTTCGACCAGCGCGACGCGCTCGGCAAGGCGGCCGGTGGCGGTGAGGAAGTTGATCGTCTCCTGGCTGATCGGGAAGAAGCCGCAGGTGGCGCCGTATTCGGGCGCCATGTTGGCGATGGTGGCCTGGTCTTCGAGCGACAGGTTGTCGATGCCGGGGCCGTAGAATTCCACAAACTTGCCGACGACGCCCTTCTTGCGCAGCATCTGCGTGACGGTGAGCACGAGGTCGGTGGCTGTCGCGCCTTCGGGCAGCTTGCCGCTCAGCTTGAAGCCGATGACTTCCGGGATCAGCATGGAGACGGGCTGGCCGAGCATGGCCGCTTCAGCCTCGATGCCGCCCACGCCCCAGCCGAGAACGGCGAGACCGTTGATCATGGTGGTGTGCGAGTCGGTGCCGACGCAGGTGTCGGGGAAGGCGACGATCTCGCCGTCTTCTTCCTTCGTCCACACGGTCTGAGCGAGGTATTCGAGGTTCACCTGGTGGCAGATGCCGGTGCCGGGCGGAACGACGCGGAAATTGTCGAACGCGGTCTGGCCCCATTTCAGGAACTCGTAGCGCTCGATGTTGCGCTCGTATTCGCGCTTCACGTTGCGGCCGAAGGAATCGCCGTGGCCGAAATAGTCGACCATGACCGAGTGGTCGATCACGAGATCGACGGGGACGAGCGGGTTGATCGCCTTCGGGTCGGCGCCGAGCTTGGCGGCGGCGTCGCGCATCGCGGCGAGATCGACCACGGCGGGGACGCCGGTGAAATCCTGCATCAGCACGCGGGCAGGGCGGTAGGCGATCTCGACCTCGGCCGAGCCCTTGTCCTTGAGCCAGGCGGCGAAGGCCTGGATGTCGGCCTTGGTGACGGTCTTGCCGTCCTCGAAGCGCAGCAGGTTCTCCAGCAGAACCTTCAGCGACACCGGCAGGCGCGAAATGTCGCCCAGGCCGTTTTGCGCTGCCGCCTCAAGGCTGTAATAGGCGTACGTCTTGGCGCCTACCTGAAGGGTTTTGCGGGACTTGAAACTGTCGAGGGACGGCATGCTGGGGCGCCTTTCGGGGCATCGAAATATCGACGTGCGGGAGCCGGCGGCCCCCCGCTCTGGCGGCGTTCCTACAGGACGCCGTACAGGGACGCAATTGAGCCGCGAGGGGTAAAGACATTGATTGCCGCCGTCGCCTCATCACTGGTTCTTGAAGCCCGGAATCTCGCAGCTGCGCGGGGCTTGCGCCCGCTTTTTGAAGGGCTGTCCTTCCAGGTCGCTGCAGGCGAATCGCTGGAGCTGCGCGGACCCAATGGCTCGGGCAAATCGACGCTGCTGCGGATTCTTGCCGGGCTGACCCGTCCGCATACGGGCACGGTGAAGCTTTCGGGCTCCGAAGATGCGAACGGTTTGCATTATCTGGGGCACCTGGATGCGGTGAAGCCGACCGAGACGGCGGGCGAGCAGGCTGGCTTCTGGGCCCGGTATTTCGGGCGCGAACCTGCTGTCGCGAAAGACGCGATGAAGCGTGTGGGCCTGTCCTCGCGGGCGAACGTGCCGGGGCGGGGGCTTTCGGCGGGGCAGAAGCGCCGGCTGGCGCTTACCCGCCTCCTGATCGAGCCGCGTCCGCTCTGGCTGCTGGACGAGCCGACCGCCGCCCTCGACGGCGAGGGGCGCAATCTCGTGGCCCGGCTTGTGGCGGAACATTGCGCCGGCGGCGGCATGGTGATCGCCGCCGTGCATGGCGAGGGGTTCGCTGGATCGCGCGTGCTGGATCTTTC
>CAZGWV010000019.1:3161-14300 GCA_964529555.1 uncultured Rhizobium sp.
TGATCGCCGCCGTGCATGGCGAGGGGTTCGCTGGATCGCGCGTGCTGGATCTTTCGAAGCTGAAGACGAAAGCATGATGGCGTCCTTGTGTTCACCGACGCGGATGGTGCTCACCCCCTCCCCCTTGTGGGGAGGGGTAGGGGTGGGGGGCGCTTCAACGCTCGCCGGATTCTGTATTGACCTGATCGCGCTGGCGCACGGCGGGCAAGTCGTGGATGTCTCCGTCGAGTTCGATCACCAGGCGCCTGTCCAGGTCTGCGAAATCGAAAACAAATGCGCCAACAGGCGCCTGTCGCCGGGAATGGCAGCCCTCGATGCAGCGCAGCAGTTTCCACATGCGACGCTCCGCCGGCGTCGTGTCGCTGCGCAAACGCTTTGCGCGCGCATTGGCTTTCGGAAAATCTCTCTGCCGGTTCGCCACTTGAACCGCCCCCCACCCCTCCCCCTCCCCACAAGGGGGAGGGGGCGCACGCTGCGCGATCTCGACGGCTATCGGCCTTCCGGGATGAAGCGCAAGTTCGAGGCCAGTGCATGAGCGCCGCTTTCGCCGTCTTCGTGCGCGAGCTGAAGCTTGCCTGGTCGGGCGGGGGCGGGGCGGCGTTGCCGGTCGGCTTCTTTGCCGCCGCCGCAAGCATGACGCCGTTCGCCGTGGGATACGACACGCTCGCGCTGCAGACGGCGGGACCGGGCGTGATCTGGATCGCGCTGGCGCTCTCCAGCCTTCTGCCGATGGAGCGCCTGTTCCAGGCCGATCTCGAGGACGGGACGCTGGACGCCTATGCCGGTTCCGGCATCGGCATGGAGGGGATCGCGCTCGCCAAGACGCTGGCGCACTGGATCGCCACCGGCATTCCGCTGGCGCTGGTCGCGCCCATCCTCTGGATCATGCTGCAGGGCGCGCCCGAGGCGAGCGGACTGGTGGCGGCCGCGGCCCTGGTCGGGTCGCTGGCGTTCTTCTTCTTCGGCTCGATGGGGGCGGCCCTTGCCGCCGGCATGCGCCGGGGCGGGCTGCTGATCGCGCTGGTGACGCTGCCGCTTTATGTGCCGGCCATGATCTTCGGGGCCGCCACACTTGACGCTGCGGCCAGCGGCACGGACTGGGTCGGTCCGATGCTACTGACGGGATCGGCGGCGCTGTTCGGCATGGCGATTTCGCCCTTTGGCGCGGCGATGGCGCTGAGGACGGCTCTGGACTAGAGAAATTGCCGCAGTTCCGTTCCGAATAATGTGACCCCCGGAAGCGGCCTGTCTGGTTAGACTTGCGTTGCATACAGGAGCGAATGGCCAATGGCCGTCATGTCCTATTTCGCCAACCCGCACCGCTTCATGGCGGTGTCGAAGTGGCCAGCCTGGGGATTCACGGCGATCGGCGTCCTGCTGGTCGCGGTCGGCGCCTATTTCGGGCTGCTCGTCGTGCCGGAGGATTTCCAGCAAGGACACGGCGCACGGATCATGTTCGTGCATGTGCCGGCGATGTGGTTGTCGCTGTTCGCCTACGCCTTCATGGCGGGCGCGAGCCTTGTCTCCTTCATCTGGCGTCATTCGATTGCGGATGTGGCGGCGAAGTCCGCCGCCCCCTTCGGCGCGGTTGTCACGGCGTTTGGCCTGCTGACCGGATCGATCTGGGGCTATCCGACATGGGGCACATGGTGGGAGTGGGGCGATGCGCGCCTTGTCTCTGTGCTGATCCTGTTCTTCATCTACCTTGGTTACATTGCGATCTGGTCGGCGATGGATACGCCCCAGAAGGCGGCGCGCGCGGCGGCGATCCTCTGCCTCATCGGCGCGGTGAACCTGCCGATCATCCACTTCTCGGTCGAATGGTTCTCCACCCTGCACCAGGTGCAGATGAAGGCCGCCGACGAGTTCAAGTATCCGATGTATATCGTGGCGCTCGGCTATCTCGCGCTGTTCGGCGGTCTCACGCTGATCAACATGCGCGCCGAGATTATGAACACGCGCGCTGAGATGCTGATCCAGCGCAGGCAGGCGGCGGACTGATCATGTTCGATTACGGCAAGTACACACCCTATGTGCTCACCTCCTACGCCATCGCAACGGTTGCGCTGCTCGGCCTGCTGGTCTGGTCGGTCGTGCGCCTTTCGAACGCCCGCAGGAAGCTGGCCGAAGCCGAAGCCATAGAGGCCGAGGCGAAAGAAGAGGCCCGGCAGTGAAGCGCGCGATCGCTCTCGTTCCGCTTGTCGTGCTTGTCGGCCTGTTCGTCGTCGCGTTCAGCCTGCTGACGAGCAAGGACCCGGCGCCTGCCTCGTTCACCTCACCGACGCGCGATGCGCCGCGATTCGATGTGGCGAGCCTTGAGGGCGGACAGGTGAAGCTGGATGACTACAAGGGCCGTCCGGTGCTGGTGAATTTCTGGGCGACCTGGTGCGGACCCTGCAAGATCGAACATCCGCTGCTGGTGCGCATGCGCGAGGCCGGCGTCGAGATCGTGGGGGTTCTCTACAAGGATCCCAAGGGCCTCGAACTCGCCAGGGCCATGCTGGCCGCCGAGGGCGACCCCTATGTGGCGGTGGGGCTCGATCCGCTGGGCGATCTTGGCATCGACATGGGCCTGTCGGGCGTGCCCGAGAGTTTCCTCATCGATGCGGAGGGGCGCATCGTGAAGACGAAGCGCAACTACTTCGTCGAACCGGATTTCGAGGACTTCGTGACGGCCTATCGCACCGAAGCGGCAAAGGCGGCCGCTCCCTGATATCAGCGCTTGCCGCGGGCCTTCTTGCGGGCGGCGGCTACAGGCGCGCGTGCAACCCGCTTGCGGGCAGGGGCGGCGGGTTTCTTCTGCGCCGGTGCGGCCTCACTCTCGGCGAGGGCCGTGTCGGCGACGTCCGCCAGCGACACCAGCAGGGACCGGAACAGCGCGCGGTTGGCGGCGGGAACTGCAGCCAGCAGCGCGCGGTCCACGTCGCGCATCGCGGGGACGGAACGATCCAGCCGGCGGCGGCCCTGCGCAGTGAGGCGCACGGATTTGGCCCGGCCATCGTCGCGCGCGGCGGCGCGGGCGATCAGGCCACGGCTTTCCATGCGCGCCATCATTTCCGCGAGCGTCGAGCGATCGACGCCGGTCATCCGCACGAGGTCGGACTGGCTGGCGCCTTCCGATTCGGCGATGGCTGCCAGCAGCACACTCTGGCGCAGGGTGACCCCGCCGCCGAGTTCCGAGCGTGCGAACATATCGGCAGCGAACTGTTCGGCCCGGCGGAGGAGATGCGAGGGTGATTCGCTCAGGCGGAACTTTTCGCCCTTCGTGGCCGGCTTGCGGGCCGCTTTGCCAGCCGGCTTGCGGGCTGGCCGTCTCTGGGCTTCAGCGCGAATCGTCATGGGCAGACGGGCCTCCAGTCCCGATCAGCATACGGATGGATGGGCGCTCCGGTGAGCCCCTCTTGCCGGAAATCCGTGGTTCCACCTTCCGCTATGCACAGCAAAGGGCCATCATCGCGCAATGAGCGAGCCGAGATTTCCCGTTTCCTTCTCAAGCAAGGTTCCTTCCGGCGAGGACCGCGAGCGGCGCGTTTGCGACAGCTGCGGGTTCATCGACTATGTGAATCCCAGAATCGTGACAGGCGTTGTGGCGCATGCTGGCGACCGGATCCTTCTGTGCCGGCGCGCCATCGAGCCACGCAGGGGCTTCTGGACGTTGCCGGCCGGTTTCCTCGAACTGGGCGAAAGCGTCGAGGATGGGGCGAAGCGCGAGGCCCGCGAAGAGGCGAGCGCCGAGCTCGAAATCGAAGCGATGCTGGGGCTCTATTCGATCCCGCGCATCGGGCAGGTTCAGATATTTTTCCGTGCGCGTCTCCTGAACGATCCGTCACCTGGGGTTGAGAGTCTCGAAGTCGGGTTGTTCACCTGGGACGATATTCCGTGGAAGGAGCTTGCGTTCCCAACCGTGCGCTGGGCGCTCGATCACTATCGGGCGACTGCGGGGCAGGCGGTCTTCAGCGCTTTTGGAAATCCCGATGGAACCGATCATCTCACACGCTGATGCAACGACCGGAGGCGGGGCCATTCTCGCAACGCTGGAGGCCGTGGCGGCGCTTCATGGCGATCCGACGGCTGCGATCTATGCGGAACTTTTCGCAGTCCGCCCCGATCTCGAAAGGCTGTTCTGGCTGGACCGGGACGGCAGCGTGCGCGCAGCCATGGTGCAGCAGGGGATCGAATGCATCATGGATCATGCTGCGGGCGGCGGCGCCGCCGCGACGATCATGGCCGACGAGCGCTCGCGCCACGATGGCTACGGGGTTCCCCGCGAACAGTTCGATGCGTTCATGGTCGCCATGCGCGATGCGTTCCGCCGTATCTTGGGCGAGGCATGGACCGGCGACATGGAACGTGCGTGGCGCATACTGCTGGCCGAGTTCGCCGCGATGCGCTGAGCCGGCTTGCGGCGTTCCGATCCTAGGCTGCGTCGCTGGCCTTCTTGTCGCCGCCGCCGTCCTCGATGTTGTGTTTCATCAGGAAGGGCAGGTTGATCACCATGAAGGCGATCGCCAGCGGGATCGACAGGAACAGTTTGGAGTTGGTCCAGAACGCTTCCGAGAAGTTCCGCCAGATGATCTCGTTCACGATCGCAAGCACGACATAGAACGCGGCCCAGCGCAGCGCGAAAATCTTCCAGGCGTGGTCGGGCATGGTGAAGGCGTGCTCGAAAGCCGTCTTCCAGAGATTGCGTCCGATGGCGAGACTGCCGAGAATTGTCACCGCGAAGAGGAGATTGATGATCGTCGGCTTGATGAAGGCGAACGTCTTGTCCTGAAGGAACAGGGTCAGCCCGCCGAACACCATCACCACCGTGCCCGTGATGATCAGCATGGGCGGCAGCTTGCGTCCCTTCATCAGCGTCCAGCCGATGGCGGCCGCCACCGCGCCCATGAAGAGGCCGGTCGCCCAGAAGATCGCTGTCTCTTTCGAAACGGGGCCGGTTTCCGGCGCGAAATTCTGCATCGCATTGAAGCAGATCACGAAAACGAGAACCGGGCCGAGATCGGTCCAGATATTGCCGGCCCCCTTGGGGATCGACTTCTTCGGTTCGGTGGCGGCGGGCTCTGTCATGTGCGGTCACTTAGCGGTGTGGAATGCATGCGGTCAAACCCGTTGCGCACGGCGCATGAGAAATTGCTGCGCGGCGGCGCGCGCTCCGGCGGCGTCGAAGGCGAGGGCGGTTAGAACATAAACCCCTGCGCCGACGCTGGCTTTCAGCAGAAGTTCCGGGAAACCGCCAAGCGCCGGCAGCAGCCGAACCACGATCGCCATGGCGGCGCACGCGCCCGCAATGCGCAGGAAATCGAGCCACGGCCAGGCCAGCGGTGCATGACGGCGGCTGACGACGGCCAGCAGCACCAGCGCCAGCGCATAGCAGGCGACGGTAGCATAGACCGCGCCCATCAGGCCGATCCATGGCAGCAGTAGGCAGTTGAGCAACACATTCGCGACAGCGGGGATGACCATCAGCCCCGCGCGCAGACCCGTGCGCCGCGATAGCTGGAAGGCTTCGGAAACGTAGTGCAGGACGAAGCCGTTGATGAGGCCCGAGAGGGCGATCCACGGAATGATCTGCGCGGCCTGCTGGCGCATGTCTTCGCCGATCATCACCTCGGCGAGCGGCTCCGCGACAAGCGCGAGGCCGGCGGCGGCGGGCGCTGCGATCAGCATCAGCGTCCTTGCAACTTGCGCCGAGACGGCGTGCACGGCGTCGGGCCCCTCGCGCTCCCACGCCGCCATCATCATGGGTCCGCCAGCGGCGGCGGCCCAGATGCACAACAGGCCAACCGTCTTGTCCGCAACGCCATAGCCGGCGGCATAGACGCCGACTGCTTCGGGCCCGAGGAAGAGGGCGATGAGGATGCGGTCGCCTGCATCGAGCGCGATGTTGAGCGCCAGCGCGAGCGCCACCGGCACGCCATAGGCGATATAGGGCTTGAGGCGCGCGAGATCGAAACGTCCGCCATGCGACTCGCGCCATAGACGCGAGCCTTCGATGACGGCGAGCAGCGCCAGCACGCAGGCGAGTCCCGCGAAGGGCGCGGCGGGGCCAAGGCCCGTCTGCCACGCCAGCAACGTTCCAATGAAGAAGGCGCCGATATCCTGAACAACACGCAGCGTCGAGTAGCGCGTGACGCGCTGGTGCGCCCGGTTCATCTCCTGGGCTGCGTTGACAAGCGGCGCGAGCGCCATCGTGCCTGTCGCTGCGGCTAGCGCCATCTGCAGAACGGGATCGGGCGTCAGCAGGATCAGGCACGTCATCAGCGCAATCGCCAGTGCGGCTGAGCCTGCGAGCAGGACGAGCGTCGTGCGTACGTGATCCGCCTGCGCGGCCTGATCGCGTGCAGCGCCGGAGAAGCGATAGGCTGCCGCCTCCGCCCATGTGACCGAGACCGTGTAGGCGATCCCCATCGCCGTCAGCGCGAGCGCGTAGAAGCCGTATTCGGCGGGCGAGAGCAGGCGCGTGAAGGCGTAGACCGCGCCGAAACTGGCGAGCCCCCCGGCAAGGCTTGCCGGAAAATAGCCAAGAAGGCGGCGCCACATCATCGACGGGTCAAAGGCCCACAAGGACAGTTTGTTCACGCCATTAAACCAGAATGCCGTTCATGAAGCGTTTCCGGCCAGATCGCCTCGAAACCAGCCTTCCTTCAGCGGGTTGGACGCGCCGAAGCGCGATAGTCGCGGGCGCGGCCGGCCTCGTCGCGTGCAGCAATCCGCCGGTCGCGGCGCAGGGACCAGGTACGGAGGTTCTCTGGCCGCGCCAGGGGCCGCCCGTGCTGCGTGGCGCGGTGATCGCCCAGCGGCGGCGGCGCGTGGCGGTGGATGGCGAAACGTTCGGCGGCGGTAGGCTGGTTCTGCCGACTTATCGGAAGTCCGATTTCGACGCGCTGGCCGAAGCGGGCGCCAACCTCGTCGTGATGTCGTTTCCTGAATTGTGGTCGGTCGGAACGCCGTGGCGCAGGGACGCTGCGATGGCCGACGCGCTGGGGCGGCAACTCGACGATGCGCGAGCGGCCGGGCTTTATGTCGTGCTGGCGCTGCGCTCGGGGCCGGGGAGATCGGACTTTGTCTTCCATCGCGATGCGGCGGGCGACTGGTTTCCGGCAAACCTGATCGTCGACTCGATCTGGCGCGATCGCGATGCGCAGGCGGCATGGGGCGCGATGTGCGCGGACGCCGCGCGGCTGGTCGCCGGGCGCAGCGAGATTGCGGGCCTCAACATCATGGTGGAGCCCGAGCCGAATGTCGGCGGGCTCAATCGCGAGGGCGACAGGCTGGGCGCCTGGTCGCCGGAAGAATATCTGGCGCAGGTCGGCGACGTATCCGACTGGAAGCGTATCGCGGGCGATGTGGCGCGGGAGGTGAGGGCGGTTGCGCCCACGCTTCCGATCCTGATCTCGCCGCCGGCTTTCGGGCGCACGGATTTCCTGCCTGTGATGGGCGCGCCGCCTGTCGCGAACACGGTCTGGTGCGTTCACGATTACGAGCCGCGTGCGTTCACGCACCACCCCGAGAATTCAGCCGGCATCGTATTCTTCAGCGAAGGGGGCGAGCACACCTTCGAGAAGCGGATCGATGCTATGCTGCAATCTGCCAATGCGCCCGTGTTTCTCGGCGAGTTCGGCGCGTCGCGCTGGGCCGGCGGCGTTGACGCCTACTACGCGGCGCGTGTCGCTGTCTGCGAGGCGCGGGGCGTCAACTGGGCCGCCTTCCGCTGGCCGACGACGGATGCGCGGTACGAAGACTCCGACAGCATGTTCAACGTCCTGAAAAGCGGCTGGCGCGATGAGGGTCCGGCGATCGCTACGCTGCGCCCGGCCTGGTCGCGCAACACGGCGCGTCCTGCCGCGTCGCGGCTGCGCGGACGGAACTAGCCGAACTGCAGCAGGCTGAGGCCGCCGGCCAGGAGAATCGCCGCGAAGGTGCGGCGGACGCCGAAGCCTTCGCGCAGGAACCACCAGCCCATCAGCGCGCCAAAGACCACAGCCGTCTCGCGCATCGCCGACATATAGGCGACGGGGGCGATGGAGAAGCCATAGAGCGCCATCGAGAACGAGGCGAGCGAGCAGACGCCCGCGCCAAGCCCCGGCCACAGCGCGGCGCGGGCCGACGCCACGAACTGCCGCCGTCCGCGCGTGGCGAAGGCGATCGTGTTGATGCCGATCCAGTCGAGCAGGAACAGCCAGACGATGAAGCTCCATTGCGACGGTCCCGAGCGCACGCCCTGCGCGTCGATGACGTTATAGATCGCGACGCACGCGCCCGTCGCCACGGCCCATAGCAGAGCGGAATTGCGTACCTTGCGCGATCCGCCGAAATTTTTCTCAGGCAGGGCAAAGACCACGGCGGCAAGGCTCGCAACCGCGAGGCCGAGGATAGCCAGCGGAGACAGATGCTCGCCCAGCACGATAGCCGCCGCGACGGCCGTCAGCAGCGGCGCCGAGCCGCGCATCACGGGGAAGACGAGCGAGAGGTCGCCGCGCGAGAGGGCGCGCACCAGTGCGGTCTGGTAAAGCCAGTGCGCTGGCAGCGACAGGGCGAGGATCATCCAGGTCTGCTGGCTGGGCAGGGGGACGAAAAGGGCGGCTGGAAAGATCAGCACGGCGGACGACAGCGCCATCACGGCGCGCGCGCCGAGAATGTCCTTCGCCGCCTTCACGAATGTGTTGGCGCCCGCAAGCGTCACCGCCGAGCCCATGCCGAGCGCGAAGGCGAAGAGTGTGGGGTCCACCTACGCGCCCAGCCCCACCAGCGCGCGCGCGAATGTCTCCGCGCTGAAGGGGTGGAGGTCTTCGGCCTTCTCGCCGACGCCGACGAAGTGGATCGGCACGTCGAATTTCTCGGCGATGGCGACGAGAACGCCGCCCTTGGCCGTGCCGTCGAGCTTGGTCATCACAAGGCCGGTGACGCCCGCCGTCTCGCGGAACGCTTCGACCTGACCCAGCGCATTCTGGCCGACTGTGGCGTCCAGCACGAGAATAACGTCGTGCGGCGCGGTGGGGTCGACCTTGCGGATGGCGCGGACGACTTTCGAGAGTTCGTCCATCAGCTGCGTCTTGTTCTGCAGCCGGCCGGCGGTGTCGATCAGCACGAGATCGCGGTCTTCCTTTTTCGCCATCTCCACGGCTTCGAATGCGAGGCTGGCGGCGTCCGCGCCGTTCGGCTTCGAGATGAAGCCCGCGCCGGAACGGTCGGCCCAGACGCGCAGCTGTTCGACGGCGGCGGCGCGGAATGTGTCGCCAGCGGCCAACAGAACGTTCGCGCCCTGTGCGGAAAGTTTGGCGGCGACCTTGCCTATGGTGGTCGTCTTGCCTGAGCCGTTGACGCCGACGAAGAGCACGATGCGCGGGCGCGGGCCGGCGCTGAAATCGACGATCTTCTCGCGCGGCTTCAGGATGGCGGCGACTTCGGTCGCCAACGCCGCCTTGATCTCGTCGCCGGAAATCTCGCGGTCGAAGCGGTCTTTCGAGAACGCTTTCGCGATGCGCGCGGCGACCTTTGCGCCCATGTCGGACGTGATCAGCAATTCTTCGAGTTCGTCGAGCGAGTCGCGGTCGATCTTGCGCTTGGAGAGGCCGGCCAACCCATCCGCGAGACGCGAGGAAGACCGGCGCAGCCCCTCGCTCAGCTTGGTGAGGACGGACTGTTCGCGCGCGGCGGCCTCTGCGGCGCGCTCGGCTGCGATGCGTTCGGCGGCCTTGCGGATGCCGATGGGGTCGTCGCCCAGCTCGGGCTCGACCTGCACGGGCGCATTGCCGAACAGCTGCGCGTCGAGGCTGGCGACGGGCTTGTCGAGTGGAGACGCCGGCGCCTCGCCCGACTTGAGCGGTTCGACAGGGATTTCGCCGGTCTTGGGATCCGGCTGCTTCTTCTTGCCCCACCAGAGGATCATAGCGGCTGTCCGATGAGTTCAGAGGGGGTGCGCGAGGCGAGGCGGAAGAGGGAGGGGCGGCCGGGCTCGGGCGAGACGCCCGCGATCCGCACCGGCGTGAAATCCGGCAGGCGCGCGCGATTGCCGGCTTCGACCAGCGCCATCGCGTCTTTGCCGACATGCCGGTCGAGGCGGAGCAACAGACGCTCGGCGCCTTTCTCGCGCAGGCGCGCGGCGCGGGCTTTCACCACGTCGCGCGCGACTTGCGGCATCTTCGCGGCCGGCGTCTGCGGGCGCGGCGAATAAGGGAAGACGTGCAGGTAATCGATGCCGCACTCATCCACGCTCGCCAGCGTGTTGGCGAACATGTCGTCCGTCTCGGTCGGGAAGCCGGCGATCAGGTCGGCGCCGAACGCCATTTCGGGGCGCGCTGCACGCAGGCGGTTGCACAGATCGATGGCGTCCTGGCGCGAATGGCGGCGCTTCATGCGCTTCAGGATCATGTCGTCGCCGGACTGGAAGCTGAGATGCAGATGCGGCGCGATGCGCTGTTCGTGCGCCAGCAGGTCGAACAGCGGCTCGTCGATCTCGATGGCGTCGATGGAAGAGAGACGCAGCTGCTTCAGGTCCGGCACGAGCTTGAGGATGCGCGCGACGAGATTTCCGAGCTTGGGCTGGTTCGGCAGGTCGGCGCCCCATGAGGTAAGATCGACGCCGGTGAGAACGATTTCATAGTGCCCCGTCGCGACGAGGCGCTTCACCTGATCCACCACTTCGCCCGCTGCGACGGAGCGCGAATTTCCGCGGCCATAGGGGATGATGCAGAAGGTGCAGCGGTGGTCGCAGCCGGTCTGCACCTGCACGAAGGCGCGGGCGCGGCCATCGAGGCCATCGACCAGGTGGGCGGCGACTTCGCGCACCTGCATGATGTCGTTCACCTGCACGCGCGCGGCCTCCCCGACGAAGTCGGTCGCGGTGAAGGTTTCGGCTTTCATCTTCTCCGCATTGCCGATCACGCGGGTGACTTCCGGCATTTCGGCGAACGATGCCGGATCGATCTGGGCGGCGCAGCCGGTGACGATGATGGAAGCGGTGGGGCGCTCGCGGCGGGCGCGGCGGATGGTCTGGCGGGCCTGGCGCACGGCTTCGGCGGTGACCGCGCAGGTGTTGACGATGACGGCGTCCTGCAGCCCGGCGGTTTCGGCATGTCCGCGCATCACCTCGGACTCATAGGAATTCAGCCGGCATCCCAGCGTGAGGATGTCGAC
>CAZGWV010000019.1:14400-46331 GCA_964529555.1 uncultured Rhizobium sp.
CTTGTTCAGCAGGCGGGCGAGTTCAAGCGCTTCCTTGTCGTTGACCTGCTTCAGCGCGTCTTCCATCGCGGGGGCATAGACGGCCCACATCGCCTTGCGCAGGGCGAAACCCTTGGGCGTAGGCTCCAGCAGGTGGCCGCGCTTGTCTTCCTTGCAGGCGATCTTCTTCACCAGCCCGTCCTTCTCCATCCGGTCGACGAGGCGGGACAGCTGGTAGGGCAGGATGAACAGGGGGATGGCGAGGTCCTTGGGCCGGGCCGGCGCGCCCGCACGCTCCAGTTCCCACAGGACCGTGTACCAGGAAAGTTCCGGGAACCCCGCATCCTTGAGGGCGCTTTCCACATGGCATTGCACCGCCTGCGACACGCGGCCGAGCGCGATCCAGACCCGCTGCAGGGGGTCTGAAGGAATTCTAGCCGGTGTCTTTAGCGCTGGTTGTTGCGTTCGCAACTAAAACTCCTATGTTGCATATGCAACAAAGTGATGGATCGACCATCCGTCAAGACCTGACCTCCAAATCCTTAGCTTTGAAAGGACTTCCACGCCATGACCCGCAAGATCGCCGTACTGGTTGGCTCGCTCCGCAAGGACAGCTTCAGCCGCAAGATCGCGAAGAATATCGCGGCGCTCGCGCCCGCCGGCTTTACGTTCGAGGAAATCGATATCTCGATCGTCGGCTTCTACAATCAGGATCTCGACGGCAAGGAGCCGCAGTCCTGGCGCGATCTGCGCGCGAAGATCAAGGGGGCGGACGCCGTGCTGTTCGTGACGCCCGAGTACAACCGCTCAGTTCCCGGCGTGTTGAAGAATGCCATCGACATCGCCTCGCGCCCGTATGGCCAGAGCGCCTTCGACGGCAAGCCGGCGGCTGTCGTCTCGAACTCGCCGGGCAATATCGGCGGCTTCGGCGCGCACCATCATCTGCGCCAGACGCTGGCCTTCCTCAACATGCCCACACTGCAGCAGCCCGAGATGTACCTCTCCGGCGTCGGCGGGTGGTTCGACGACGCGGGCAATGTGAAGGACGAGAAGACGCGCGACTTCCTCGCGAACTTCGCCAAGACCTTCGCGCAGTGGATTGAAACGACTTCCAAGGCCGCCTGAGGAGGCGGAGGTCAAACTTGCGGGGCCCCGACCGGCCCCGCATTTTTGAGTTCGACTACGCTTTCGCGCCGAGCGGCAGCTTCGTGTAGGTCTTGCCGGTGGCGGCCAGCAGTGCGTTTGCGACGGCCGGGCCGATCGGCGGCACGCCGGGTTCGCCAACGCCCGTCGGCGGCTCGGTCGAGGGCACGATGTGGACTTCCACCTTCGGCATCTGGCTCATGCGCAGCACGTTGTAGTCGTAGAGGTTCGACTGCACCGGCGCGCCATCCTTCAGCGTCAGCGCTTCGCCAAGGACGGCGGAGAGGCCATAGCCGATGCCGCCTTCCATCTGCGAGCGCACGATGTCCGGGTTGATGGCGATGCCGCAATCGACCGCGCATACCACGCGATCGACGTGGAACGTGCCGTCTGCGTTGACCGTGACGTCGGCCACTTCCGCAACATAGGACGCGAACGAGTGATGCACGGCGACGCCGCGTGTCTTGCCGGCGGGCACGGGGCCTGCCTTCTCGACGGCGAGATTCAGCACGGCCAGCTGGCGCGGATGTTTCGCCAGAAGCGTGCGGCGCAGGTCGACAGGATCCTTGCCGGCCTTGCGCGCGGCCACGTCGAAGAAGTGCTCCTTCGCATAGGCCGTGTGGGTGTGGCCCACCGAGCGCCACCAGAGAATCGACACCGGGTTCTTCACCAGGTGAACGTCGACGCTGATGTTCGGGATGTCATACGCGATATCGTTCGACCCCTCGATCGAGGAAAAATCCGGCTGGCCGTTGTCGAACAGCGTGCCGGCCATGATCGACTGGATCGCGGTGCGGTCGCCCCACGCCTCTATCGCGCCGTTGTCGATGCGCGCTGTCATGCGGTGGATGTTCATCGGGCGGTATTTGCCCGAGCGGATGTCGTCCTCGCGCGTCCACATCAGCTTCACGGGCGCCTTGCCGTTGATCGCCTTGGCGATCTGGGCGGCTTCCGAGACGAGGTCCGCATCCGGCGTCGCGCGGCGCCCGAACGATCCGCCGGCCAGCATCGTGGTGATGGTGACCTGCTCCGGCGCGAGGCCGAGCACGGCGCAGGCGGCGCCCTGATCGCCCGTGGGCATTTGCGAGCCTGAGTGGATCGTGGCCGAGACGCCCGGCTTGTAGTCGATGACGCAGTTCAGCGGCTCCATTGGCGCGTGGGCGAGGTAGGGGAATTCGAAGTCCGCCGTGATGACTTCGCCCGCGCCGGTGAGGCCGGCAGCCCCTTTGCCTTCCTTGCGGGCTTCAAGGCCCGGCCTGGCGAGGAGTTTCCTGTAGTCCGCGAGCATGGCGTCGGTGGAGCGCTTCTCGGCGGCGCTGTCGTCCCAGGTGATCTTCAGCGCCTCGCGGCCTTTCTTGACCGCCCAGAAGTTCGTGCCGAGCACGGCGACGCCTTGGGGGATCTGCACCACGTCCGTCACGCCCGCGATGGCTCTGGCGGCCGTGTCATCGACGCTGCCGACCTTGCCGCCGAATTTCGGGCTACGGGCGACGAGCGCGGTGAGGGCGCCTTCGGGCTGGTAATCCAGCGCATAGGCGGCCTTCGCCTGCACCTTGTCGGGTGTATCGAGACGGCCGAATTTCTTCGACGGATCGCGGTCCTTGCCAATGAATTCATAGGCCGACGCATCCTTGTAGGTCAGCGTCGCAACATCGGGCGGGGTGATCGCCGATGCCTCTGCCGCCAGTTCGCCGAACGTCGCCCTGCGATTGCCGGACTCGACCGAGCCTTTGACGACCAGAACGTCGGAGGGATCGACGCCCCACTTTTTGGCCGCCGCCTGACGCAGCATTTCGCGCGCCGAAGCGCCGGCTGCGCGCAGCTGTTGCCATGACGAGAAGATGGCGGTGGAGCCGCCCGTGCCCATCATGCCGCCGAAAGCCGGGTTGCCGTATTTGGCGTTGTCGGCGGGCGAGTGTTCGAAGCGCATCTGGCTCCAGTCGGCGTCGATTTCCTCGGCAACGATGGTGGCAAGGCCGGTCGAGACGCCCTGGCCAAGCTCGATGTGGCGCAGATAGACGGTGACCGTATTGTCAGAGCCGACGCGGACATAGTCGCCCAGCTGGCTCAGCGTTACGGGGCCGGCGGCTTCGGAGCCTCCGACCGTGCAGCCAACGGCAAGACCGGCGGTTCCAAGACCGATCGCTCCGATGACGAAGCGGCGCGAAGGGGAGAAGGTTGCTGTGTCAGCCATGGCGGTTACCCCATGATCTCGGAAGCGCGTGCGACGGCGCCGCGAATGCGGTGATAGGTGGCGCACCGGCAGATGTTCGAATTCATGCCGTCGGTGATGTCCTGCTCGGTGGGTTTGGGCTTCTCCGCGA
This sequence comes from uncultured Rhizobium sp., assembly GCA_964529555.1. Classification (GTDB taxonomy): domain Bacteria; phylum Pseudomonadota; class Alphaproteobacteria; order Caulobacterales; family Hyphomonadaceae; genus UBA7672. Next base: position 17,847 of record CAZGWV010000019.1, read on the forward strand.
GGAGGGCTGCTGCAGCCAGCATCTGGCCCGACTGGCACCAGCCGCACTGAACGACGTCCAGCTCGGTCCAGGCCTGCCGCACGGCTTTGCCGGCCGGCGTGTCGAGACCTTCGATTGTGGTGATCTTCTTGCCTTCGAGCGAGGCCGCGGGCGTGACGCACGCCCGCGTGGGCGCGCCATCGACCAGCACCGTGCATGCGCCGCAGGCAGCAACGCCGCAGCCGAACTTCGTGCCGGTCATTTTGAGGTCTTCACGCAGATACCAGAGCAGGGGGCGATCTTCCTCTCCGGTATAGTCCTGTTCCTTGCCGTTGATGGTCAGCTTCATGGCAACCCTCCGCCTGCAGCTATGATCGATCGCGCCGCGTGTTTTCGCGTCAGCGCGTTATGGCCCTATGTGAGCATTCGCTCACGTCTAGGGAAGATGCGCGCGCTAACTGATCACGTTTGTTGCGTGAAAGCGATATTCGCAAAGAACTACAGCGCCCTGGGTGGTTTTAGTGGGTGGTTTTAGTGGGCGATTTCGGTGCGCGATTCCGGCGGGCCGGCTTCAGTGCGCCGGCGGAGCGTCGTCGCCCGGCGGCTTGCTCTTTCGCCTGCGCGAAATGAGGTTGAGCGCCTCGACAAAGGCCGAGAAGGCCATGGCCGTGTAGACGTATTCCTTCGGCACATGCATCCCGAACCCGTCCGCGATCAGGACCATGCCGATCATCAGCAGGAAGCCCAGCGCCAGCATCACGACGGTCGGATTGTCGTTGATGAAGCGCGCCAGCGGCCCGGACGCCAGCAGCATCACGGTCACGGCGGCGACGACCGCGACGACCATGATCGGCAGATGGTCGGTCATGCCAACGGCGGTCAGGATCGAGTCGATCGAGAAGACGATGTCGAGCAGGATGATCTGGAAGATCGCGGCGCCGAAATTCATCGCGGCCCTGCCGGCGATGGGCGTTGCGCTCTCGGTGTCGCTGTGGGGATCCATCGTGTGGTGGATTTCCATCGTGGCCTTCCAGACGAGAAACAGGCCGCCGGCGATCAGGATGATGTCGCGCCAGGAGAAGCAGGAATCCCAGCCAGCCGAATGCACGACAGCCGCGCCATGGCCGACGGCCGCCTCGATGTCGACCGGGCATTCCATGCCGAACGGGTTGAAGACAGTCGCCTTGAGGCCGACGATCCATGTGATCGTGAACAGCAGGCCCAGCCGCATGATGAGCGCCAGCGAGATGCCGATCGTGCGTGCGCGTGCGCGCTGCCCTTCCGGCAGCTTGTTGGTGAGGATCGAGATGAAGATCAGGTTGTCGATGCCCAGCACGATTTCCATGACGATCAGGGAGATCAATGCGGCCCACGCTGCCGGATCCGAAAGAAGCGGCGCGATATCGAAGTTCATCCCGGATGGTCTCCCTGACCGCACAGTATCTAGTGCGGCACGGAGCGAAGGTTAAGCGGTTTCGCGCCTGTAAGCAGGGTTACGCGAGGCGAAGCCGCATGATAAATTCGTCATCTAGCGTGTCGCCAACCTTGAACTTGTAGGCGCCGACCTTTTCAAAGCCGCGTCCCTCGTAGAGGGCGATAGCCCTGTCGTTGGACTCCCACACGCCGAGGAAGAGATTTTTCGCGCCGCGCTGGCGGGCCCGCTCGATCGCCCAGGCCAGCAGGATGCGGCCCACGCCCACGCCCTGGCCATGCTGGTAGACATAGACGCGGTGGAGTTCGAGCGCCGGTTCCGGCCCCATGTCGATCGGCAGCTTGCACGGACCGATCTTGCAGTAGGCGAGCATCTTGCGGCCCGAGAAGGCGATGCGCACCTCGACATCGGGATCGTTGATGTCGGCTTCCATCTTCTCGATGGAATAGGTCTCGTCCAGGTACTGCCGCAGGTCTCCGGGCGGGTAGAGATCGCCGAACGTCTCGACGAAGGTCTCGCGGCCAATTTCCGCAAGACCCCCGGCGTCCTTCAACTGGGCGTCCCGAAAGGTCAGGTCGCGCTTCACTTACTGCTCCGATCGGGTGTTCAGCCGCCGCTCTCGGCGCGAACAGCATAGACGAACTCCCGCACTGCGTCGCCCAGCAGAACCAGTTTGGCAAGCGACCATCCGCCCTGACGGTCGAATGCACTCATAGGCTGGGTAAGCCGGTCGGCGCTCGCCCTGCGCGGGGCGATCCAGTCGGCCGCGAGCCGGCCAGCGGATTCCCGGTCCATGCTGGCCGGTGCAATGCCGGTCTCCTGCGCAAAGCGGATCGCGGAGATGCTGAGTTCGCTCTGCCGGCGCGGCAGATCGTCGGCCACCCGCTGCAGGGCGAGCCGGTCCCACTGGTCGCGGGGCTGCAGGTCGCGCGCGGCGGCCCGCATCCGGTCGAGGCCGAGCAGTTCGCCCACCTGGTGCTGGACAAAGAGTGTCGGCTTCAGCGGCCAGCCGGTCGCCTCGGCGATGTCAGCCGTTTCGCGCGCGGAAGCCAGCGCGCGGACCAGCGCCACGTCATGCGCAATGTCAGCCGGCGCGCCGGCATTGCGATAGGTCTCGGCGCGGGCTTCGACCCGGCCAAGCACGATGGGCGACAGGGCGGAGGGGAGCATCGCGCGGATCTCGGCGATCGCGTCGTGATAACGCGCATGGCTCGCCGACACGGACCCCTTGCCCAGCACAGGATCGGACGCGAACGCCCCCGCCAGCATCCGCAAGTTGGCGGCGGTCTCGACCATCATTATGGTCTGGGCGGCAGCCGGAATCTTTCCATCCAGCCCGTTGATTCGCTCGACAAGCTCGTCGAGGTGGAAGGCCGAGAAGGCCGCCTCGAACCCCTGCGTGATGTGCCCTGCATCCATGCCCTCGGCGTCACGCTTCTGCACGGCGAAGCTGGCGCCTGTCATGTTGACGATGCGGTTCGACAGGATGGTCGCGATGATCTCGCGGCGCAGGCGGTGGCGCCTGCGCGCCTCGCCATACGTCTCCAGTTCGCGCGGGAAGTAGCGCGTCAGAAGCTTCTCGAATGCCGGATCGTCCGGCGCGGACGAGCCGACGATGGAGGCGAACAGGTCGAGCTTGGCATACGCCATGATGACCGCAAGTTCCGGCCTTGCGAGCCCCTGTCCGGCTTCGCGCAGGCGGCGGAACGCCTCGGCCGAGGGCAGGCCCTCGACGACGCGATCCAGCTTGCCCTGCGCTTCGAGCGAATCGATCAGCGCCTTGTGGCTGTCGAGGTCGGCGGCGGCCGTCGCCTGCATGACGCTCAGTGCGCCGGTCTGGTCGTAATTGTTCTCCAGCACCAGATGGCCGACCTCGTCCGTCATCGAGGCCAGCAGGGCGTTGCGGTCAGCGGCCTTCAGCGTGCCCTGGTTGATGGCTTCGGCGGTGAGGATCTTGATGTTGACCTCGTGGTCGGACGAATCGACGCCCGCCGAATTGTCGATGGCGTCCGTATTGATGCGGCCGCCCCGTCCGCCGCTGCCGAGCCGGGCGAACTCGATACGGCCGGCCTGCGTCACGCCGAGGTTGGCGCCTTCCCCGACCACCCGCGCGCGAACATCCTTCGCATCGACGCGCAGGATGTCGTTGGCCTTGTCGCCGACATCGGCATGGCTCTGGGTCGAAGCCTTGATATAGGCCCCGATCCCGCCGAACCACAGCAGGTCAACTTCCGCCGTGAGCAGCGCCTTGATCAATGCGTCAGGGGTCACCGCGTCTTCGGTTATGCCTGCCAGCGCCTTGATCTCCGGCGTCAGCGGGATCGACTTTGCAGAGCGCTCGAACACGCCGCCGCCCCTGGAGATCAGCTTCCTGTCATAGTCCGCCCACGACGAGCGGGGCAGGTCGAACATACGCTTGCGCTCGTTCCACGTCGCTTCGAGATCGGTCGGGTTGGGATCGAGGAAGATATGCCGGTGGTCGAAGGCGGCCTGCAGGCGGATGAATTTCGACAGCAGCATGCCGTTGCCGAACACGTCGCCCGACATGTCGCCGATGCCGATGACGCTGAAGGGCTGGCTCTGCGTGTCGTGATCCATCTCGCGGAAGTGGCGCTTCACCGCCTCCCACGCGCCGCGCGCCGTGATGCCCATCTTCTTGTGGTCGTAGCCGACCGATCCGCCGCTCGCGAACGCATCGCCCAGCCAGAAATTGTAATCAGCCGAAAGCCCGTTCGCGATGTCGGAGAACGTCGCTGTCCCCTTGTCGGCGGCGACGACGAGATAGGGGTCTTCGCCATCCCACGGGACAACGCCCGGCGGATGCACGGTCTTGCCGTCCACAATGTTGTCGGTGATCTGCAGCAGCGCGCCGACGAATGTCTTGTAGGCGGCGACGCCCGCAGCCTGCATTTCCTCGCGCGTGCCCTTGGCCGGCAGGGTCTTCGGATAGAAGCCGCCCTTCGAGCCCACGGGCACGATCACGGCGTTCTTCACCTGCTGCGCTTTCACGAGGCCCAGCACTTCGGTGCGGAAATCGTCGCGCCGGTCGGACCAGCGCAGGCCGCCGCGCGCCACCGGGCCGAAGCGCAGGTGGACGCCCTCGACATCCGGCGACCATACGAAGATTTCGCGATAGGGGCGCGGCGCGGGCAGGGGATCGGCCTCGCGGCTGGCGATCTTCACGGCGATGTGGCGATAGGGGCGTCCCTCGCCATCGCGCAGGTAGAAATTGGTGCGTTGCGTCGCGTTGATCAGCGTCAGAAGGCGCCGCAACGCCCTGTCGGCATCCAGCGTGGCGACCGCTTCGAGCTGCTTCTCGATTTCAGCGGTCACGGCCGCCGCCGCCTTGCGCCGCGCATCGAGCGTATCTTCCGAGGCCGGATCGAATTTCACGGCGAACAGCTTCAGCAGGCCGTTCGAAATCTCGGGATGGTCGGCGAGCGCGCGCACCTGCACGGCTTCGGACGGATCGAGGCCCGACTGGCTGCGATACCGGCTCAGCGTGCGCAGCAGGGCTGCCGAGCGCCAATCGGTTCCCAGCGCGACGACGAGGCTGTTGAAACGATCATTCTCCGTCTCGCGGCTCCAGATCGCCTCGAACGTCGCCTCGAAACGCGCATCGAGACGCTTTTGTCCGGCGGGCCGGTCAATGGCGAGATCGTGAACATAGACGGCGCCCTCGGGCGCGCCGTCATGGGCGCCGATGCGGATCGGATAGCCGACCTCGGCTTGCACGCGCAGGCCCATGCGCTCGAGCACGGGCACGATTTCGGCGAGATCGAGCGGCTGGTCGCGATGGTAGATTTTCACGCGGCTGACGCCGGCCTCGAAATCGGGTCCCCAGACGCGCGCGCGCAGCGCCTTGCCCGGCTGCATCCTGGCGATCGCCAGCAGGTCGGCGAGGCCTTCTTCCGGCTGGAATGTCTCCTTGTAGGCGCCCGTGAAATGCGCACGGGCCGGCAGCGTCTGGTCCGCGCCGGTCGCGCGCGCGACGCGGGCCAGCGCATCTTCCCACGTCTCGAACAGCTGGCGCATCTGCAGGTCGAGCGCGTCTTCGTCAGGCTCAGGATGGCCGCGATCGACGCCGATGATCAGGTGAACCCGCGCCAGCGGACCTTCGCCGAAGGAGGGATAATACGCCGTCGTCCGTCCGCCATAGGCCTCGGCCAGCAGGCGGTGGGCGCGCGTGCGCAGCGCCGAATTATAGCTGTCGCGCGGCGTATAGAGCAGGGCGGAGACATAGCGGTCGAAACGGTCGCGCCGGATGAACAGGCGCGTGCGCGGACGCAGCAGCAGGCGAAGCACGCCCGAGGAAATCCGTTCGAGGTCGCCTTCGGAAATCTGGAACAGCTCGTCGCGCGGATAGTTCTTCAACACCGCATCCAGCTGCTTGTCCGAGAAGCGCGACCCTTGCGGGGCGGCCGCTTTCACATTCTCGATCTTGCGGCGGATCAGCGGCACTTCATCCGCTGCGCGGGTATAGGCTTCCGAGGTGAACAGGCCGACGAAGCGCGTTTCGCCGATCACCTCGCCACGCGCATCGTAGCGCTTCACGCCGACATAATCGGCATGGCTGCGCCGGTGGACGCGCGAGACGAAGCTTGCCTTGGCGACGATGATGGGCGACGCCTCGTTGATGAAGGCGCGCACGGCCGGGGTCAGCATGGTGGGCTCGGCGCCGCGCGAGAGCACATTCCGGTCCGGGTCGCGCAGGATGCCAAGGCCCGATGCTTCGTCCACCACCGGCTCTTCGGCGGCCAGCTGTCCGTTGGCGTCGAGCGCGAAGGTGTAGTCGCGCGCGCCAAGATAGGTGAAGTTCTCGTCCGCCAGCCAGGCGAGGAAGGCGCGCGCCTCGGCGATCTCGCCCGATGTTCGCCCGCCGGTCGCTTTCACGCCGGCAAGCGCCTCGGAGGCGGCTTCCATCTTCTGTTTCATGGCCGGGAAGTCGGCATTGACCGTGGCCACGTCGGCGAAGGCGTCTTCGAGACGTTTCTGCAGGTCGGCGCGCATGTGCGCATCCAGCAGGGGCAGGTGAACCTGGATGGCCGAGCGCTTGCCCGCCGGTCCCGCCACCACCGGGTGCAGAACGGCGCGAATTTCGACCCTGGCCTCCTGGCAGGCGTTGATCGTGCTGTCGACGAGGAAGGCCACGTCCGGCCCGACGATCTCGGCGACGTCCAGCCGCAGCGGTTTGCCATCGGCGCCGATGGCCTGGCGCGTGCGGATCACGCGGGCGCCGTTCCCCTCATTATCCTTGTTCAGCTTCCAGAGGTCGGCCGCCAGCACGGCTGCATCCTCGACGCTCAGTGTCAGGAAGTCGTCGATGAACGCATCGGCGCGGTACTGGTCGAGGAAGCTGGCATATTCCTCGGGCAGGGCCTTTGCGTCCTTGGCGAGGGCGCGCGCCGCCGACAGGAAGTCTTCGCGGGAGAATGCAAGATCGTTGGACAGGACACTGTCTCCGGGTTCGCGGTTCCGCGTCGATACTGCTTGAGACTGAACGACAGAACAAATGACAGGGGAATCGACGCCATCGAGTGCTAGACCCGCCCGATATGGCCGGGCAAGGGCGAAGATTTGCCCCCGATTTTGCTGCAGCGCGGTGAAAAGAGCCCCGCAGGGCGCCGCCGCCGTCAGCGGGGTGCGGCGGCGGGCTCGACGGCCGGGTCCTCATCGCTCACGGGCGGGTAATCCCCCGGCTTGCCGTCAGCCGACATCAGCACCGCGATCCACCGTGCGCCGCGAATCTGCGCCAGCACGATCATCACGAGAACGGTGAGCGGGGCGGACAGGAACATGCCGACCGGCCCCCACAGCGCGCCCCAGACGGCAAGCGACAGGAGAACGACCAGCGGCGACAGGTTGAGGCTGTTGGCCTGCATGCGCGGGGCGACGAAATTCCCGATCAGGAACTGCCAGACGCTGACGGCGGCAAACACCACGACCGCGCACAACAGCGCATTGTCCGGCATCCAGTCCGGCCATGTCGACTCGGGCTGCACGATGGCGAAAAGGGAGGGCAGCACGGTTGCGATGATGGAGCCGATGGTGGGGATGTAGTTGAGCACAAAGATCACGAAGGCCCAGAACAGGGCATTGTCGAGCCCGACGATCATCAGCGTGATGTAGGTCAGCGATGTCGAGATGATCGACAGGGACGTCTGCACCCACAGATACTGCTCCATGGTCCGCCGCACCTGATCGCCAAGCTGGCGCGAGCGCGCCCGGTCGGACGGGCGCACGAACACCCGGTCGAGCTTGCGCGAGAAGGCGCCGGCGGAAACGTAGAGGAACGCCACGTAGATCAGGATCAGCAGCATGTCGCCGATGAGACCGGAAATGAACCCCGCCGCGGTCGGTGCGATGCTTCCGGCATATTGCGTGACCAGGTTGGACAGGGTGGGCGTCGTATCTTCGGGAACCGCCGCGGGCGGTGGCGGGGGCGGCGGCTCCTCCACCGGCGTCAGCAAGGCGTCGCCCGGCGTCAGCGGCAGCTGGACTGCCGGCTGGGCCGGCGGCGTCTGAGCCCCCGGCGCCGTGGCCGAGGGGTCAATCTCCGGCGCCGGTTGCGGCAGCATGTTGTAGACGTCGCGGATCACCGTGTTGATCCGCTCTTCATACTGGTCGGACTTCGACTGGAATTCCGCGATTGCGCCGCTGACCACGCTGACGAAGGTCAGCACGCTCAGCGCTACAACCGTCACGGCGAACAGGTTGGCCAGCCAGCCGGGCAGTTCGGGGAAGGGGCGGCGGATCGCGCGCGCGAAGCCTTCCATGATAAGCCAGACGAAAACCGCCATGGCGAACGGCGCGAGGATACGCGCACCGTTATAAAGCACGAATCCCAGCGCGACCGTGGCGATCAGCCAGACGCCCGCAGTCAGCCATGTCCTGTTCTCTGTCCTGCCCGGCGCGCTCATGCGACAAGACTTATGGTGCGTTTCGCGCCAAGCAAAGTGGCTTCGCGGGCAAACCGGCCGCCTTGGGCCCTGCCTGACCGCGAATTCATCTACAGCTACGGTGTCGAATGCATGACGCCTCCGGCGTGAGCCGCCTTGGCGGGGAGGGGCAGGCCTTCTAGTCTGCCGGAGCACAATACCGGGACAGTATAATGACGGATTCGATCTTCATTGGCGGCGGCGGGCCGGATCACAAGCTGCCGCAGAGCCTGTTGCTGGCGCGGGCCAACCGCCACGGGCTGGTGGCCGGCGCGACGGGAACCGGCAAGACCGTGACGCTGCAGGTCATGGCCGAGCAGTTCTCGGCGGCGGGCGTCCCCGTCTTCTGCGCCGACGTGAAGGGCGATCTTTCGGGGATCTGCGTTCCGGGCGCGCCCGAGGGCAAGATGCTGGAGAAGTTCAACGAGCGCGCCGCCCAGATCGGGCTGGAGCAACTCACCTATTCGGCAGGCCCGTGCATCTTCTGGGACATCTACGGCAAGGCCGGCCATCCGATCCGCGCTACGGTCTCCGAGATGGGGCCTCAGCTACTGGCCCGGCTGCTCGGCTGCAACGACACGCAGGAAGGCGTCATCACCATCGCCTTCCAGTATGCCGACGACAACGGCCTGCTGCTGCTCGACTTCAAGGACCTGCGCAGCCTGCTCACCCACATCTCGACCATCTCCTCCGAGATCCAGCGCACCTATGGCAATGTCGCCCCGGCCTCCATCGGCGCGGTGCAGCGCCAGCTCCTGATGCTGGAGCGGGAAGGGGCGCCGCAATTCTTCGGCGAACCCGCGCTCGATCTTGCCGATTTCATGCGGGTGGATACCCAGGGCCGCGGCTATATCAGCGTGCTGGACGCCACCACGCTGATCAACTCGCCCCGGCTTTATTCCACTTTCCTTCTCTGGCTGCTGGCCGAATTGTTCGAACGGCTCCCCGAGGTCGGCGACCCGGACAAGCCGAAACTCGTCTTCTTCTTCGATGAAGCCCATCTCCTGTTCGACGGCGCGCCCAAGGCGCTGATCGACAAGATCGAGCAGGTTGTCCGCCTTATCCGCTCCAAGGGCGTCGGCGTCTTCTTCGTCACGCAGAATCCGAAAGACCTGCCGGAAAGCGTGCTGGCCCAGCTGGGCACGCGCATCCAGCACGCCCTGCGCGCCTATACGCCGACCGAGCGCAAGGCGGTGAAGGCCGCAGCCCAGAGTTTCCGGCCCAATCCCGACATAGACACCGAAACCGCGATCACGGAACTCGGCACGGGCGAAGCGCTTGTCTCTTCCCTCGACGCGAAGGGCGCGCCCACCATCGTCCAGCGCACGATCATCCGTCCGCCCATGTCGCGCCTTGGCCCCGCGCCGGAAACCGATCGCGCTGCGGTTCAGGCGCAAAGCCCCGTGGCGATGAAATACGACACCGTGATCGACCGCGAGTCCGCCTACGAGGTGCTGACGGGCCGCGAGGCCTTGGCCGCCAAGGAGAAGGAAGCGCTCAAACGCGCTGAAACCGCAGAGGCCGAAGCTGCGCGTGCGCGGCGCGAGGCCAGCAAGGCGGCGGCGCAAAGCCGGACGCAGGCTTCCACGCGCGCTTCAACGCAGCGAAAATCGACCCGCCAGACGCCTGCCGAAGCAGCGCAAAGCACCTTTTTCCGCACCGCGACGCGCGAGCTGACGAAGTTCGTCTTCCGCGGCATGTTCGGAAACCGGAAGCGCTGATCGGCCGGGACCATATAAATGTGCGGGAAGTTCACGCAGGTTGAGTGGTGGACCGACATCGAGGCCTTTTCACAGCCCACGGATGAAATTCCCGATGAGGCGCCGGCCACCTTCGTCACCCCGATGCGCGCCGCGAAGGCGATCCGGCTCGGCGAGGACGGCCGGCGCGAGATGGTCGCGATGCGCTGGGGCTTCTCCAGGCCCGGCAACCCGTCCTTCAAGCCCGATCATATGCACGCGCGCGCCGAAACCATCGACACCCGCCCGACCTTTGCCGAAGCATTCGCCGAGCGGCGCGGCATCGTGCCGGTCGAGACGTTCAACGAGGGCGAACAGCTGCCGTCCGGCAAAACAAAGCAATGGGTGATCCGCCCGAAAGACCGCAAACCCATCGCCATCGCTGTGATCTGGGAAGAATGGGTGGGGGATGCGGGATCGGAGCCGTGCTTCGTCATGGTCACCGTTCCGCCAAACCCGCTGATTGGACGCATCACGGATCGCATGCCCGCCATTCTTCGCCAGGAGGACTGGGCGGCATGGCTGGGCGAAACCGACGCTTCATCCGCTGACCTGAAGGCGCTGTTGAAGACGTTCGACGATCGGGGTGCGTGGGAGATGACTGAACAGGCGCCGCCGAAAGCTGCAAAGAGCGCCAGGCCGCGCGCGCAGGGCGATCTGTTCTGAAAACGTGAAGCGCTGTTCTGTCTGACAATCACTGTCGCTGGCCGCGAACGGATTGCGCGCATCGATATGCGTGGCGATGGCGCGCGTGAGACTCGCGTTGACGACATGCGTGCGATGATCGTCCTGTTACGGACGATCGTCATCGCGAATTTTCGTGCGAAAAAATTCGCGCGGAGACTCGCGGAGTCGTTTTTGGAAACTTCGCGTTCAGTTTCTCGGGGCAGTTTGCACGTCATCGGATCGACACGGCGACTCGCACATGCATCGCCGCAGCAAACAAGACAGAACCTGGAGAGACACATGACCACGAAGAAAAAGACCACGAAGAAAAATGCCGCCGCCAAATCCACGACCTTCAAGTCGAAGGCCGTCAAGTCGAAGGCCTCCAAATCGATGGCGGCCAGATCGTCCGCCGCCAAAGTGATCGCGATGCCGTCGCCGCTGATGACTGCGCCGATGCCGGCTGCTCCCGCCGCCTCCGCGACCGTGATCCCTATGCCGAAGAAGCCGGTCGCGAAAAAGCCCGCGCCGAAAGCTGTGGCCAGGAAGCCGGTCGTGAAGGCTTCCGCCAAGAAGGCCGTCGCCAAAAAGGTTATCGCGAAGAAGCCGGTCGCCAGGCAGCCCGCGCCGAAAATGAAAGTCGCCGCCGCCGCCATGAAACCGGCCCGCAAGGTCGCCCGCAAGAAGAAGTAGGTGGCTGCCAAGGCCTTGAACAAGCGACGGCGCGATCCCCCAAGGGTCGCGCCGTTTGCGTTCCGGCGCCCGCTATCAGGGCCGATAAATCAGGAGAAACCACAGTCCCGCAGCGGAAGCCGCCGCAATGGCGAAGCCGGTCAGCGCCCAGCCCCAGCCTGACGTACGCTTGACGACGACCGGCGGCGGGGCGGGCGCCGCCGCGCGGGTGAGGGCGGCGTCCAGTTTCTCCAGCGTCTCGGGCAGGCGGCGCAGGCGGGCGATGGCCTCGCGCGCCGTGTTCGCGGCCAGCTTGCGCAGGCCCTCCGCTCCGAACTCGCGGCGGCTCCAGCGCTCCACGATGGGCTTGGCGGCCTGCCAGATATTGTGCGCCGGATCGATGGACCGTGCGACGCCTTCGACCTGAACCATTGTCTTCTGCAGCAGGATCAGTTCCGGCCGCAGGTGCATGCCGAACTGCCGCGTGATGTCGAACAGCTGCAGCAGCACGCGCGCCATCGAGACTTCGGTCGCGTCCTTGCCGAAGATCGGCTCGCCGACCGAGCGCAACGCCTGCGCGAACTCGTCCATCGAATGCTCGGCCGGCACATAGCCCGCCTCGAAGTGAACCTTGGCGACATGCTTGTAGTCGCGCTCGAGGAAGCCCTTGATGATCTGCGCGAGGAACATCCGCTCGTTCATGCCGATACGGCCCATGATGCCGTAATCGACCAGCACCAGCCGCCCGTCCGGCGTCAGGATCATGTTTCCTTCGTGCAGGTCGGCGTGGAAGAAGCCGTGATCGAGCGCGCAGGCAAGAAAGCCGCGCGTCACGCGGTTGGCGAGATCGATGCGCTGCTCGGCGCCGAGCGGACCTGGATTGGTCAGCGACCGCCCCTCGATCCATTCTGTGGTCAGCACACGCTGGCTCGTCCGCTCCCAGTCGACCTGCGGTGCGTGGACATAGCCGTCGATGGCGGCGATCTCGGCGAACTCGGAGGCGGCGCCCGCTTCAAAACGCAGGTCCATCTCGCGGGTCAGCGAGCGCGCCATCGTGTCGATGAAGGCGGCAGGCTCCATGCGCTGGATCTCGGCATTGCCGTTCTTCTGCGCGGCATAGGCGATGCGCCTCATCGCGCGCACTTCAAGCTCCATCGTCCGTTCGATGTTCGGACGCAGGATTTTCACCGCGCGCGGTCCTTTCGGCGTTTCGAGCCTGTGAACCTGCGCCACCGACGCCGCCGCGATCGGGTCGCTGATCGTTGGGAAAAGCCGCGCCGCATCGTCACCGAACTGCGATTTCAGCGTTTTCAGCGCCTGCGCCCTGGGGAAGGGCGGGATGGAATCCTTGAGGCGCGAAAGATCGGTCGCGGCCTCGACGCCGATCACGTCCGGCCGCGTCGCCATGAACTGGCCAAGCTTGATCCACGCCGGTCCGAGCTTTTCCAGCGCACGCGCAAAGCGCTCGCCCGGCCGCCCCCTGCCGCCGCCGCCGGGCAGGATACGCAATACCGCGCCAGCAGCCTTCGCCGCGACGGGCAGGCGCTTGCGATAGGCGTCGGGAATGATGACGTCGTTGCGCACCATGACCGCCCCGGCGCGGGCAAGGCGCAAATAGTCGGAGAGCGCTTCGAACATGCCCGCTACACCGCCCATCCGGTGTGAAGCGCGGCGATCCCGCCCGAATAGTTCTGGTAGCCCACCTGTCCGAAGCCTGCGGCGCGGATGCGATCGGCGAACGCATCCTGCATCGGGAAGCGGCGGATCGATTCGACGAGATACTGGTAGGACGCCTTGTCCCCCGTCACCAGCTCGCCCATCGCCGGGATCACCTTGAACGAATAGGCGTCATACGCATCCTGCAGCACGCGATGCGTCATGTGCGAGAATTCGAGGCAGGCAAACCGCCCGCCCGGCTTCAGAACGCGGCGGAATTCGCTGAGCGCCTTGTCGATCTCCACCACATTGCGGATGCCGAAGGAAATCGTCAGCGCATCCGCGCTGCGATCGGGGAAGGGGAGCGCTGCGGCGTCGCACGCCACGCGCGGCATGTTCTGGTCGCTGTCCTTGACGCCCGCGACCAGCATCGCCTCGTTGATGTCGGACACGAAGGTCATCGTCTGCGCCTGCACATTGCGGCGGCGCGCCACTTCGTTCGCGCGTTTCTGGAAGGCGCGCGCCACGTCGCCCGTGCCGCCCGCCACATCGATCAGCGTCTCGCCCGGTTGCGGGTTCAGCCAGGCGATCATGTTCGCCTTCCAGATCCTGTGGACCCCGGCGGACATGAGATCGTTCATCAGGTCGTATTTCGAGGCGACGGACGCGAACACGCCTTTGACGCGGCGGGATTTTTCATCCCGGCTCACATCCTCGAACCCGAAGGAGACCTTGTCTTCGTCCATGACCGGGAGAGCATAGGCGAAGGCCCTTCCCACGGCTATATGCGCAGCGATGCCTGAATTGCCCGAAGTCGAGACCGTTCGTCGCGGACTGGCCCCCGCCATGGAAGGTAAACGCATCCTGCGCGTGGAAACCCGCAGGAAGGACCTGCGCTTCCCGTTTCCCGAGAATTTTAACCAAAGGATCGAGGGCGCCAAGATCAGCCATATGGGCCGCCGGGCGAAATATCTCGTGGCCGAACTTTCCAGCGGGGAAGCCCTCATCATGCATCTGGGCATGACCGGGCGGTTCACCGTTCACGGAAAGAAGCCCGGCAAGTTCCACCGCGACGCCGGGGAGGGCGAAAAGCACGACCATGTCGTGTTCGAAATGCAGGGCGGGGGCCGCGTCGTGTTCAACGACGCCCGCCGCTTCGGCTTCATGGACCTCTGGCCCGCCGCCAGCCTCGAAACCTACGCCCCGTTCGCCGGCATGGGCCCCGAGCCGATCTCCAACGAATTTTCAGCCGCTTATCTGGCGGAGGCGTTCAAGAGCAAGAAGACGCCGGTGAAGTCCGCCCTGCTGGACCAGAATGTCGTCGCGGGTCTTGGCAACATCTATGTCTGCGAGGCGCTGTTCCGGTCAGGCATCAGCCCGACGAAGCTCGCCGGCGCCATTCGCCGCGACAGGCTGGAGCTCCTGGCGGTCGAAGTGAGGAAGGTGATCGAGGAGGCCATCCTCGCGGGCGGTTCGACCATCTCCGACTACAAATCCACCGGCGGCGAACTCGGCTATTTCCAGCACCGCTTCCGCATCTACGATCGCGAAGGCGACCCCTGCCACGCTTGCGCGAGGCCGGTGAAGCGTATGGTGCAGTCGGGCCGCTCCACCTTCTATTGCGCTCACTGCCAGAAGTGACGACAAGGCCGGCATGAGCGACGACCTCTCTTCACAACCGCGCCACCGCCTCTATGGCCGCGCCGCCGGCAAGCCGTTGTCGAAGCGGCAACAGGGGTTGATCGACGATTTCCTGCCGACGCTTGCGATCCCGGAAAGCGCGCCGCGCACGCTGGCCCCCATCTCCCTGTTCAAGCCGGCGATGCGCGAAGCCTGGCTCGAGATCGGCTTCGGCGGCGGCGAGCATCTGGCCGGGCAGGCCGCGCGCCACCCCGATATCGGCATCATCGGCGTCGAGCCCTTCATCGACGGCGTCGCCAAACTGCTGACCGCGCTGGAGGCGGGCGGAACGACCAACGTGCTGGTCCGCCGCGGCGATGCGCGCGATCTCGTGGCGCAATTCGCGGGCGCCTCGCTGGATCGCGTCTTCATCCTTTTCCCCGACCCGTGGCCGAAAACGCGCCACCGCAAGCGCCGCCTCATTCAGCCCGATTTCGTGGCCGAACTCGCGCGTGTGATGAAGCCGGGCGCGAGATTGCGTTTCGCCACCGACTGGGCCGACTACGCCAACCGCGCGCTTGAAACTGTCATTCGCGACGGCCACTTCACCTGGCAAGCCAACCGCGCCGACGATTGGCGCAAGCCGCCCACCGACCACGTGACGACGCGATATCAGGAAAAACGCCTCGGCGATTGCGAGCCGGTGTTTCTGGATTTCGTGCGCATATAGAAGGAGTCCCCGTCCCGCCCTCGTGGTTCGGCGGACGTAGCGATGCTCGTGCATCGCTACTGCTCACCATGAGGGCTCAGGCTGCAGCTAAGATGGAAGCGAGAGGACCCTCATGGTGAGCAGTTCGCCTGCGTAGGCAGGCGAACGTCCGTCGAACCACGAGGGGCCGGGCTCACATCAGCGCGCCGGCTTCCCGTCGAACGGCTTCTCGAACACCAGAATGTAGCGATCCGTCCGCCCACGCACGTTGGGCCAGAACACATTCATCTTGCGGTCGTCATAGCGGCTCTCGATCTCGTCGAGCGCCACCTGCCGGAATCCCGCCGCGAGGAAATGCCCGGTGACATCGCCACGGCTGATGCGGTGCAGGTTCGCCTGCTGCATCAGGGGCATTGTCTCGATCGCGTCGTGGTCCTCGACGATCACGCGGCCGCCGGGCGTCAGCATGTCGAAAAAGCGCTTGTTCAACGTTCCGAAGTCGCCGCCCTCGAAGACGATGTCGTGGTAGACCTGACCCAGCAGGATGAAGTCATAACTTTCGTCCGGCGCACCCAGCTCGTTCCAGCTCGCCGTCACCCAGCCGATATTGTCGCGCTCGATCCATTTGCGCTGTGATTCCGGCTCCATGCCGGGAAACTGCGCGATCCAGCCGGGCGTGTTGTGAATGTCCACATGGCCGCCCTCGCCCACGAGCGAGGAGAAGATGATCGCGAGGTATCCACCGCCCGACGCCACATCGAGCACGCGGCCGCCGCTGACCAAGCGCATTGTCGGCCAGGCTGTTTCGATGATCCTGCGCACTTGCCGGTTATCGTCGCGCAACCGATGCTCCATCGAGCGGTCCGGCGCTTTCAGCGCCTTGTCGAGCATCTCGGGGATCGTCAGGCTTTCCGCGAGGCAGGATGTGCAGGGCTCCGACTGAACGATCCGGTCTTCCGGCGGAATGACAGGCCCATCCTGCGGCGGCTGCGCCATCGCCGGCGCGGCGAGCGCGGCCAGCATCAGCGCCAGAACTGCGTCGCGCATCATTGCCGGATCAGCCAGTTGAACGGCCGCACGCTCGTCTCGGCCCATAGGCCCGCGAGTCCGTACGGGTCCTGTGCAAACAGCGTCTTCGCTTCGGCCAGCGTCTCGGCTTCAAGCACAAGCATCGACCCCACCGGCGTCTGCCCGTCCTCGGACAGCATCGGTCCGCCAATCTTCACGCGCGGTTGCAGCGTCTCGAGCCACGCCAGATGCGCCGGCCGCGCCGCCTTGCGAATCTCCAGCGCACCCGCCTTGTCGAGACCGTGAAACACAAACAGAGCCATCAGCCTTCGCCTTTCATCGGCCGGTTGAGCAGGAGATCGACTGCGGCGCGCGCGCTCAGCCGTCCGTCGATCATGCCATGCACGACCTCGCAGATCGGAAGATCGACGCCAAGCCGCTTGCCCAGTTCGACAATCGCCGGCGCTGTCTCGACGCCTTCGGTGACGGACGTACGCGCCGATAGGATTTCGCCCGCCGTCTTGCCGCGCCCCAGTTCCATACCGAAACTCATATTGCGCGATTGCGGCGAGGAGCAGGTCAGCACCAGGTCGCCCAGCCCGCACAGGCCCGCCAGCGTCTCGGGCCGTCCGCCCAGCGCCACGCCAAGCCGCGTCATCTCCGCAAAGCCGCGCGCGATCAGCGCAGCATGCGCCGAACGTCCAAGCGACATGCCCTCGCAAACGCCGCATGCGATCGCCAGCACGTTCTTGATCGCGCCACCGGCCTCCGCGCCGATCAGGTCGTCGCTCCAGTAGGTGCGGAAGTGCGGATGCCCGATGGAGCGCATCCATGTGTCGCCCACCGCGCGGTCGGGGCAGGCGAGGGTGACGGCGGTGGGCAGGCCCTTCGCCACGTCGCTTGCGAACGACGGGCCCGAAAGAACAGCGGGCGATGCCTCGGGCGCTTCCTCGGCCAGCACATCCGTCATCGGCTTCAGCGTGCCGCGCTCGATCCCTTTCGAGCAGAGCGCGACCGGCGTGCCGGGTTTGAGATGCGGCGCCAGCGATTTCAGCGTCGCGCGCAGGTGCTGCGCGGGGGCGACCAGCAGGATCGCATCGCAGTCGGAGAGCGAGGTAAAGTCGGTCGATGACGGGATGACGGGAAGGGCGATGCCCGGAAGGAAGGCCGGGTTCCCTTCGCCGCGCGACAGGTGATCGGCGACGTCCGCCTCGCGCGCCCACATACGCACATCGCGCCCGGCCGAGAGCGCGCAGACGGCAAGCGCAGTTCCCCAGGCGCCCGCTCCGGCAACCCCCACACGCTGGAACAAGCCGGCGTCAGCGACATTATGTGCTGAAGATTTCATTGAACGTTCAATGTTCCGTTGTTACAATACGCGAATGACCGCAATTCAGCCGACCGACATTCAGGCCGACAAGGCCGATCCCCGCCTTGCGATCCTGAAGGCTGCCGCCGACCGTATCCGCCACTACGGATACAACAAGACCACCATGTCGGAGATCGCGTCGGACTGCAGCATGTCCGCCGGCAATATCTATCGCTTCTATCCCTCGAAGATCGATATCGCAGAGGCGATGACGCGCGATTTCAACGCGGAAACGCATGCGGGCTATCTCGCCATTCTGCGTGATGCAGGTCGCTCACCTTCCAGAAAACTCAGGGATTTTTTTGCGTTCCGGCTGGAGCGCACATTCCGTACTTTCGAGAAGCATCCAAAGCTGATGGAACTGGCCGAGATCATGGCGCGCGAGCGCCCTGATTTCCTGGCCGAGGAGAACGCCCAGGAGCGGATCCAGATCGAGAAAATTCTCGAGGAGGGCCGGGTTTCCGGCGATTTCGCGCCCCCGGCCGATCTGACCATAGCGGCGGACCTCGTTCAGTGCGCCATGATGAAATTCCGCATTCCGCAGCTGTGGACCACCGAGCAGCTCGACGCCCTGCTGGCGGAGATGGATGGTCTCCTCGCCCTTATTTTCACGGGACTTTCGGCCCGGAAATAGCCTGCCGGGACAGTGCGCCGCACCCCGTCCATGAAATTGAGCAGATCCTGGCAGGCAGCTGGAAAGCGCTTGCGGTTAGCATCTGCAGCATCAGATCGCAGCTACGTGATCGCAGGCGCAGCAGAAATATTGAACGTTTAGACTTTTGTTCATTGCAATCCGTCAGCGCCTCGGCTATACGGTGTGCATGGACGGGAACAAAGAAGCCCGCCTTGACCTCCCACAGGGGCCGCAAGAGACCCCGATCAAAGGAACTGCACGATGACCTTCCTCCCCAAGACGCCGACCGCCAGCCCGGACGCGCTGGCCCGTCTCCTCGCCATGCCGCTCGCAATTGTTGGCGCCACGGCCATTCTCTACCTCGTTGAAATCGCCGGCCGTCTGGCCGCCTGATCTCTCCCCGAAGCCGAGGCCGGCGCCTCCTCCCCAGCCGGCCGAAGCTTCCCGAATTCAGTTCGGCGCCGAAAGGCGCCTCGCGCGGAACGATCTCTCTCTCCTCCCCAATCGTTCTCGACGCTGCCTGGCGCCGGTCTCCTCAAGAGGCCGGCGCTTTTTTCTTGTCTCCGCGACCCGATAGACCCTGCGTCAATTTGTTTTTGAGAACCACTTGCATTCGCAAAAGAGAGGCGTAATAGCCCTTCTGCAAATCATTCTCAACTTTGTCGCATCTCGGGGAAATCAAATGACTGGAAAAAACGCGGCCGTTCGCACGGCTGGTCCTGCCAGGCTGCGCTCGGGCGCGGCCATGGCGCTGGTGCTCGCCGCCGCCGCCGGCCTGCCGGCTTTCGCACAGGTCTCCGCCGGCCCGGCGCCGGCGGACGCCCCCGCCGCTGACGAGCCGCAGCCGGCCGCCCAGGCCGCCGCTCAGGAAGCAGACCGCGACCGCGTCTATGTCCACGGCCGCCGCGTCGTTTCTTCGGTCGCCGCCATCAATGTGGAAGATGCGCCCCAGACCGTGAACATCATCTCCGGCGAGATCCTGCAGGAGCAGGGCGTCACCTCGCTCGAACAGGCGCTGCGCAACGTGCCGGGCATCACGACGCAGATCGGCGAAGGCGGCGTTATGAGCGGCGACCAGTTCTTCATCCGCGGCATCTCGGCGAAGAACGACATCTTCACCGACGGCCTGCGCGACTTCGGCGTCTACACGCGCGATTCGTTCAACTACGGCCAGGTCGAAGTCTTCAAGGGCCCGTCTGCGGCAGCCTTCGGGCGCGGGGCGGCTGGCGGCGGCATCAACACGTCGTCCAAGACGCCTTACACCGAGACCGGCGGCTCGGCGCAGATCTCGATCGGCGATGCGGATCACCTGCGCGTCACGGCGGACTGGAACCAGGATTTCGGCAATGGTATGGCCGGCCGCATCGCCGCGATGACGCACGAAGGCGGCAACACCGGCCGCGACCACATCTATTCCGAGCGCTGGGGCGTTGCGCCGTCGTTCGCCTTCGGCCTCGGCACGCCGACCACCGTCTCGGTCGCCTACCTGCACCAGGACGAAAGCAAGCTGACGGACTACGGCATCCCGGTCGTCACGGTTGGCGGCGTCGGCCGCCCGGTGACGGATTTCGGCGTGGACCCGTCCAACTTCTACGGCTATCGCGCCGACGTGGATGAAACCACGGTCGATACGGTCACCGTGCGCCTGCGCCATGAAGCGAACGACTGGCTCACGCTCACCAGCGATGTGCGCTGGGGCTTCTATCAGCGCTATGCGCGCTTCACGCCGGCCGGCTGCTCTGGCGTGTGCGCCACCAACCTCACCGATGGCGACCCCGCCACCGTCCCGCTGGCGACGCCCGGCGGCCCCGGTCCCTGGGATCAGGACACGCAAGGCGTCCAGAACGTCACGGCCGCGCACATCACCGCCCCGCTCGGCGGCCTGCGCAGCGAGTTGACGGTCGGCTTCGACGCCGCCTGGCAGCACAACGACCGCAACCAGCACGCCTATATCGGCACGCGCACCCCATTCGACCTGTTCAACCCGGTGCTCACCGACGGCGTTCCGGCCACGGCCACGGCCACGAATATCCGCGACACCACCACGCGCGACGTCAGCGTGTTCGCCAACGAGCGCCTGTGGCTCAACGACCAATGGTCGCTTGTCGGCGGCGTGCGCTGGGGCGCCTATGAAGTCGATCAGAACACCAACACGTTCAACCAGACCACGGCCTGCAACGGCGCGCCCGCCGTGCCGGCGCCGGGCGTCACCTGCTACACGCCTGTGTCCTCGAACACCGACTTCGTCACCCCGCAGGTCGGCGTGATCTGGGAGCCGGCGCCGAACCAGCAATGGTATCTGAACTTCTCGCGGTCGGCGAAGCCGCAGGGCGCCTCGACCAACAATGGCGACACGATCTCGAACCCGGCCACGCCGACCGGCGTGAGCAACAAGGATCTGGAACCCGAAGAGAACACCAATATCGAGATCGGCGGCCGCATCGGGCTGTTCGATAATCGTCTCCAGCTGCAGGGCGCCGCCTTCCAGACCAAGAAGGACAACGCGAAAATCCTCGATACCAATGGCGATCTGCTGGTGGGCTCGGGCGATGCGCAGAAAATCACGGGGATCGAGTTCGGCATCGCCGGCGCGATCACGGACGAATGGTCGGTCAACGCCAACGCCACCTTCCTCGACACCGAGATCACCGACTCAGCGACGGCCGCCAACATTGGCCACACCATCCAGTTCACGCCGGAACAGGCGGCCAGCCTGTGGACCACCTACAGCTTCAACAGCCTGCTTCCGGGCCTCGAGGTCGGTGGCGGTCTCACCTATCAGGGCGAGGTCTATCTCAGCGCGGCCAACACCTCGACCATACCGTCCTACACCACCATCGACGGCTTCGTGTCCTATGGCTGGGATCGCTTCCGCGTCGCGCTCAACGGCTACAATCTTTCGGACGAACTCTACTTCGCCCAGATCCACGGCAACCGCGTTACGCCGGGCCAGGGCCGCACCTTCATCCTAACCCTCGGCGTGGTCTACTAAACCTCCCCAGACCACGTCTTCTTGACTGGGCCGGGCTCGACAACGAGTCCGGCCCTTTTGTGCGTGGCGCCTGTATCGTCTTGTTCCGCAGCAAGGGCAGGGTGGCGCGCCCGTGGCGGAGATGACAAAAGAAGCGCCGGAAGGAACTGACGATGCTGGTGAAATGCGAAGCCGTGCTGACGAAGGAAGAAGTGGCGCACTGCCGCTCCGTCCTCGAAGGCACGCAATGGGTCGATGGCAAGATCACCGCCGGCGCGCAGTCGGCGCTTGCCAAGCACAACCTTCAGGTCCCCGAAGATGCGCCGCAGGCGAGGGCGCTGGGTGAAGCGGTGCTGCGCGCGCTGGCGCGCTCGCAGACGTTCAACTCCGCCGCCATTCCGTTCCGCGTCTTCCCGCCGCTGTTCAATCGCTATGATGTCGGCATGAAATTCGGCGCGCATGTCGACAATGCGATCCGCTTCATTCCCGGCCCCAATATCCGCGTCCGCACCGACCTCTCGGCCACGCTCTTCCTCACCGAGCCGGAAGACTATGACGGCGGCGAGCTCGTCATCGAGGACACCTATGGCGCGCAGAGCGTGAAGTTCGCCGCCGGAGACATGGTGCTCTATCCCGCCACCAGCCTGCATCGCGTGGAAGAGATCGCGCGCGGCTCGCGCTGGGCCTCGTTCTTCTGGATCCAGTCGATGGTGAAGGACGATGGCGGCCGGGCGCTGCTCTACAATCTCGACCAGTCCATCATCAAGACGCGCGCGGCGCTGGGCGACAGGCATGAGGCGGTGCTTGGTCTCACGGCGGTGTACCACAACCTGCTGCGCAAGTGGGCCGAGGTTTAGGAAGTAGGCACGCGCCCGCCCTTCGACGGACGCACGCCTGGCGCGCTGCTCTGGACGAGCGCTTTGGAGCGGCAGGCGCTACTGAACCCGCTCCACCTCGATGCCCCTGGCGTCCAGCATGGCGATCACGCTGTCGGGTCCGATCAGGTGGCCGGCGCCGACCGCGATGAAGATCGTCCCCTTGCCCTTCAGCATCTCCTCGACTTGCGCGACCCAGTTGGCGTTGCGATTTGTCAGCAGCGCGTCATAGAGGGCCGCATCGTTTTCGCGCATGTCGGTGACGAACATGGCCTCCATCGCAGCGATGTCGCCGCTCACCCAGCTGGTCACCATCTGGTCGAGCTGGGTCGGTGCTTCGCGATACTCGGCCATCGTCTCGCGCAGATATTCCAGCTCGTCCTCGCGCGACATGCCGGCGAAGATCCTGATCTGCGATTCCGGCGTTTCGAGGCCCCTGGGGCCGATGCCGCGCGCTGAGAACAGCGCCTCGATTTTTCCATCGACGCCCGATGTCGGGTCATAACCCGCATGTATCACAGCGGAGGTCGAGATGACCAGCGCGGCATACCAGGGCCGGAAGAAATCGAGCTGGGCTGCGGTGGCGTTGGACAGCTTCGCGGCTTCGTCCAGCGTCCTGATCTCGTCGAGCGTGAGGTCCGCCGACAAGCGTCGCTGTGGCGACATGCCATAGCGGCCGATGAGGCGCATCATCTCGCCCGCCATCTTTTCCGGGTCCGTGGTCGGCAGCTCCAGCCACAGCGCCTGCGATTCCGCGATGGCGGCGTCCAGCTTCTCCGTGCGCCACTCGGTTTCGGGCCGCAGCATGTGGACCGTGCCGAGGAAGTAGATCGTCGAATCCGCATCCTTCACGGCCCAGAGAGCCGGCTGGGCCAGCGCCGGCGCGCCAATTGCCGCCGCCGCCGCAAGGCCGGCGGCCAGGGCGAAGCGAACAGCGCGCCCCAGAGCTGCAAATCCGGCCATGTCATTCTCCCGACTGTCCCGGCGCCGCGCCGATCCTGCCGGCAGGCTAGCATGCGATTTCCGGGACGCCACATCGCGGCGCAGCGCGGCGCCCGCCGCTTGCAGGGGCTGTAGCGGGAGCTATAAGCGCGCATCCGAATTGCCGCCCCAATCGCCCGTGTCCGGGAGACGCCCATGTCCGCCGCCAAAGCCGCTCCGAAGAAAGTCGTGCTCGCCTATTCCGGCGGCCTCGACACCTCGATCATCCTGAAATGGCTGCAGACCGAATATGGCTGCGAGGTCGTCACCTTCACGGCAGACCTCGGGCAGGGCGAGGAGCTGTCGCCGGCCCGCAAGAAGGCCGAGCTGATGGGCATCAAGCCAGAGAACATCTTCATCGAGGACCTGCGCGAGGAATTCGTCCGCGATTTCGTCTTCCCGATGTTCCGCGCCAACGCGGTCTATGAGGGCCAGTACCTGCTCGGCACGTCGATCGCGCGCCCGCTGATCGCCAAGTATCTCGTCGATATCGCGAAGAAGACCGGCGCCGATGCTGTCGCGCATGGCGCCACCGGCAAGGGCAACGATCAGGTCCGCTTCGAATTGTCGGCCTATGCGCTGAACCCGTCGATCAAGGTGATCGCGCCGTGGCGCACATGGGATTTCAAATCGCGCACCGATCTCATCGCCTTCGCCGAGTCGCATCAGATCCCGGTGGCGAAAGACAAGCGCGGCGAGGCGCCGTTCTCGGTCGACGCCAACCTGCTGCACTCCTCCTCCGAGGGCAAAGTGCTGGAAGACCCTGCGGTCGAGCCGCCGCCCTACGTGTTCCAGCGCACCATCTCGCCGATGGAAGCGCCCGATGTCGTCACCGAAATCGAGATCGGCTTTGCGCAAGGCGATGCCGTGTCCCTCAACGGCAAGGCGCTGTCGCCCGCCACGCTGCTGGCGGCGCTCAATGATCTTGGCCGCGACAATGGCATTGGCCGCCTCGACCTCGTCGAGAACCGCTTCGTCGGCATGAAGTCGCGTGGCGTCTATGAAACCCCCGGCGGCACGATCCTGCTGCAGGCCCACCGCGCCATCGAGAGCATCACGCTCGACCGCGGCGCCGGCCATCTCAAGGACGAGCTGATGCCGCGCTATGCGGAGCTGATCTATAACGGCTTCTGGTTCGCGCCCGAGCGCGAGATGCTGCAGGCCGCCATCGACAGGAGCCAGGCCAACGTCACCGGCACGGTCACGCTCAAACTCTACAAGGGCAATGTGATCGTTACGGGCAGGGCGTCGCCGCACTCGCTCTATTCGGCCGCGCACGTCACGTTCGAGGACGATGCCGGCGCCTACAACCAGCAGGACGCCGAAGGCTTCATCCGCCTCAACGCGCTGCGCCTGCGTCTCCTCGGTCTCGCCGGCAAACGCTAGGCGCGATTTCAGGGTCAGCCCGGACTACCGATCCGTACCGCCGCGTTTTTTCTTGCGCGGCGGGAATGGCAGGTTGCGTTTCCCGCGCGCCGCTAATTATGCTGCAAGCACGTAGTCGCGGTTGATTCCCGGACAAGCGGCTGGGCGCGAAGACGCGGTGATGGCCAGATGGATCTGAGAAAGGTCGAACGACGTGTCGCCGTGCTGCGCGACCTGGATGTGCTCGATGGCGGGGATTTCCCCGGTCTCGACCGCTTGATCGCGCTGGCCGCCGATGTCTGCGACGCAAACCTCGCCGCGTTTGTCGTCCACGATGCAACCCAGGCCTACCAGCTTTCAACCACCTTCGGCTCGCGCGAGACGATGCCGGCGTCGGAATGCCTGTGTACGGCCATTGTCGCGTCCGGCACGCCGCTGCTGACCGATGATGCACGCACGGACAGGCGTTTTGCCCATGCGCGCTACGTGCAAAACGCGCCGCATGTACGCAGCTATGTCGGCGTGCCGGTGGGCGCATCGCCCGAAATGCCTCTCGGCGTGCTGTCCGTGGCTCATACCGAGCCGGGCCGGTTCGGCCCGCGTCAGGCCCAGCGGCTGGAGCGTATCGCCGAGCTTGTGACATCGTTCCTGGTCGCCCGGCTTCAGGGCATCGGGGCCCTGCGCGCCGCCGCCAAGACCGACGCGGAACGCAAGCGGCAGCACCTGTTCGAGCTGATCTTCAACGCCATCGGAGAAGGGGTGAACGTCTACTCTCCCGAGCGCGGGCTGATCGAGGTCAACCCGGCCTGTCTTGAACTGATGGGCCTCTCGCGCGAGGAGATCGTTTCCCGCCGTCGTGGCGACCCGCGCTGGCGCGCCTCGCGGCCGAACGGCACATTCTTCACGCCCGACGAGTTTCCCGTCATCACGACCATGCGCACCGGGCAGCCTCTCCAGGATGTGCAGATGGGCATCGAATTGCCGGATGGCGGTTCGCGCTGGCTATCGGTGAACACCGTCCCGATCCTGCAGGCGGAGACGGGTGCTGTTGAATACGCCGTCGTCACGATGAAGGATGTCACGGCCCAGCGCGAGGCCGAGGAAAAGGTCGCCGAGCATACCGCCAGGCTGGCCGCCGCCCTTGCGACGGCTGAACGCGCCAGCCAGGCGAAATCGGAATTCGTCGGCGTGATGAGCCACGAATTGCGCACACCGATGAATGCGGTGCTGAGCTGCGCCGGCCTGCTGTCGCAATCGAAGCTCGATCCGGTCCAGCGCCGCACGCTTGGCGTGCTGGAGGATGCGGGCCGGCAGATGCTGGTGCTGCTGAACGATCTGCTCGACCTGTCCAGTCTCAACGCCGACAAGATCCGCATCGATCCCGAGCCGGTGTCGCTGGTGCGCCTGATCGAGGATGCCGCCGTCATCTGGTCGTCCGAGGTGCGCGCCAAGGGGCTGTCGCTCTCGGTGATGATCGATCCCGATCTTCAGGCCGTGCGCATGATCGACCGCGCCCGCCTGCTGCAGGTGATCGGCAACCTGATGGCCAACGCCGTGAAGTTCACCACGGTCGGCACGGTATCGATCCGCGCCTGGCCCGAAGGCGGCAAGGATGGACAGGAATGCGTCGCCGTCGAGATCGAGGACACCGGACCCGGCGTGCCGCGCGAGGCGGCCGAGCGGATCTTCTCGCCCTTCGAACAGGTCGACGTGTCGTCCAAGCGCAAGCATGGCGGCCTCGGTCTTGGCCTGTTCATCGCGCGGCGTCTCGCCGTTGCGATGGGCGGTGACATCAGTCTCGAGACGCGGCCGGGTCTTGGCTCGCGCTTCACCGTGCGGATCGATGCGCCGCTGGCCGCCGCTCAGGAAGCCGAGGCGCCGGTCGAGGTCATTGCGGGGGCGGATCGACGCCGCCTCGAAATCCTTTGCGTCGATGACAATGCGCGGAATCTCTATGTCATATCCGCCATGCTGCGCGCGGCGGGGCATAACGCCATCGAATGCGGCTCCGGCGCCGACGCGCTGGAAATCCTGCGCCGGCGCAAGGTCGATCTTGTGCTGCTCGACATGGTGATGCCCGAAATGGACGGCTTCGATGTGATCGCCCGCCTGCGCGCGGGCGGCGGGCTGAATGCGCAAACCCCCGTCATCGCCTGCACCGCCAACGTGCTTCCGGCACAGCTTGAAGCTTATGAGAAGGCCGGAGCCGCGGGGGTGATCGCCAAGCCCATCGTTGCGCACCAGATGCTCGAAGCGGTGGCGGCCGCCGCGTGAAACCGTCGCGACCTGCTCTTTAACCTTGTAGTTGCAGGCGGTCTCGATATTGCAGGGGCGCCGTAACGGCGCCTTCCCCATGCGCGCAGACGCAGGTTATCGAGAAGACACATGGACCTTTCCCGCATTTCGACCGGCCCGAACCCGCCTCACGACGTCAACGTCGTTGTCGAGGTCCCGCTTGGCGGCGAGCCGATCAAATACGAGATCGACAAGGCGTCCGGCGCCATGTTCGTCGATCGCTTCCTTTACACGCCGATGCGCTATCCGTGTAACTACGGCTTCGTTCCCCATACGCTCTCGCTGGATGGCGATCCGATCGATGTGATGGTGGTGGGCAACCGCGCGCTGGTTCCCGGCTGCGTCGTGCGCGTCGTGCCGGTGGGCGTGCTGATGATGACGGACGACAAGGGCCAGGACGAAAAAATCCTCGCCGTGCCGCATCCCAAGCTGACGCGCTATTACGAGAAGGTGAAACACTACACCGACCTGCCCGAGATCGTGGTCGAGCGCATCGTGCATTTCTTCGAGCACTACAAGGATCTCGAGCCCGGCAAGTGGGTGAAGATTGACGGTCTTTATGGGCCGGAGCGCGCACGCGAGTTGATCCTCGAATCCATCGAACGGGCCAAAGCGACGGACAAGTAGCGGAGCTGCTCATACATCCTTCGAGACGATCGCTCAGTTTACCCTGAGCGACGCCGCAGGCGGCGTCGAAGGGCGATCCCTCAGGATGAGGCCTGTTGGTGTTGAAATGGATCAAAGCCCGCTGGCCTCATCCTGAGGGATCGCCGCACGGCGGCGATCGTCTCGAAGGATGTGTTCGCAGTCAGCGCGGCTGTTTCTTCACGTATTCGGACTTCAGTTTCATGCCGCCAAAGCCATCGATCTTGCAGTCGATGTCGTGGTCTTCATCGACCAGGCGGATGTTCTTGACCTTGGTGCCCTGCTTTACGACCTGCGAGGAGCCTTTGAGCTTCAGGTCCTTGATCAGCGTGACCGTGTCGCCGTCCTCCAGCACATTGCCGTTGGCGTCCTTGTAGACGCGCGGGCTGTCCGCGGCGGCGGCCTGGCCGGGCGCCCACTCATGCGCGCATTCGGGGCAGACGAGCATCGCGCCATCCTCATAGGTGAGGACGGACGCGCAGCTGGGGCAGGGCGGCAATGCGTTGGACAAATCAGGCCTCGACGGCGGTGCGCGAGAAGCGTTTGCGGTCGTTCGGGTCGAGATAGACCTTGCGGAGGCGGATGTTCTCCGGCGTCACTTCGACGAGTTCGTCGTCCTGGATGTAGGCGAGCGCCTTTTCCAGCGTCATGCGGATCGGCGTCGTCAGGCGCACGGCTTCATCCGTGCCCGAGGCGCGGACGTTGGTGAGCTTCTTGCCCTTCAGCACATTCACTTCGAGGTCGTTGCCGCGCGTGTGCTCGCCGATGATCATGCCTTCATAGACCTTCACGCCGACCTCGATCATCATCGGGCCGCGGTCTTCGAGATTCCACATCGCGAAGGCGACGGATTCACCCGCGCCGTTGGAGATCAGCACGCCGGTGTGGCGGCCTTTGATCTCGCCCTTGTGCGGGGCGTAGGCGTGGAACA
>CAZGWV010000020.1:0-2105 GCA_964529555.1 uncultured Rhizobium sp.
CGTCGAACCACGAGGCCGTGCTCACCGCCCGCGCCACACAGCGAGCACCCCCACATTCGATTGTCAGAGCATCCCCGTAACCGCGCCTCGCAGGCCCCAACCTGCGAGAACGCGGACCCGCGCCCCTACTTCCGCCAGCTCTGGATCAGCGTGTCGTAATCGATGGTCTCAGGCGCGGGGTCTTCATTGGCCAGTTTGGGCTTCGGCGCCCCCGGCCGGTCGAACCAGACCTGCGCGGGCTCCTCCGGGTTCAGCTTGGGCCCAAGCTCGCCCTGCTCGCCCACCTGCTCGAGGCGGCCCATCACCTCTTCCTGGGCCTTGCAGAGGGCATCCATCGCCTGCTGCGGCGTCTTCGTGCCGGCCGCCGCATCGCCGATGTTCTGCCACCAGAGCTGCGACAGCTTCGGATAATCCGGCACATTGGTGCCCGTAGGCGACCACTGCGTCCGCGCCGGCGAACGATAGAACTCGACCAGACCGCCCAGCTTGGGCGCGCGATCGGTAAAGCTCTGATGCTGGATCGTGCTCTCGCGAATGAAGGTGAGGCCCACATGGCTCTTCTTCACATCGACCGTTTTCGACGTGACGAACTGCGCATAAAGCCAGGCCGCCTTCGCGCGATCGGCCGGCGTGTTCTTCATGATCGTCCAAGAGCCCGCGTCCTGATAGCCGAGCTTCTGGCCCTCTTCCCAGTAGGCGCCATGCGGCGAGGGAGCCACGCGCCATTTCGGCGAGCCATCGGCGTTCACCACCGGCAGCCCCTCCTTCACCATGTCGGCGGTGAAGGTGGTGTACCAGAACATCTGCTGCGCGATCTCGCCCTGCGAGGGGATCGGCCCCGACTCCGAGAACGTCATGCCCTGCGCCGCGGCCGGTGCGTACTTCTTCAGCCATTCGAGATATTTCGCGATGGCATAGACCGAAGCCGGGCCATTGGTGTCCCCGCCGCGCGCAACGCACGAGCCCACGGGCCGCGATTTCTCATCGACACGGATGCCCCACTCATCGACCGGGAATCCGTTCGGATGGCCGTTCGTCTTGTCGCCATTGCCCGCCATCGACAGCCACGAGTCCGTGAAGCGCCAGCCGAGCGAGGGATCCTTCTTGCCATAGTCCATGTGGCCATAGACCGGCTTGCCGCCGATCTGCCGCCCCGTGAAGAACTCCGCAATGTCCTCGTAAGCCGACCAGTTCACCGGCACGCCGAGGTCATAGCCATACCTGGCCTTGAAGTCGGCCTTGTTCTTCGGATCGGCAAACCAGTCATAGCGGAACCAGTAGAGGTTCGCGAATTGCTGGTCGGGCAATTGATACAGCTTGCCATCCGGCCCGGTCGTGAAGCTCGCGCCGATGAAGTCGGCGATGTCCAGCGTCGGGCTGGTCACGTCCTTGCCCTCGCCCGCCATCCAGTCGGTGAGATTGCGCACCTGCTGATAGCGCCAGTGCGTGCCGATCAGATCGCTATCGTTCACATAGGCGTCGTAAGTGTTCTCGCCCGACTGCATCTGCCGCTGCAGGCGATCCACCACATCGCCCTCGCCGATGGTGAGGTGCGTGACCTTGATGCCCGTGATCGCGCTGAACGCAGGCGCCAGCACGCGAGACTCATAGTCATGCGTCGCGATGTTCTCGGAGACGACGCTGATCTCCATCCCCTGGAACGGAGCCGCCGCATTGGCGAACCACATCAACTCGGCTTCCTGAGCCGCGCGGTCGAGCGTGGACTGCTCCCCGATCTCGGCATCGAGGAATTTGGCGATCTCCGCCGCCGCATTGGGATTGGGATCTTTCGAGACCGTCTGCTGAGGCCCGCACGCGCTGAGCGCCCCCACAGCCGCCATGGTAATCGCCAGCGTACGCAGCCGCGTGTCGAGACGCATTCGATCCTCCCTGCCGGCGCTCTCTCGGCGCCGAGTCGAGGATCAACCAAACCGGAAAACGACCGCCGCGTAAACAGCCGCCGCAACGGAAGCTCCCCAGAGCGGCCATTCCATCGGCGCCAGCGCGATCCACGCGAGATGGATGAAAGCCGCGCCCAGCAGGCTCAGGAAGAACCGATCCCCCCGCTGCGTCGCCACGCCGAACATCCCCACACGCGGCTCGTT
>CAZGWV010000020.1:2205-20797 GCA_964529555.1 uncultured Rhizobium sp.
GAAAGAATGATGCCGATGCCGCCAAGTCCGATCAGCACGGCGCCGAGCAGCGTGAGCTGGCGTCCCTGTGCTTCCTTGCGTGCATGCGTGGCTTCGGGAGGGGTGTAACCGTATCTGGCCATTATGGTCTCCTGGCTCTGGTTATTGCGTTTCTACTCGTATCCGCCATGCCGCCCTCTCGTGCCGTATCGGGGCGTTGACGTGATCAGGATAGCAGATTTGCCGGGGAATTACAGGGCCTCAACCGCGTCGGGATTCCGATGAAAGATAGAACGATCAGACACCAGACAGCGGCCATGAATACGGCGCGAGCAGCTGCGGCCCGCCAAGGACTGGAATGGCGAGCAAAAGAAGACAACCCGCCAGGAGCCAACGCCCGGAGGACTTTCGCTCGCTCAGCCGCGCCACTCGATCCATGTCTGCAGCCGTCTCACGAAGTGATCGGCTTCAACTGCGCGAGCGCATCCGCCGTGTCCTCGATCGTCCGGTCCCAATAGCCGATGATGACGTCGCGGTTCAGCTCGATCCACTGCTTCACCAGCGCAAGATCGCTGGCCGAAAGGCTACCCGCCACGACGTCCACCTCGAGCCGCACACTTACCGAAGCAACAAAGGGTGGCGCCCTCATGCCCTCCGCGACCTTCACGCGGACATCATGCTGACCCTGCCTCTCCGAGATATAGACGACGAACGGCAGGCCGCTGCGCCGTGGATGCACGTTCGCCATCAGGTAGAGGTCCCCCACCTCGACTGTCGTGTTGACGCTGGTATCCGCCATCGTCGCCCGTTCCATCGCGCCGCGCTTCCGGCGCAGCCTGACACTACCACAAGCAGGGTGGAATCACACCCCGACCTACTGGCCGCACGCCGCCGGCGCATTCACCGGATTGCACCGCGCAGCAGCATCGCCCGGCAGCTTCACAGTGAAGCCAGTTCCAAAGCGCGCATCCGGCCAGATATAATCCGTGGTCACATACTGCGCGCCCGAGGCGAACGCCTTGTCGCGGCGCGTCGTATCCCCCGTGCGGGCTTCGCGCGTATCGGCATCCGCCCGCGTGCGGACGATGAAGCCCTGCGCCACGCGCTGCTCGATGAGGTCGAAATCCGCGACCGGCTCATTGCTCACGAAGATCGCAGCCTCCGGCGCATCCGGCGCGTTGTGCGCATTCACGAACGCCATGCGCCCCTTCAGCGAAGGATGCCCCTCCGCATAGGGCGCCCAGCGCGCCGGCGCGTCGTCGATCACGAACATCACCTTGCCCCGCGCCTCGCCCAGCGTCGGCCAGCCGCCGGCCATCGCGCCTTCGCGCAACGTGGCGTGCGACCCGCGCACATCATCGGGCGTCACGATCCGTTCCGGCGAGAACACCGAGCGGATCTCCGCCTCCAGCCGGTCGAGCGCATCCTTGCCGAACACCTTCACCGGCGCAGCCCCCGGCCACGAGATCGGCGTGTGCTTGGGGTTGATCATTATCAGGATCGGCGTGTGGTTGCGATTTACGTCCGACCACGCCTTCACCTGCGCCAGGCAATCCACGAATGTGAGGCAGCTCGAACGATAGTCGATATCTGTCGCATGAAGCACCTTGATCCCCGGCTTCGTCATCACGGCGCGATCGGACACCGGAACCACGACACCCTGCGCCGCGAGCAAACGCGCGCCTAGCGGATCGGCAAACGCCCCGCCCTCGGGATCGTCCACCGGATCGAACTCCACCTGCCGCGCTCCGGCGTCGAGCTGTTCCGCGATGGAGCGATGCCAGTAGTCCAGCGTCAGCGCCGCATCCGCATTGCGGTCGGCAATGAGCTTCATCACCGGCTCGGGGATCTGCAGCTTGTAGGAATTGTGCGTCCCCACCGCCTGGATCTGGTTGATGGGCACGCTATCCGCCAGCCCATCGCCAGCACGGCCAGACATCGTGGCGCACGCAGTCGCCACACCCAGCGTCAGCAAGGCCGGTCCCCAGATGATCGCGCGCTTCATCGCCGTCTCCCTGTTTGTGCCGAGGCTAGGCGCAGTTGCGGACAGGGATATGACAGTTTGGCGTCCCTAGACCCGCCCCAGCGCAAAGCCCTTGGCGATGTAATTGCGCACAAACCAGATCACGATCGCGCCCGGTATCAGCGTCAGCGAGCCCGCCGCCGCCAGCACGCCCCAGTCCGTTCCCGATGCCTGGGACAGCGCCTGCAGCCGCGTGGTGATCGGCACCACGGCGTTCCGCGCCAGCGCATCCGCGATCAGGTATTCGACCCACGAGAACATGAAGCAGAAGAACGCCGCCACGCCGATGCCCGAGGCGATCAGCGGCATGAAAATCTTCACGAAGAAGCTCGGGAAGGAATGCCCGTCGATATAGGCCGTCTCGTCGATCTCGCGCGGCACGCCCGACATGAACCCTTCGAGAATCCACACCGCCAGCGGCACGTTGAACAGGCAATGCGCCAGCGCCACGGCGATGTGCGTGTCGAACAGGCCGAACGCCGAATAGAGCTGGAAGAACGGCAGCGTGAACACCGCCACCGGCGCCATGCGGTTGGTCAGCAGCCAGAAGAACAGATGCTTGTCGCCGAAGAACCGATAGCGCGAGAACGCATACGCCGCCGGCAACGCCACGAGGATCGAGATCACCGTGTTGAGCGAGACATAGCCCAGCGAGTTGGCGAACACCGACCGCCAGCGATCGTCGCCAAACACCTTGGCGTAGTTGTCGAGCGTGAACGCCTCGGGAAACAGCGTGAAGCGCGTGGTGATCTCGATATTCGTCTTGAAGCTCATCGCAACGAGCCAGTAGATCGGCGTCATCAGGAAGAGGATGTAGAGCGCCGGAACGATCCAGGCAAAGCGGCCCTGCCTCATGGCGCCCCTCCCTTCGCCTGCGCGGGTTCCCCATCATTGCGCGTCATCACGGCATAGAACACCCAGCTCACGGCCAGGATGATCAGGAAATAGATGATCGACATCGCAGCCTTCTTGCCCAGCTCGACCGTCTGCTTCAGCTCCGTCGACAGGAACACCGGATCGCCGCCCGCGATGACGGCGAAGGGCTCGGTGAAGATCATGAACGAGTCCATGAACCGCAGCAGGATGGCGATGGTCAGCACCCGCGCCATGCGTGGCAATTGAATATAGCGGAACACCGACCATTTCGACGCGCCATCGATCCGCGCAGCCTGATAGTAGGCGTCGGGAATCGAGACGAGGCCGGCATAGGCGAGCAGCGCGACAAGGCTGGTCCAGTGCCACACATCCATCAGGATCAGCGTGAACCACGCATCCATCGGATCGCCTTCGTAATTGTAGCCGAAGTCGCGCAGCATGACGCCCATCAGGCCGATATCGACGCGGCCGAACATCTGCCAGATCATCCCCACGACATACCACGGGATCAGCAGCGGCAAGGCCATCAGCACGAGACAGGCCGGCACGCCCCAGCCCTTGCGCGGCATGTTGAGCGCGATCAGCACGCCGAGCGGAATCTGGATCGCAAGGATGACGCCCGAGAAGACGAGATTGCGCCACAGCGCATTCCAGAACTTCTCATCGTGCAGCACCTCGCGATACCACTCATCACCCACCCACGCGAAGCGCCCGGTGGAGCCCACATACTGAACCGAATAGTTCACCACGGTCATCAACGGGATGATCGCCGAGATCGCCACCAGCAGCAGCACCGGCGCAACGAGAAACCACGCTTTCTGGTTTACCGGCTTCATGTCGCCTGCTTCGCGCTGAGATCGACGCGCCAGCTGTCGGCGTAAAGATGCACGCCTTCCGGGTCGAAGAAGAGATGGGGGTCGGCGGGTATCGGCTCGTGCTCCTGCAGGATGGCCGTGACGGCGTGCCCAAGCATGCGCGTGCGCACGATGCGATGGCGGCCAATATCCTCGACCCGCTCGATCGTGGCGGGGATGCCCTCGCTGGCGAGACGCACGAATTCGGGGCGGATGCCCAGCTCCAGCTTCGGATTGCCCCGCAGACGCGGCGTCGACGTCAGCGGCGCGACATACTCGCCAAGCCGAAGATTGGCCCCCTCGACCCGCGTCGGCAGAACATTCATGCCGGGCGAGCCGATGAAATAGCCGACGAAAGTATGGGCCGGCTTCTCGAACAACTCCTTCGGCGAGCCCACCTGCAGCACCTGCCCCTCATGCATCACGACGACGCCCGACGCGAAAGTCAGCGCCTCGGTCTGGTCATGCGTGACGTAGATCATCGTCATGCCCGAGCGCTGCTGGAGTTCGCGAAGCTGCGTGCGCAGCGTCCACTTCACTTCGGGGTCGATAACGGTCAGCGGCTCGTCGAACAGGATGGCGCTGACGTCCTCGCGCACCAGCCCGCGCCCGAGCGACACTTTCTGCTTTTCATCCGCCGACAGCCCGCGCGCACGCCGGCCAGCCAGCGCGCCAAGGCCGATCATCTCGACCACCTCGTCAACGCGCAGCTTGATCCGCCCCGCCGCCACGCCGCGATTGCGCAGCGGGAATTCGAGATTCTCGCGCACGGTCATGGTGTCGTAGATCACGGGGAACTGGAACACCTGCGCGATGTTCCGCTTCTCGGTCGGCATGTCGGTTACGTCCACGCCATCGATGCGGACGCGGCCTTCGCTTGGATGCACCAGCCCCGAGACGATGTTGAGCAGCGTGGTCTTGCCGCAACCGGACGGACCCAGAAGCGCATAGGCGCCGCCATGCTCGAACGCCTGGTTCACATGGCGCAGCGCATATTGCGGCTCGCCGTCCGTTCCCGGTCCATAGGCATGCCGGATATTGGCAAGATCGATGCGCGACATGGATCAGGCCGCCTCGCGCCGTGGGCGGATCGCCCTGCCCGTAGCGTCGAACTGCATCACATCGTCAGGCTCGACATAGACGGTCAGCGATGTTCCCGGCGCAAAAGCATGGATACCCCGCGCCAGCATCACCCAGTGCTGTCCGCCCACATTGAGGCGCACGAAGGATTCCGAGCCATTGATCTCGATCGACGCCACCTGCGCCACGTAAACGTCGGGCGAGGCGGAGCGGGGCTGAAGCCGGACATGATGCGCCCGCACCGCCAGCGTTTCAGCGCCTGCAAAGCGCGCAGGATTTGCGGCTGCGGGCGCCGGCATCGTGTTGATCGGCGGATCGGAGAAAATGCGCGCCGTCGCCAGATCCTGCGGTTCGCGATAGACCGCCTGCGTCGGCCCCGTCTGCACGACGCGCCCCTCATGCATCGCAACGACAACGCCATCGAGCAGCAGCGCTTCAGCCGGCTCCGTCGTTGCATAGACGACGACAGCCGCCGAATCTGCGAACAGGCGCGGCAACTCCACACGCAGGTCCTCGCGCAGCTTGTAGTCGAGATTGGCCAGGGGCTCATCCAGCAACACCAGCCCCGCCTTCTTCACGAGAGCCCGCGCGATGGCGACCCGCTGCTGTTGCCCGCCCGAAAGCTGCAGCGGCCGGCGATCCAGCAACTCGCGAAGACGCAACAGATCAGCCACGCGCTTCACCTCGCGCTCGATCTCCGCCGCCGCCACGCCGCGCACTTTCAGGGGCGACGCAATGTTCTCCCGCACGGTCCAGCCGGGGTAGTTGACGAACTGCTGGTAGACCATCGCGACGTTGCGCTTCGACACCGGCCGGTCCGTTACGTCCTGCCCGTCGAACAGCACCGAGCCCGCCGTCGCCCGGTCGAGCCCCGCCATCAGGCGGATGAGGCTCGTCTTGCCCGCGCGCGTCGGACCCAGCAGCACGTTGAGCGCGCCCCGCTCCAGCCGGATCGAAATGCCCGACAGATGGTCAACACCGCCTACGCGCCGGGAAACATCCCTCAACTCCAGCATAAGCCGATCCGCAACACCCCTGATACCAGGCGAGTTACGCTGCGATCGTCGCAAACGTCAAACCGAAGACCTCAAGGCGCGACTTTGCTGCGCCGCATCACCCGGCAACGCGATCTCCGCTCGCCAACTCATGGATTACCAGTCCGCCCAGCCTGCAATTTACACGAAATTTGGAACGAATGCTACATTCACCAAGCTTACCTAAGTGTAGCATGACGTAGCGACATTAAAGGGTTGCGTCTTGACGTTCACGAGAACTCTTTCAGCACGGACTGCGAGCATTTTATTTCTTTTCCGGTGCAGCTTTCGCGTCACAAACGGCCGCTTGACCCTGATCTACGTGGCCACACGCACAAAAATGCTTGCGTTTGGACGTTACGCGGATCGATCGCCGCCAAACTCTTGGGGCTCATTCAATTCAACGCATTTGCAGCATTGCCGATACGACGCTTGCGGAGCCGCGCGTGTCATTGACGCGGCGTTCCTTACAGTTCAACAATCCGGTCATTGAGAGTCGCAAACAGACTCATACGGGGAGGTTACAGCTATGAAGTTCAAGCTCCGCGGCGCGTCCAGCGCCGCGATATTGGTTGGTTTGGCCGGAGCGTTTCCGGCGTGGGCGCAGGTCGATACGGTCACGCAGCCGACCGCCGCAGAAACTGACACCGGACGCGACCGCGTTATCGTCACCGGCTCATTCATTCAGGGCTCTGCGGAAGACGCCGCGCTGCCCGTCGAAGTGTTCTCTCAGGAAGAGCTTGAACAACAGGGCGCGCCGACCGCTCTCGAATTCGCCAAGAGCCTGACGATTTCCGGCCCGACGACCGGCGAAGCCTACTACTTCTCCGGCGCGCAGCTGACCGGCTCGGTGCAGTACAACCTCCGCGGCCTCGGCGCGGACAAGACGCTGGTCCTGCTCAACGGCCGGCGCATGAGCGCCAACACGTCCAACATCCCCTCCGCCGCGCTCGCGCGGACCGAAGTGCTGAAAGACGGCGCGGCGGTCATCTACGGCGCCGACGCAACGGGCGGTGTCGTCAACTTCATCACGCGCGACGATTTCGTCGGCCTCGAAGTGGGCGGCCAGTACAAATACGTGAACGGTTCTGACGGCGACTACAGCCTCAGCATCCTCGGCGGCATCGGCGACGGCGACGTGAACTTCCTGTGGTCGGCCGAATACGAGCACCGCTCGCGCCTCAACACGATGGATCGCGACTGGGCCGCCGGCGAGTACGGCGTCAACCCGGCTCCGTGGTCGCCGCTGACGAACGTCGCAACGTGGCTGCCGCGTGGCGCGCGCCCTGCGACGCCTGACAACACCGCCAATGGCGAATTCGGCGCGCCGGTCGCGGGCCTGATCCGCGACTTCACGAATGCGTCGTGCGAAGCGGTGGGCGGCGTGTACAACCCGAACGGCGTCGCGGTTGGTATTCCGTCCTGCTCGTACAACTATATTTCGTACTACAATCTGGTCGAAGAGAACGACATCTTCCGCGGCTTTGCGCAGCTGAATGCGACGATCAACGAGAACATGGAGTTCCATTTCGACGCATCCTACGGCCAGGTGAAGTCGCCGCAGGTGTTCGGATCGCCGGCCCAGCCGGTCATTCGCGGACCTGCGCGGTCCTCGGGCGCGACGTACCAGTTCTACGCGCCTGTAACGAACCCCTATGTCGCCGAGTTCCTGGATGCGTACGCGGCGGCCAACCCGCTCGCCTACTCGGCGGCCGCGCGCGCCGGCACACAGGGCGTCACGCCGCTGACCTATCGTGCGTTCGCGCACGGCGGCAACCCGTTCTTCGGAGACGGAAACGGCTACGGCGTGCCATCCAAGATCGACAACCAGATCTGGCGCGTCAGCACCGGCATCAACGGCAATCTGGGCGACTGGGCGGGCCTGGCCAAGGATGTCGGCTATGACTTCGCGGTCACCTACAACCAGGCGATCAGCTACGCCGACTCGCCGGACATGATCGGTTACCGGATGCAGGAAGCCCTCGCGGGCTGGGGCGGTCCGAACTGCTCGGTCAACGACGAGAACATCTACCAGTTCGGCACCCAGAACAGCAGCGTAGGCACGAGCGCTGCGGACCGTGCGGCCCTCGGCTGCTACTACTGGAACCCGTTCGCCTCCTCGTTCGCGAACCAGCCGAACCTCGGCCTCGCCAACCCGAGCTATGTCAGCGGCAACGAAAACCGTGCGGACGTCGCCCGTTGGCTGTTCGACGATCGCGCCACCGAGACGATCAACTCCAGCCTCACGGCGGACCTGGTGTTCAACGGCATGTCCGGCATCCACCTGCCCGGTGGGGAGATCGGCTGGGCCCTTGGCGGCCAGATGCGCCAGATCGAGTTCCGCGAGATCGTCAACAGCCCGATGTTCAACGGCAGCCAGCCTTGCGACTGGCCGGCCGGTTCGACCACCGGGCGCATTGCACCGGATAACGATGGAGACGGGACCCCGGATGTGGTCACGCAGCAGCAGATCCCGCTGCCGAGCAACGACGCCCGCTTCACGGGCTGCACGCCGGATGCGCCGGGACCGTTCGTGTTCTTCGGAACCAACGTTCCAGACTACAACGACCAGCAGCAATATTCGCTGTTCGGCGAACTCCAGATCCCGCTCCTGGACAATGTGAACCTCTCGGCAGCCGTCCGCCGCGAGGAGTTCTCGGGCGGTCTCGGCGCGACCGTCTACAAGGTCGCGGGCAAGTGGGACGTCTGGGGTCCGCTGTCGCTTCGCGGCTCCTACGGCACCAACTATCAGGCGCCGCCGGCTGGCCTCATTCCGGGCGAGATCAACAACGGCGTGCTCAGCTATGGCCGCGCCGCCGGTTCGTGGCTCGGCGCACAGACCGTCACGTCCGCAAGCGTCGTGCCGGAAACGGCGACGGCTTGGAACGTCGGCGTGATCTGGCAGTCGGAAGGCTTCGCGCCTGACCACGATCTCTCGATCATCATCGACTACTTCGACATCGAGACGGAAGACGAACTCGGCACGCTGGCCTCCACGGCCCAGATTGCCGACGGTGTGTTCCGCTTCAGCCCGGCCGGCGTCGCCTTCGCCAATCAGGACGGCACCCTCATCGCCGGCCAGACTGCCGTCAACAGCGGCACGGCGCTTGCCGACTGCTCGCACCCGCTGATCAGCCGCGTCACCTTCAACGGCGGCCCGTGCGTACAAGGCGTGACGAACGCCCTGGCGCTGAACTCGATCCGTACCGACTACGGCAACGGACCGGGCCAGCACACGGCCGGCTTCGACGTGAACATCTCGTACTCGCTGCCGCTTGGTCCGGGCGATCTGACGCTCAGCGCCACGGCGACCAAGGTTGAAGTCGACGAGAACTCGGCAACCGTCCTCGACGGCTTCCAGGTTGCTCCGGCCGACGACCGCCTTGGCTTCCTGAACTACGCCACGGTCGGCTTCGCCTCGCCGGAACTGCGCGCGAACTTCAGCGTCAACTACGCGCTGGACCAGCACAACTTCCGTCTTGGCGCCCAGTACACGTCGAGCGTGACCGACGAGCGCGGCCCCGTCACACCGGGCGGATACCTGCCGGGCACGCTGACGCCGTATGGCCAAACCAACTACGGCGTCGAAAGCGGCGAGTGGCTGGCCTTCGACTTCACCTACCTCTTCCGCGTCACGGAAGACCTGCGCCTCACGGCCTCGGTCCAGAACATCACGGACGAGGATCCGCCGCAGTCGCGTCAGGAACTTGGTTACGATCCTCGCATGGGCAGCCCGCTGGGCCGCACGTTCGAACTCGGCCTCAAGAAGACCTTCTAGGGCTGACGCACGATCAGACTACGGGAACAGGCGGCTTCGGCCGCCTGTTTTCGTTTCTGGCCGGGTTTTTCGGGGCCCCGGCCGCATTCCACGGCAATTCAGCCATCAAACCGGAACACATTCCGGTGCAGCGGCGCCCCGCCTGTTTGACGCTGTCAGGGCCATGCGGGATACTTGCCGCATCCCCGCCCGGACCATGTCGTTCCGGGCAAACGATTGAAGACGATAAAAGGAGCAACTCCCCATGCTCATCCGACTGACGATCGCCGCATCCGCCTTTGCCCTGGCAGCCGCCTGCTCGAACGAAGCCGCGGCACCGGCAGTTGGCCCGGATACAGCCAGCACGGCAGCCCCCGCCGCCACACCGGAGACGCAGCCCGCCGATGCGCCCGTGGTCGCCACGGCCAGCACAGACGCCGCGCTTCCCTCCGCCACACCCACAGCGGCGGCCGCCGCTCCTGCCGCGCCGGTGCATGACGACGTCAGCCACGCTGCTGCGGCAACACCCGCGCCGCCGGCCGTGACAGCCGCCAACAAGGGTCCGGCAACGGTGCCCTACAAATCCAATGCGGCGGTGACGAACTATTCGTTGCCCATCGCGAAGATCGCGAACTTCAAGCTGACGGACCAGAACGGGAAGACGCACGAACTCTACAAGATGACCGACGCCAAGGCGATCGTGTTGACCATGCACACCAAGGGCTGCCCGATCGGCCAGCAGCTGGCCCCCGACTTCAAGATCCTGCAGACCGAATATCAGGCCAAGGGCGTGCAGTTCCTGATGTTGAACTCCAACACCTACGACACGCCGGCCATGATCGCCGCCGAAGCGAAGGATTTTGGAATCACCATCCCGATCCTGAAGGACGCCGACCAATCCGTCGGCGAGCCGCTGGGCGTCGAGCGCGCGACCGAGACTCTGGTGATCGAACCCGGCACATGGCGCATCCTGTACCAGGGACCGATCAACGACCGCGTCACCTATGGCCGCGCGCGCGCCAAGGCCGATGTGCATTATGTGCCCGCCGTTCTCGACGCGATGCTGGCGGGGCAAGCCGTGCAGCCCTCGTTCGTCGCGCCGGAAGGCTGCATCCTGACCTTCGACAAGCGCAGCTGAGGCCGGCGTCGGAGTTCGGCGTCAATTGAGGCTTTCGGGCTACGAACTCATCCTTCGAGACGATCGCTACGATGAGCCGGTGCAGACCAGATGCCGTGCTTGCGATCCCTCAGGATGAGGGCGGTGGGTGTTTTGCGATGGCTCAAAGCCAACAGACCTCATCCTGAGGGATCGCAGGCACGCTGCTTCAACAGCACAGGCTCATCGTAGCGATCGTCTCGAAGGATGAGTTCGGCGCACTGACGCACGTCCAACGCAACCACGCCAGCACACAACCTGGGGTTGCCCCCGATACATCCTCTCATCGTGATCCGGCCATTGGACGGGAGGATCATGGTGACACGCAAAAAGATCATCCCGCTGCTATCCATTGCCGCCCTCGCCGCGATGGCGTGCGTGGGCGTAGGGTGGCTGGCGGACCAGCACGCGCATGTCTCGACGTCCGACGCGCGGGTGCGGGCGCACATGGTTTCGGTTTCGGCTGACATTGCGGGGCGTATTGCGGAGCTTTCGATCAGCCCCGGCGACCGCATTGCGCGCGGCGATGTGCTGGCGCGGCTGGACCACCGGCGCGCGAAGCTGGCGCTGGCGGAAGCGAGCCTCGATCTCAAGGCGCTGGAGATTGCAATCGCGCGCCTGCGTCTGGAGGCGGATATCAGCCGCGCGCGCGGCGGGAGCCGGATCGACGCCGCATTGTCTGGCCTCGATGTGGCGCAGGCTGACATCGCGGCGGCGCAGGCCTCGCTCGCAGCAGCACAGGCCGACCATGCACGCAAGCAGGCGCTGCATGCTTCCGGGCTATTGGCGGACGCCGCCATGGACCGCGCGTCTGAAGCGCTGGAACTGGCGCAGCTGGGCGAGGTGCGCTCGCTGACGCTGAAGGCGGGGCGCGAGGCCGGGCTGGCGGAAGCCCATGCGGACGCCACGGCTGCGCGCTTGCCAGAGCAGGACGCGGAGCAACTCGCGATGGAGGCGGCGGCTCTGCGTCAACGGATCGCTTCGCTGAGGCTCGACCTCGAACATCATGCCATCGAAAGCCCCATCGATGGCGTGGTGGACGAAGTGTTCGCCGAAGCGGGAGAGCATGTGCAGCCCGGCGCACGCATCGCGCTTGCACACGCGACGACCGGATTGTGGATCGAGGCGAACATCAAGGAAACCGACATAGGCCGCGTGGCCGAGGGCGCAGACGTCGAGATCCGGCTCGATGCGGCGCCGGCGGCCTGCTCGGGTCAGGTGGAGCGCATCGGCGCCGCGACGACGTCGGAGTTTGCGCTCGTGGCGAACGCGAACCCGGCGGGCGTGTTCACGAAGATCACACAGCGCGTTCCCGTGCGCATTCGCATCGGCGGGGCTTGTGAACAGGTGCGGCCCGGCGCGATGGCGAACCTGCGCATCAAGGCCGGCTGATGACAGGGAATGCCGCTGCACGCTGGAGCATGATCGGCGTACTGGCGTTGGGCTCGATCGCGACGATGACGACGGCCACCACGGTGAACGTGGCGCTGCCTTCGATCTCCGGCGCGTTCGGGCTGGGACAGGAAGAGGCGCAGTGGCTATCGACGGCGTTCCTCGCCTCCTCCACCGGCTTCATGTTGCTGAGCGGATGGGCGGTGAGCGCGGTGGGAATGCGGGCGGCGTTCTGCGCGGCGATGCTGGTGTTCATCGGTGGCGGCCTGTGCGGCGCGGCGGCGCAAGAGCCCGCGATGCTGATCGCCGGGCGCGCGATGCAGGGTGCAGGGGCCGGGTTGATCCAGCCAATGGCCGTGCTGGTGATCTTCACGCGCTTTCCCGAAGGCGCGCGCGGGTTGGCGCTTGGGGTTTACGCGCTGTGCGTGATCGTCTCGCCTGCATTTGGGCCTGCTGTCGGCGGCGTGCTGGTCGATGCGTTCGACTGGCGCGTGGTGTTTGTGGCGACCGCGCCGCTGGCGTTGGCGGCGATGCCGCTCGCGGTGTCGATCTTG
Source organism: uncultured Rhizobium sp. (assembly GCA_964529555.1). Lineage (GTDB taxonomy): Bacteria > Pseudomonadota > Alphaproteobacteria > Caulobacterales > Hyphomonadaceae > UBA7672. The sequence goes on from CAZGWV010000020.1 coordinate 14,911, forward strand.
CCGGCGCGCGCGGCGGATGCGGGTCCGGCAAAGGCGGACTGGGTGGGGATCGCGCTGGCGATCGGGGCGATTGCGCTGACGATACAGGGGCTGGCGCATGGGCGGCGCGAGGGCTGGGACGATGCGGGCACGACGGCGCGGCTGTGGCTGGCGCTGGGGCTGGCGGTGGCGTTCGTGGGATGGGAGGCGCGGCATCCTGCGCCGGCGCTGGATCCAAGGCTGTTCCGGCGGTGGGGGTTCTGCCTTGCGGGGCTGACGATCCTTGCCAGCGGGGCGGCGATCTATGCCTCGACATTTCTCGCGCCGATGTTCGTCCAGGCGGTGCAGCACTATTCGCCCACCGCTGCGGGCGAGGCGCTGATTCCGGCGGGCGTAGCGATGGCGGTGTGCTTTCCGCTGGCGGGGCGGCTGAGCGATCATCTCGACGCGCGGCTGTTGCTGTGCGGCGGGCTCGCGCTGTTCGGTGCGTCGATGCTGATGATGGCGGAGGTGGCGACGCAGACGGACTTCGTGGCGATCGCGACGGCGCTGGCATTGGGACGTGCAGGGATCGGGCTCACCATGCCGCCGGCCAACGCGATGGCGATGCGGCAGGCTGCGGGGCTTCTGGCGCAGGCGGCGCCGGCAGCGACATTCCTCAGCCAGACGGGCGGCGCGCTGGGCGTGGCGCTGGCATCGGTGCTGCTGGAGGAGCGCGCGGCGTTTCACGCGGACGCGATGGGGCCGATGCTGAACGAGACCAATGCGCAGTTGGGCGCAGCGATTGCGAAAATAAGCGGCGCGCTGGCGGCCGGGGGCGTTAATCCGGCGGCAACGGATGCAATTGCTGCGGGACAGGTGGCGGCGGCGATGCGGGCGAGTGCGCAATTGCTGGCGTTTCGGGACTGTTTCTTCGTGCTGGGCGCGGGTTTTCTGGCGCTGGCCCCCGTCGCGATCCTGCTGCCGGGACGGGTTCCGGCACGGCGGATCGGTTGAATTTCACCGATCCGATGAAGCTGACCTTGACCCTGATCCGCTAGGTTTGCGGGGTCGAGAGGGGCCATTCGAACACGCCCGGACCTGGAATGCGCGCAGAACGACTAGCCTGGACGGACAAGCCCGTCGCCGCCATTACCGGCCGGCGCGAGAGCGACCGTTCGCAAGCGGCGTCCGCACAGAAGACACGCAGGCGCAGGCTGCTGCATCGCGCAGGCGTGCGTATCGCCGCGCGTGTGCTGGATCTGCTGGGCGCCATCGCCGTCACCATCGGGCTTTGCATTGGCGCGGGGGTCGATGTGTGGGCGAGCCCGCTGGGCGTCGCCCTTCCCTTCCTTGCGATGCCGATCTCGGGGGTGGCCGGCGTGTGGCTGATGGGCGGCTATCGCTTCCGCTACGCCGAACCTCTTCACACCCATCTTGTGCGGGTGGTCGCCGGCGCGACGGCTGCTCCGGCGCTTGTCGCGCTCCTTGCAACGATGGGCGGCCCGGCACACTCGGCGCTGCTGTGGAATCTCTGCGCAGCGAGCGCGTTGACGCTGTTTGCCCTGCACGCCAACTATCTCGGTTTCATCCGGGCTGCGACCCGCAAGGGCCTGCTGTCGGATAACGTGGTGATCGTGGGCGCGACGCGGGCGGCGGCGCAGATCATCTCGCGCAATGTGCGCGAGCGCGAACTCAACGTGCTCGGCTATTTCGATGATCGCACCGTGCGCACCGCCGCGACGATGATGGGCGACACGCCCCATCTCGGAGGCGTGGACGACCTGCTGATGTGGGACGGCCTGCCCGAAGTCGACCGGATCGTCATCACCGTCACCTCGACGGCGCAGGCGCGCGTGCGGGAACTGATCGACCGTATCCGCAACCTGCCGCAGGAAATCATCCTGGTCCTCGATCTCGACGGCTTCAACCCGGAGCAAACCTCACTCGCCCGCGTGGTGGACGCCCCGGCGGCCTATGTGTCTGGCGCGCCGCGCGACATTCGCCGCGCTGCCGTGAAGCGCCTGTTCGATATTGCAGTGGCCTCGGTCTCGCTCGTTCTGCTTGCGCTGCCAATGGCGTTGATCGCGCTTGCCATCAAGATGGACAGCAAGGGGCCGGTGCTGTTCCGCCAGAAACGACACGGCTTCAACAACGAGATCATCCGCGTGTGGAAGTTCCGCACGATGCGGCAGGAGACCGAAGCCGACGCCAGGCGCGCCGAGGAAGGTCTGATCCGTCAAACGCAGGCGAACGATCCGCGTGTGACCCGCATCGGCCGCTTCCTGCGCGTCAGCAGCCTCGACGAATTGCCCCAGCTGGTGAACGTGCTGGCCGGCGAGATGTCGATCGTCGGACCGCGCCCCCATGCCGTGGGCATGACAGCCGGCTCGATCGAAGTGACGCGCACTGTGGGCGACTACGCCCATCGCCATCGCATGAAGCCGGGGATGACTGGCTGGGCGCAGATCAATGGATCGCGCGGGCCGTGCGATACGCCCGATGAAGTGCGCGAGCGCGTGCGGCTCGATATGGAATACGTCCATCGCGCTTCGGTGTGGCTCGACGCCTACATCGTGCTGATGACCGTGCCGAGGCTTCTTGGCGACAGGCAGAGGCAGCGCTGATGCAAACCCTGGCCACTCTTCCCCCCGCCGCCATTCCCGCCGAACCGGCTGAGCGTGTGCTGGACAATGTGTTCTGGCGCGGGGCTGCTCCCCGCCTGTCGATCTGTGTGCCGGCCTATCGCTACGATGTTTCCGACCTGATCGCGGCACTGGCCGCGTACGAAGACGCCGGGCTAGCCGAGATCATCGTCCATGACGACGGCACGGGCGACCATGACATGCTGGCGCGCATGCAATACGAAGCCAGCCGCCAACGCATCGCCGTGCGTCTTGTCGCGGCGGATGAAAATCGCGGACGTGCGGCCGCCCGCAATCGCGCAATCGCCCACGCGCGCGCGGACTGGGTTCTGCTACTCGATGCGGACATGCTGCCGGACGAGGCGGATTTCCTGACGCGCTATCTGGACGCGATGGACAGGGCGGCGGCTCCCGCCGTTATCGTCGGCGGGTACTCGCTGCGCCATACGAGCAAGCACGCCGGCAAGGCGCTGCATCGCTGGCAGGCCGAGGCTTCCGAATGCATTCCCGCCGAACGCAGGCAGGAAGCGCCGGGACGCTATGTGTTTTCGTCCAACGTGCTGGCCCACCGCTCGATCCTGGACATGATCCCGTTCGACGAGAGCTTCGCCGGCTGGGGCTGGGAAGACACCGATTGGGGCATTCGCGCGGCGAAGTTCTTCTCGGTCTGCCACATCGACAACACGGCGACGCATCTGGGGCTCGACACCGATGCGGTGCTGATGTCGAAATATGCGCGCTCGGGCGAGAACTTCGCGCGGCTTGTGAAGGCGCACCCGGAGGAAGCACGCACGATGCCGCTCTACCGGATAGCACAGCGGCTGCGCGCTCTGCCTGCGCGTGGCGCGGCGCGGAACCTCGCGGGCTGGGCGGCACAGACACGGTTTCTTCCGCTGGCGCTGCGTGGCCGGGCGCTGAAGGCGTGGCGCGCGCTGGTCTATGCGGAGGCTCTTTAGCCATGCAGTGGACCTATACGCCCTCGCGATCCCCGGCCGCCAAGATGCAGCGCCGCGTCGTGCAATGGCGACGCGCCTGCACGGCGCAGGTTGCGCCCGACCGCCCTGTGGTGACTTTCACATTCGACGACTTTCCGAAGTCAGCCTTGAACGGCGCCGACGTGCTGGAGAAGCATGGCGGCCGCGGCGGTTTCTACGCCTGCACATCGATGATGGGCATGCGCAGCCCCGTGATGGGCGAGATGTTCGATGCGGATACGCTGGCGGAACTGCGCGAGCGCGGGCACGAGATCGGCGCGCATTCGCACACGCATCTCGATTGCGCACGCGCGCGGCTCGAGAAGGTCGAGCGCGACATTGGCGAGAACCTCGTCTCGCTCAGCGAAGCGGGTCACGACGAGACTGTTTCCGCCTTCGCCTTCCCTTATGGCGAGACAAGCTATGCAGCCAAGCGCTGGGTCGGCGACGTGTTCACCACGGGTCGCGGCATCCTGCCTGGTGTGAACGTGGGCGAAGTTGATCGCAGCCAGCTTCGCGCTGTGGAACTGGGCTCGTCTGCAATGCATCGCAGACGTGCATTGGCGGCGCTCAAATCATGCATCGAAACGAATGCGTGGCTGTTCTTCTTTACGCACGATGTGGGCGCATCGGCCTCACCCTATGGCGCACCGGTGGACCTGATCGACGAACTGGCCCAGCGCGCGGTGGACGCCGGCGCGGTGCTGGTTGCACCGACGCTTGGCGCTGTGCTCTGCGGCGTGAGCGACTGATCGCGCGCGGGCTCGCTGCCCAGCGCCAACTTTGCCGACACGAATGCGAAGGTCGCCCACAGGATACTGTTCTGCGCGAGGATGATGCTTTCGGACATGGCGAACAGCATGAACTGCGCGAAGAAACCGAGCGCGAACACACCCGCCGGCGAGCGCAGGGCGAGGCCCACGCCGCGCCATGTGGTCAAGCAGGCATCGATTGCGAAGATCACCACGCCGACTACGCCAAGCGAGATTGCAAGATCGAGCCAGCCATTGTGGCCTGAGGGCGCATTCCACGCGACGGCTTTTTCGAGCCAGTAGCGCGGCTCGCTGTCGAGGCCCCAGAAGGCGAGATAGCCATAGCCGAGCATCGGCTTCTGCTCGATGGCGGCGGCGAGTTCGATCCAGATGTCGGTTCGACCCGTCAGCGTTTCATCCTTGCCGATGAGACCCAACAACACGCCCGGCGCGATGGCGTAGGTGAGCACGAGAAGACCGAGGACGGCGAAGCCAGCCCAGAGCAGCGCCAGCGCATGGCGCCTGCCCTTCAGCATCCACCATGCACACGCGATGACGCCGATACCGACCGTGGCGCCGAGCAACGACGTGGCCGAGCGCGACAGAAGGACGAGCGCAAGTGCGAAGGTGAGCCCCAGCAGCCATACGCGGCGATGGGCCGGATCGCGCCAGGCGAGGAAGGCGAACAGGAAAGATGCGCGCGCGGCGTGACCGCCCAGCGCATTCTTCTCGCTCCAGCCGCCCATCCACGCGCCGGGATGGATCTCGCTCATCACTGCAAAACCGGGCGCGACGATGCCGGCGACGAAACTTGCCAGCATCAGCACGAGCCAGACGGCGGCCAGCAGGCGCAGCGCCGTGATCCAGTCGAACCGCGCGGCGAGATAGACGCCCATCATCGTGGTCGCGAGGACCGCGACACCGCGCCGGAAGCTGAGTTCGGGATCGATGGACCAGGCGGCGGAGACGATGGCGAGGAGCGCCAGCAATACGAGCCACGGAGAGCGCAGCACGGCGCGCCAGCTTTGCCGCGCGACGAGGATCAGGCCGAGCCCGATGAGACCGTAGAAGGGCAGCCACATGAAACGCAGCAGCGTGCTTTCTGGGACGTCGCCGGGAATGCCGGTGGAAGGCGGCGCGAGCAGGCGCGGCAGGAACGCCTCGGCCAGCATGAAGAGTGTGACGCCGGCCGCTATCAGTTCGAAGCGCGAGATGCGCGGCGCGGTCATTGCGCGATGCGGTCCGCCACCCGCGCATCGCCCTTACGGCGGTTGAGCACGACGCCCGCGACCTGTCCGCCATGCGCCTCGACTTCGCGGCGGACGGCATCGACATCCGCAGGCGTGGTTTCGTCGGCGCGGACGACGATGACGATGCGGTCCATCTGCGAAGCGATGGCGAGGCCCGCGCCGGCGAGTTCGAGCGCGGGGGCGTCGATGACGGCCCAGTCGGTGGCGGCGCGGACGGCTTGCCAATAGGCGGGCTGCGTGCGGATACGGATCGACTGGTTGGGCTTGAGCCGCGTCTTGTCGAACTGCGTGACCATGAGGCGGGATTC
>CAZGWV010000020.1:20897-34274 GCA_964529555.1 uncultured Rhizobium sp.
GGCTCGAGGCCGGCGAGACGCGCGATGCGGGCTTCGGCGCCGGCTTTCTGGCTGGCGAGGGCTGCCGCCCGGCCCTGGAGGGCGGCGATGTTTGCGGTCTGGACGGCGTGGTCGGCTTCGAGCGCCTGATAGGTCGGGTTGGGGCCGATGCGACGCAGGCCGGCGGCGGGCGCGGAAGCGAGAAAGGCTTCGAGCTGCGCGATGCGGCGGTCGATGTCCTGCACGGCGCGGCTGTCCGGCAGATAGCGCGTCAGCAGATCCTCACGGTCGAGGCGCAGACGGACGAGATCCTGCTCGGAGGTGGTCTCGACGTAGAGATCGACCTCGCGGGTTGTGCCGGCCATCTGTCGCGAAAGGCCGGCGAGCTTGGCCTCGGCTTCGCGCAGGGAAGCATCGACGCGGCTCTGCTCGTCGGAGAGTTCGCTGAACAGGCGGGCGGCGGCGTCGACCTCTGCGTCGAAATTGCTGAGGTCGTTGGCGGCGAGATAGTCGCGCAGCGCCTTGTCGGCGGCGTCCAGCCTGCCCTCGATGACGCCGCGCTGTTCGGCGAGGCCATCGACGCCTTTGCCGGAGAGAACCTCGCGGCGATAGGTGAGATATTCCTCGACGAAGGCGTTGAGTGTTTCGGCAGCAAGTTCCGGCTCGGCGTGCGCGAACGTCAAGCGCAGGATGGACGAGCGGGGCGCGGAGGATGCGGAGAAATCTGCCGCGAAGGCTTCGAGGGCTTCCTGGTCCACGCCGTAGGTCTGCCCTTCCCGCGCACGCAGACGCGCTTCAGCGAGCGAGGGATAGAGTCGCGACATGCCGATGCGGCGAATGGTGCGCTCGGCGATCACGGGCGAGTTCGCGAGTTCGGACTCGGCCTGGAGAACCTCTTCCTGCTGCGGGAAGGCGCCGCGCGCGGCATCGCCGATAACCGGATCGAAGACGTATTCCTCGCCCAGCCGGACGAGCAGGCGCGTGTTGGCCGCGTATTTTGTGGGCGTCACCAGCGCAACCGTGATGCCGATCAGAAGGATCGGCACGAAAACGAGCACCATCAACCACTTGGCCCGCCAGAGTTGAAGCAGCGTATCCACAATCCCGAGCTTCGGACGGAGCCTTCCAGCGCGCACGGGCGCGGGTGCAGCCCCGGAGGGGCCGCCTGATGTGACGCCCGGAGGGGCGCGTTCGGTCCAGTTGTCGACACTCAAGGAGAGGCCAATCCACGGTTAACGTGTTAGCCTTCGCCCGCGCCGCTTAAGAACCGGTTATCCATTCTGGGCGACATGGGGTGCATGTCGCTGCTGCGTCCATCCGCCCCGAATATGGCGATGGCGGCCGGCCTGGCTGGCCTTCTGGCGCTGGGCGGCTGCCTGGGCGATCCCATCCCTGCGCAATCGCCCGATTTTGCAATCGCCTCCTATCCCGAGTGGCGCGCCGAGGACGAGCTTTATCGTTTCTACCCCGGCGACAAGTTCCGCGTGGATGTACGTACCGCCCCCGAACTTTCCGCCGAACTGACCATCGCGCCTGACGGCCGCGTCACCCTTCCGACCATCGGCCCCGTGATGGCCAGCGGAAAGACCGGACGCGAGTTGCAGGCCAGCATCGAGGAAATCTACGGCAACGAACTGCGCGATCCATCGGTTGTGATCACGCCGCTGGATTTCGGATCGCAGAAAGTTTTCGTCGGCGGCGAGGTGAAGCTGCCGGGCGTGTTCGAAATGCCCGGCGAGATCGACGTGCTGCAGGCGATCCTGCTCGCCGGCGGCTGGACAGAAGAAAGCAGCCCGACGCAGGTGATCGTCATGCGGCGCAAGCCGGGCGGCGAGTTGATGACGCGCGTTGTCGATGTGCGCAACGGACTGGCGCGGCATGCGCTCTACGATATCGGGCCATTGAAACGCTTCGATGTCGTCTATGTCACGCGCAGCGCCATCGCCGACCAGAACCAGTTCGTGCGGCAGTACATTCGCGCAGCGCTGCCCATCGATTTCTCGCTGTTCTACGACGTCGCGCGCTTCTAGCGATTTCGCTTTCCATCACGGCACTGTGTTGGCGTTCCACCCGCTCAGGCGGAACTCCTTGCCGTGAAATCACGATGCACCGAATTGAGATCGGTCTCCCATTCCGGTAGCTTTCGCGGAAAGCTGGCGCACGGCCGGCGCAAGGGAGGACATGACGGATGCGTAATACACTGATGCGTTCGATGGCATTTGCGGCTTTGCTCGGCGTTGCTGCCTGCGGAGAACCAGCCGCGGCCCCGAATACACCCGCGCCCGTAGCGCAGTCTGAAGCCCCGCCCGTGGCGGCAGTCGTCACCGCGTCCTCGCCTAACATCGTCGCCGCCGTCGGCGACGCGGCGCGCCCCGCAACGGACGTCGAGCGCGACGCCAACCGGAAGCCGGCCGAGATGCTCGCGTTCGGCGAAGTGTCCGAAGGCGACAAGGTCGGCGAGCTGATCCCCGGCGGCGGCTATATCACGCGCGTGATGTCGAAGGCCGTAGGCCCGACCGGCAAGGTCTATCTGTTCAGCGGCCCGCCGCGCCAGGCCGGCCAGCCGCAGGCATTCCAGCCAATCCTCGACGACACGGCGAACTACGGAAACGTCAGCTTCATCCAGACGGACTTCACGACCATCGCCGCGCCCGAGCCGCTCGACCTCGTGTGGACCTCGCAGAACTATCACGACATGCACAATCCGGGTCGCAACCTCGACCTCGCCGTCGCCAACAAGGCGGTGTTCGATGCGTTGAAGCCGGGCGGGCTTTATGTCGTGCTCGACCACCAGTCGGCGGCGGGCGTCGATTTCTCCGCCGACCTCCATCGCATCGACATGGCCAAGGTGAAAGCTGAAGTGCTGGCCGCCGGTTTCGAGTTCGTCGAAGAATCCAACGTTCTCGACAACCCTGCGGACGACGGCACCAAGGGCGTGTTCGACGAGTCGATCCGCGGGAAGACGGACCAGTTCATCCTGAAATTCCGCAAGCCGGGCTGAGCCAGACAGGACTGACACTCGCGCATCCAGCCGCCTTGACCGCCGGATGCGCGAGTCTATTCGTGACGAACGACGGTCATGGTGACGGTCGGCCGAAGACCCGGTAGACCGGGCGCATGAAACTCGCATCCCTGCCCCGCCGCCGTTACACGCCTGGCCCCACGCCGATCCAGAAACTGGAGCGGCTGTCAAAACATCTTGGCGGGCCGAATATATGGATCAAGCGCGACGACCTCACCGGCCTTGCAGGCGGCGGCAACAAGACGCGCTAGCTTGAATTCCTGGTGGCCGAAGCGCTCGCGCAGGGCGCGGATACGCTGATCACGGTGGGCGCCGTGCAATCGAACCATTGCCGCCTGACGCTCGCCGCCGCCGCGCACGAGGGGCTCAAATGCCGCCTTGTGCTGGAGCAGCGCGTCGCAGGCAGCTATCGCAAGGATGCGAGCGGAAACAATTTCCTGTTCGACCTTCTCGGCGCCGAGACGCTGACTATCGTCGAAGGCGGCAGTGATCTTGCCGGTGCGATGCAGGCCGAAGCGCAGAAGCTGGAGGCGCTGGGGCGCAAAGGTTACATGATCCCCGGCGGCGGATCGAATGCGCTCGGCGCGATGGGCTATGTCGTCTGCGCGCGCGAGATCGTGGCGCAGTCGCTCGACATGGCAATGGCGTTCGACGAGATCGTGGTTGCCTCGGGCAGCGCGGGTACGCATGCGGGCCTGCTGGCCGGCTTCAACGCAGCGAATGCAGGCGTGCCGCTCATCGGCGTCAACGTGCGCCGCCCGCAGGCCGAGCAGGAAGGTAATGTCCACAAGCTGGCCGTCGAAGCGGCTGCATTCGCGGGCCTGCCAGCGCCGTCGCGCGAGAGTGTCGTCGCGCTCGATCAATGGGTTGGACCGGGATATTCATTGCCGTCCGATGAGATGGTGGAAGCCGTGCGCCTGTTCGCCAGCCTCGAAGGTGTGCTGCTCGATCCAGTCTACACCGGCAAGGCGGCGGCTGGCCTCATCGGCCTTGCACGGCGCGGCCACTTCAAGCGCGATGCGAACGTGCTGTTCGTTCATACGGGCGGCGCGCCTTCCCTGTTTGCCTATCAGGACGTTCTGGCCGGCGCATGAAACCGTTCGGACTTGCTGGACAGGACGGCGCATGGATCGTCACCGTGGCAAGCATTGCATATGTCGCGCTGGCGGTTGCGCCGCGCTTTGCTTTCGGGAGATGAGGCGCGATGGCCGATCGAACACTGAATGTCGGCGTGATTGGCGGGCTGGGTCCGCTGGCGACGCTGGATTTCTTCGAGCGCGTGCTGAGGCGCACGCAGGCCGTACGCGAGCAGGACCATCTGCGTCTGATCATCGACAACAATACCAAGATTCCAGACCGGAATGCGCACATGCGTAGCGATGGACCTTCACCCGGCCCCGCCCTGGCGGCGTCAGCGCGCGGCCTGCAGCAGGCAGGCGCGGAGGTCATCGTGATGGCCTGCAACACGGCTCACGCCTGGGAAGCGGATATCCGCGCGGCGATTTCCGTGCCGTTCCTCAGCATCATCGATGAGACCGTGAAGGTGGTGGCGGACCTGCGCCCCGAAGCGGTGGGCGTGCTGGCGGGCGATGCGTGCGTTGCGGCGGGGCTGTACCAGAATGCGCTGAAGGCGGCTGGCGTCGCCTGCATCATGCCGGACGCGAGCACGCAAAAATCGTTGATGGAGCTGATCTATCGCATCAAGTCCGGCGACACTAGCGAGACCGCGCGGCGATCCGCGGCGAAGATTGCGCGGAAGCTCGAGGCCCTGGGCGCAGAGGCGATCATCGCCGGGTGCACGGAAATTCCCATCGTGCTGACGGCGGACGATATCGATGGCGAGCTCGTAAGCTCGACGGACGTGCTGGTGGAGCGCACGATCGTCTTTGCGGGAGCTGAGCTGAAAGCCTAGTTGGCTTTCTTCATCCACTCGCGGGCGGCGCGCTGGGCTTTCAGCACTTCCGCTTGCGACATCATCTCCGCCATCTCCTGACGGCAGAGTTTCGCTTCGCGGTGGCCGCGCGTGCAGGCCAGGTTGAAGAATTTGTGCGCGGACACGAGATCGACGGCGACGTCGAGACCTTCCGAATAGATGAGACCGAGGCGGTAGAGCTCTTCGGCCGACGCTTCCTTCGTGATGAAGGCTTCGGGCTTCTCGATTCGGATATCCGCGTAGGCCATTCTGGCTCACCTTCTACTTTCGGAAGCGGCGGCCTGATCTCTTCGGACCCGGCCTGACTTCCACCCACCGCCGCATCTGCGGCTTGAAGGTGAGTGAAGCGGAGAAGATTTGCGCGGTGGTTAATACTGCAGATTTTCGACAGTCTTCTTCGAATTATTTGTGTTTATTTTGATTCATCAGTCTGAATCGTCAGTACACCCGTATTATCACGGATTCATCGTTTCACCCGCGCAACCGCTCGATCGTCCGCATACCGAGCGATTTGTAGAGCGCGATGGCGGGCACATTGTCTTCGCGTACCTTCAGATCGACGTGAGCGGCGCCGCGCTGCGCGAATGCGCTGAATGCTGTGAGCATCAGCGCACGGCCCAACCCGCGCTTTCGCATGCGGGGCGTGACTGCGAGATCCTTCACGAATGCAGATGTCCAGCATTGCGCGAGACCGGCGACCCCCTCGCCGTCCGTGGCGATGAAAACAAGCGCGGGGTCGAATTCGTCGTCCTTGCGCAGGACTTTCCACCATCGGCGAAAGATGGGCGCGCCGCCTCCGCCCTCCCAATAGCCAGGCTGGAGAACGGCGTGGGCAGCCTGCAGCAGCTTGCGATCGGGCTTTGCGCCAAGGGTCTGCATATGGACGCCGGGCGGCCAGCGCGGCGCTTCGACCGGGCCGGACAGGTCGCGGCGCATCGACAGTACACCGCCACCGGACATCAGGCGTGCACCGCGTGCGCCGGAACGAAAATTGCGCCGCGAACGCTTCGCCGCGAAAAATGTCGGGAAATCGGGGCTGCGGAGGCCATGGGCATATCGTCCCGTCGCTATATACTGCGAGATGTAGCGAGCCTTGAGCAATTCTGCGAGCCAGCAATGACCACCACGACAGCAACCAGCCTTTTCGAGCCGATTTCGTTCAAGCTCTGGACCACCGACCGCCAGGCCTTCGTGGACCGGCTGGGCGCCAGCTTCCGCGAGACGGGCTTTGCCGTCATCAGCGATCACCCGATCAATCAAGGCGTGATCGATCGTGGCATCGACGCTGGCAAGAGGTTCTTCGCCCTGCCCGAGGCAACCAAGCGCGGCTATTTCATTCCCGGTGGCGGCGGACAGCGCGCCTATACGCCGTTCGCCACCGAAGTGGCCAAGGGCGCCAAGGCGAAGGACCTGAAAGAGTTCTGGCACGTCGCCCGCGAGCTTCCGCGCGACCACAAGTACGGCGCGATCATGGGCGAGAACCTGTACGTCGCCGAAGTTCCGGGCTGGAAGGAAACCACCAACGCCATGTTCGCGGCGCTGGACAAGTTCGGCCTCGACATCCTGTCGGCCATCGCCCTGCACCTGAAGCTGAAGCCGGACTTCTTCAACGACACCGTGAACGACGGGAACTCGATCCTGCGTCTGCTGCACTACCCGCCGCAGCTGGAACCGCCGCCGGAAGGCAGCGTTCGCGCCGGCGCCCACGAGGACATCAATGTCATCACACTGCTGCTGGGAGCCGAAGAAGGCGGCCTTGAAGTGCTGCACCGGAACGGAAGCTGGCTGCCGGTCAACCCGCCGGCAGGATCGCTGGTGGTGAACATCGGCGATATGCTCCAGCGGCTGACCAACAATGTGCTGCCGTCGACAACTCACCGCGTGGTGAACCCGAAGCCGGAGCGGTCGCGCTTCCCGCGTTATTCCACGCCGTTCTTCCTGCACTTCAACCCGGATTTCGAGATCAGGACGCTGCCGGGCTGCATCACGGCGGAACGGCCGAACCGCTATCCCGAGCCGCTGGCCTCGCAGGACTTCCTCGAGATCAGGCTGAAGGAAATCGGGCTGCGGATGTAGCGCGGGTCAGACCGCCGCCTCAACGACGTTTGTTTCGGCAACCTGAGCAGGCTCCGCCTTCGTGGCGCGGGCTTCGACTGAGGCCTTGGCGCGGCCGAAGTGGAAGCCCTGCGCCATGTCGCAACCCATGCCGGCGAGCATCCGCGCCTGATCCGCGTTCTCGACGCCTTCAGCCACGACGGCCAGACCCAGCGCACGCGCCATAGCGATGGCGGCGCGCACGAGGGCGGCGGCTTCGGTATCCGTCGTGATACGGCGGACGAAAGAGCGGTCGATCTTCAGCTTGTCGAAGGGCAACAGGCGAAGCTGCGTGAGGCTGGCGTGGCCAGTGCCGAAATTGTCGAGCGCGATGCGAACGCCCTGCTCGCGCAATGCCATCAGGATCGTGCGGGCAGCGGCGATGTCGGCGACCAGAGCAGCTTCCGTAAGCTCGACCTCAAGGCGCGTTGGCGAAAAATTTTGCTCTTCCATGATACGCAGCATGTTCTGCGCAAGTTGCTCGTCCTGCAGCATCAACGGCGAGACGTTCAGCGACAGGTGCGGCGCGCCTTCCAGAGCGGCCGCCTCGCGGCAAGCCTTGCGCAGCAGGTTCATCGTCATGTCGGCGATCGCGCCGCTGGCTTCGGCAACCGGGATGAACTGGTCGGGCGGGATCGGACCGCGGGTTGGATGGGTCCAGCGAGCCAGGATTTCATAGCCGCGCGGCTTGCCGTCGCGCAGATGGACCAGCGGCTGGAAGTGTGGCGCAATCTCGTCATTGCGGATGGCGGCCCACAGATCGCTTTCGAACTGTGCACGCTGGCGCACGATTTCGTCCATGCCCGTCTTGAAGAAGGCGAACCAGCCGCGGCTCGCGTCCTTCGCCCGGCGCAGGGCGAGGCTGGCGCGGTGTATCAGCGTTTCGGCGTCGCGGCCATCGACGAGGCCGATCGCGGCGCCAGCCGTGGCGCTGACCGAGAAGGCTTCCTGACCGATGATCATGGGCGCCTCGACGGCTGTCAGCGTGGCCGACAGCCAATCCATCAACTCGTCTTCGCCCATGCCAGGCATGAGAACGACGAAGTCGTCAGACTCAAGGCGCGATACAAACCCGTCGATGCCTGCGCGCACGTTGAGCACGCGGCCGATATTGATGAGCACTTCATCGCCGACCGGGCGGCCGTGTGCGTCGTTGAAGGCGCGAAAGCGATCTACATTGAGCATGACAACGCCCACGCGGCGGCTGTCGCCGCTTTCGCTGAGCAGCCAGTTCAGCACGCCCTTGAGATGGCGGCGGTTCGGCAAGCCGGTCAGCTGGTCGTGCATCGCGACGCGGCGTGCGCGTTCCTCGGCGCAGAGACGGCTGCGCAGGTCGCGTATGTGGGCGTGGTAGCGTGTGAGGACATAGAGCGTGAGGCCCGCGCACGCGACGATGATCGTGCCGATGACTTTTGAGAGCTGGATGTTGTCATAGGTTCCCGCAAGCGCATACAGCAGGCCGATGACATCGAGATTGACCGACAGGATGAAGCCGGCGGCAATGAACCCGGTGAAAATCAGCAGGTCGCGCCGAACCTGGCATGCCACCTGCCCATCGACTGACGGCGGCGTCTGGTTAACCGAGGCTGTCATGGGAATCCGGGTATCTGCTGCCGGGCAACCCTGACCCAGCCCGCTTAAGAAAGGCGGCGGGCGATACTTGAAATTTTCAGGAAAAATTGGGTGGGACGGACTGCGGCGCGCGGGCTTCAGACGCTGCCGCGCCGCGACCGCCCCGCACGGCATATCGATCCTGCCGTTCCATCTCCCAGTACAGCGAGGGGCGTGTCGTGCCATCTGGCCGCTGGGAAATTATTTCACCCAGCTGCTTGAAACCAAGCCGCGACAGCAGGCGAATGGAGCGGTCGTTATCGCGCGCGGTGGTCTCGCAGATGCGGACCACACCCAGCTGGTCGAAGCACCATTCCACGGCAGCGAGCCCGCAGGCGCCGCCAAATCCCCGGCCCTGTCGCTCAGCCTTTACGGCGCCGCCGAACTTGGCGACCGACCATTGCGGCCACAGCTCCACGTCGAAATAGGCCGTCGCCTCGTCTGCATCGTTGAAGGAGACAAACAGGATGCCCTCGCCCCGCGCACGCTGGGCCAGGTGGTCCTCGATGAAGGCGCGTATGGTTTCTTCGTTGATCGGATTGGGCATCGTGTAGATGCGCGGCCCGATGCTTTCGTGGGCAAGAAGCCCCGCAAGCGCTGCGGCGTCCTCGGGGCGGGCGACGCGCGCCCCCACGATGCGCCCGTTCATCCATTCCGCGCGCCGGACGAAATCCCGGAGCCTTTGCTGTTCCTCTTGCGCCGCCTCTATGCGAGTCTTGGGAATATCCGCCACATCCATTCTCCCGATACACAACTAAAGGTTGTATATTGGAGTAAGGGGACGATACTCAGGGAAAGCCCTGAAGTGCTGCCGCGCCCGTCAAAAAAGGTCAGTCGTCGCTTACGGAGCCGCGATTGCGCTTCACTTCGGATCGCTTCGCCTTGCCTTCGAGACGGCGCTGTTTCTGCGCCTTGCTCGGCTTGGTGGCGACGCGCCTTTTCTGTTTTACCAGCGACTTTTCCAGCAGCTCGACGAGGCGCTCGCGCGCCTCCTCGCGATTGCGGACCTGGCTGCGATGCGTCTGAACGAAAAGCACCAGTTCGCCTTCGTCATTGATCCGGTTGGCGAGCGCGCGGCGGATCATCCATTTCTGTTCGTCGTCGAAAGCGTGGCTCTTCTTCACATTCCAGCGGATCTGGACCGCGCTCGCCACCTTGTTGACGTTCTGCCCGCCGGGGCCGCCAGCAGTGACGAACTTCTCTTCCAGTTCGTGTTCGAAATTGTGGAGGAAGACCTTGGGCACGGCTGACCTTACTTGTTGAGGCGCGAGATCAGGCTGGAGGTGTCCCACCGGCCATGACCCTCGGCCTGCACATCGGCGTAGAACTGATCCACCAGCGAGGTGAGCGGGAGCGACGCGCCGCTCGTGCGGGCGGCGTCGAGCGCGATGCGGAGATCCTTGCGCATCCAGTCGACTGCGAAACCGAAATCGAACTTGCCATCCACCATGGTCTTCCAGCGGTTCTGCATCTGCCAGCTTTGCGCCGCGCCAGCGGAGATCGCCTCGATCACCTTGGCTTCATCGAGACCGTTCTTGCGGGCGAAGTGCAGCCCCTCCGCAATGCCCTGCACCACACCGGCGATGCAGATCTGGTTGACCGACTTGGCAAGCTGCCCCGCGCCGACCTCGCCAATCAAAGTGATCTGCTTCGAGTATGCGCGCATCGCCGGCTCGATCTTCGCAAACGTCGCCCGATCGCCGCCGCACATCACGGTCAGCTGGCCATTCTCCGCGCCCGCCTGTCCGCCGGAGACGGGCGCATCGATGAAGCCCGCGCCCCTGGCGGCGGCGGCTTCGGCCAGCCTGCGCGCAAGACCGGCGGATGCAGTCGTGTGGTCGGCGACGACCTGGCCGGTCTTCAGCGCGGGCGCAAAGTCCGCGAACACGGCCTCCACGTCAGGATCATCGCCAAGGCACATAAAAACGAACTCGGCGCTTGCGATGGCGGCGGCAGGGGTTGCGGCTGCCCTGCCGGCGCCAGTCTTCTTGACCCACGCATCCGCCTTCTCGCCCGTGCGGTTCCAGACGGTGACGTCATGGCCTTTCTGCGAAAGGTGGCGCGCCATGGGTGCGCCCATCACGCCAAGACCGAGGAATGTGCAGGCCGCCATGATATCCACCCAGGTTCGAACAGGCGCCTTCTAGCGCAGCTGCGTCCGAGGCGGTAGCGCCCCGGCAGGCGATATCAGGACTCCGACTTCAACGTAACGAACCGGCCACGGAAGAAGCCCAGCGCATCGACGCCCGGATCGCCACGATAGGCGACGACATCGCCATAGATCACTTCATGGTCGCCCATCTCCTGACGCAGCCGCGTGCGACAGTCGAGGCTGGCGACCGCGTCGGTGAGCACAGGCGCGCCGGTCTCCATCGTGCAGACCTGATCCAGAGGAATGACCCTGTCGCCGCCGCGCCGGGAGTAATGACGGGCGACCTCGTGGTCGTCCGAGCGGAGGATATTCAGCGAGAAGGCCGGCGCCTGGGTATAGATGTCGAAGACCGAACTCGCCCTGGCGAGGCACCACAGCATGATGGGCGGGCTGAGCGACACGGACGTCAGCGAATTGATGATCATGCCGTGGGCGGCCCCGTCGGCATCGCGAGCGGCGACCAGGGCGACACCCGTGCCGAACCCGCCCAGCGCCCGGCGATAGGCGCTGGAATCGAAGGATTCGGGTGCTTTCGGGTCGCTCATCGGCCTGTCCATGCACGCGCCTTTAACCGTGCGCGATGTATACGCGGAAGTTAACGCCCTGGACGCAATTAAAGACGCATTTCAACATGAGCGGCAACAAGCCCGTCGTCATCAAGAAAGTGAAGAAGGTCATCGGTGGCGGCCATCACGGCGGCGCGTGGAAAGTGGCCTATGCCGACTTCGTCACGGCGATGATGGCGTTCTTCCTGCTGATGTGGCTGATCAACACGACCTCGCCCGAGCAGAAGCGCGGCATCGCGGACTATTTCGCCCCGGCCAGCGTCTCGCGCTCGTCGCAGGGATCGGATGGTCTGCTCGGCGGCACGGCCTTCCAGGAAGACGGCGCGCGCGCCTCCGGCTCGAACCGCCAGATCGACGAGGAAAAGGCCGGCGACACACGACGGACCAAGTCCGGCGAGGGCTCCGAAAAGGAAATCTCCCCGGCCAACGAGCCGTCCCAGGAAGCGCTCGCGAAGGCGCTCGCCAATCGCAAGGACGCTCTGATGCGCACGGCGGAGAACTCGCTGCGCCAGGCGCTGCAGCAGATGCCGGACTTCGCCGAACTGTCGAAACACATCATCGTCGACCAGACGCCCGAGGGCGTGCGCATCCAGCTGATCGACCAGGACGGCCGGGCCATGTTCTCCGGCTCGTCGGCCGAGCCCTTGCCCCGGACCCAGCGCCTGCTGCAATCGGTGGTCAAGGTCGTCTCGCAGCTCAACAACCGCATCACGATCTCCGGCCACACCGACTCAACCGCCCCTGGTCGCCCCGGCTACAGCAACTGGGACCTCTCCGCCGACCGGGCCAACGCCTCCCGCCGGATCATGGAAAAAGCCGGTCTGGACAGCGACCGCATCTATCAGGTCAGCGGCAAGGGCGACCGGGAGCCGCTCTACCCGGACGACGCCGACCTGCCGGCAAACCGCCGGATTTCGATCGTCCTGCTCGATGAAGCGCCGGTCATGCCTGAAGATCACGGCTTATGATGGCCCGCCGCGCATTCCTGTGCGGCCATCTACAGCATGAAAGATTTTCCTGTGGCGCAGACGGCCCCGCCGCGCATACATTCGAATCACCATGAAGGAAGCAGATACCAAGGACCTCATCCCGACGGACTTCGTCCGCAAGATGAAGTTCTATCTGACTTCTCCACAGCCCTGCCCCTACCTGCCGGGAAAGATGGAGCGGAAGGTTTTCGCCAACCTTGCCGTCGATGGCGCGGTCAACCTGAACGACAGCCTGACACGCTCCGGCTTCCGCCGGTCGCAGACGATTGCCTACCGCCCCGCCTGCAAGACATGCGGAGCGTGCCGCTCGGTGCGGATCGATGTGGCCACCTTCAAGATGACGCGCCGCTGGAAGCGCGTGCTGGCGCGCAACACCATGCTGGAGCGCACACCGAACACCGCGCGGGCGACACGCGAGCAGTTCCGCCTGCTGAAGCGCTATCTTGATGACCGCCATCCAGGCGGCGGCATGACCGACATGGAAATCCGCGACTATGCCGGCATGGTGGACGCAAGCCCCGTGCGCACCGTCGTGTTCGAATACCGCAACCGCGTGCAGCCCGGCGCCGAGGACGATGGTACGCTGCAGGCCGCCGCGTTGACCGACGTGCTGCGTGACGGATTGTCGATGGTCTACTCGTTCTTCCGGCCGGAACTCTCCGAGCGCAGCATGGGCTCCTACATGGTGCTCGACCATGTGCGCCTCGCTTCCGAACTGGGCCTGCCCTACGTCTATCTCGGCTATTGGGTGAAGGGTTCGGAGAAGATGGGCTACAAGTCCGACTTCGGCCCGCTCGAAGTGTTCGACGGCGCCAACTGGCGTCCGCTCACGGACGACGAGATCTAGAGTACGTTGTCGGATTAGCCGTCGCGCAAACGTCGGATTACAGAAACAGTTCCAGCTGAACATCGGCCCGCGCATAGGGTGACGGCTGAGGCTCGCGCAAAGGCTGGAAGCCCACATCCCGATAGAGCTTCAGCGCGGGAGCTAGCGCGGAATTGGTTTCGAGATAGACGCGCGACATGCCCAT